>JAIVHI010000148.1 GCA_020201155.1 Loktanella sp. | reverse complement strand
CTTCCAGATAGCCTCGGGACAAGAGGGGCCCGGCCTTGGTGATCTGCCCGACCCCCCCGATATCCCCGATGAGCGGCGCACGGCGCTGGATCTGCGGCTGCCGCCGGAACTGTCATCCGAGCCCTACAGGATCGGTGTGGGCGATGTGGTTCTTCTGGCGACGCGAAGCTCGAATGGCAGCGTCGAGCAACTCAGCGGACTTCTGGCCGCACAACAGCAACGCCAGGGCTATACGGTGGCCGATGATGGCGGGATATCGATCCCGGATATCGGCCGGGTCGAGATCGGCGGGCTGACATTGCGCGAGGCGCAGGACCGGCTCTTCGAGTTCCTTCTCGACAATCAGATTGATCCTTCCTTCTCGCTCGAAGTGACCGAGTTCAACTCGCAACGTGTGACAATCGGCGGTGCCGTGGGCTCTTCGACCCGTATTCCGATTACGCTCAATCCTCTGACATTGAACGACGCCCTGACCGCTGCCGGTGGCATGCGGATCAGGGATGAGCAATTCGCGTCCATTCGTCTTTATCGCGACGGCAATCTCTATCAGATCCCCTACGAGACCTATCGGGACCGGCCTGATCTGCAGGGGTTGCGGCTCACCGATGGCGACGCGATCTTTGTCGACACGACCTATGATCTGGATCGCGCCTTTGAATTCTACCAGCAGGAAATCGACGTGATTTCTCTGCGCAACCAGGCGCGCCAGACCACGCTCGGCATGTTGCAGACCGAAATTTCCCTGCAGCGTGAAAAGCTATCGGAAGGACGGTCCAATTTTCTGGCCCGTGAAGAGCTTGGCGCAACGCCGCGCGATTATGTCTATCTGACCGGCGAAGTGGCCTCCCAGAACCGCGTCCCCTTGCCCTACGAGCAACAGACGACCCTGGCGGATGTTCTTTACGGCAATGGCGGGTTCAGAACCGAAACCGCCAACCCGGCCAATATATATGTCCTTCGCCCGTCAACCGATCCGTCTGAATTCGGTGCCATTACCGCGTGGCATCTGGATGGCTCGAACAGTGTCAATCTCGTTCTGGCCACACGGATGGAAATGCGCCCCAACGACATCGTGTTTCTCGAAGAACAGCCGATCACGAAATGGGGCCGGGCCCTCAGGCAGTTCTTGCCGACACTCATCAACACGGCCACGAGCGCCGTGACCGATTAAAGCGGGGAAGATCAGCCAAATACCCTGCCCTTTTATCGCGTGTCACGTCACGCTGTCGACGACAGGGCGCAGCCTGTCAGGTCCTGTCAGGTCAATTCGTGCTTGGTGTCGACGAGCCCCCGCCACTTCCGGCGACGACGGCAATCGCGATCGCTGTTGCGGCGATCCCGGCAACAGCGCCGGCGCCAAGCCCTCCGGACATGCCGGCAACAGGACCAGCTGACGGCTCTCCGGTAATGCCGTTGGCGGTGTCCATCCCGGCCCCGACGTCACAGCGCACGCCAAGCAAGCTCCGGCCGTCGTCAAATCGTGCCGACTGGATTCTGCCTCCGTTACACGCATCGATGCGTGTGGCGAACTGCTGCGCGGTCTCTCCCGGGAATGGTTGGGTGGTGGTCTGTTGTTGTGTTTGTCCCGCTGTCGGGATGGCCAAGCCAATCGCTGCAACAAGGGCCAGAATGGATGGGGATATATTTTTCATGACAGAAAACCTCACGGTTTCGTTTCCAGATGATACGGCTCGTACGGTCCAAGACTACTCGATATCTGCCTTGAACGATACCATTACTCTGACTCGTAGTACGCCTTGCCATAATAGTAGCCTTTTCCATACCCGTATTTCTGCATGCCTTTTCGGTCGACTTGAGAGAGAACAAGGCCGGCAACATCGAGATTTACGGATTCCAGATCGCGCAGAGCCGCGGTGACCTGGCCGCGCTGTGTCTTGTCCCAGGCCACCAGAAAGATGGTCGCGTCGACATATTGTCCGATCACCCGGGCATCGGGCACCACAAGAACCGGAGGCGTGTCGATGAGAATGATATCATAAATCTCGCGCATTTCCGTCAGGAAGTCACGGAACCTGTCCGACGAGAAAAAATCGGCCGCATTGACACGGGACCTTTCCGCCATCAACACATCAGCACCCAGGTGCTCATCGTGAAAAATGCTCTGATCGAACGGCGTCTCGTCCGAAAGTGTCGCTATCAATCCGGTTTTTGGCCTTACCTTGAAGAACTCCTGAAATCTGCGCCGCCGGATATCACCTTCGATCAACAGCACTTTCTTGCCCATTCCGGAAAAATTATGCGCCAGTGCGATCGCTGCGGTTGTCTTGCCTTCTTCGGGCACTGAGGAGGTGGTCATGATCACTTTTGGCGGCATGTCGATGTTTGACAAAAGGATCGATGTGCGGACGTTGCGTATGGCTTCAGCCGCTGCTGATGTTGGTTTGTCCGAAAGATAGGGCAACAACTCCCCACGCCTCTTGATCGGCATTCTGGGGATTTGTCCCATGACGAAAAGACCCGTTGCCGCCTCGAGCTCTTCGGATGTTCGAAACGAACTATACATGAAGTTGCGAATCAGGATCAGGCCCGCCCCGACCATGCTGCCGAGAACCAATGCCAGCGCCTGGATAAGCGTTGCCCTCGGAGCGACTTGCCCACCGGGCATGGCGTCCGACAGGACGCGGCTGTCGGCCTGCTGCAATCCGCGTTGCACGGTGATTTCCTTCAGGCGGGTCAGGAAAGTTTCATACAGGGTTCGGGTGGCCTCGACTTCC
>JAIVHI010000147.1 GCA_020201155.1 Loktanella sp. | reverse complement strand
GAGATCGCCTTATTGCAGCGTCACCAGCTGCAGCTCGTTCGCCTTGGCCAGATGGCTGGCGACATCCGCAGAGGCCACGAGGGCCACCTGCTCGCCTTCGGTGTTGTGAACCGCGAAAAGCGTTTCGGTCGCGACTTCCGCCGCTTCGGCCCGCACATCGTCTGGCAGGTCGGCGACATCGACGGGGCGCAAGTAGACGATGTTTTCGCCCAGCGCTCTTAATTCCTGTTTGGTGTTCATGGCGTCACCCTTTCCTTATCTGGATTGTCTGTACAACGCGCTCGGGGTCTGTCCGGTTCAAATCGATATGCAGCAGGCCGTCTTCCATCACGGCCTCGCCGACATCGACCCCGTCGGCCAGCACGAAGGACCGCTGGAACTGCCGCGCGGCGATGCCGCGGTGCAGAAATACCCGCTCATCCGCATCTTCTGCCTGCCGTCCCCGGATCACCAGCGACGATTCCTCGAGCGTGATCGACAGGTCGGCTTCGCGAAACCCGGCCACGGCCAGCGTGATCCGGTAGGACTGCGGAGAGGTTTGTTCGATATTATACGGCGGATAGCCGTCGTTACCGGTCTTCGCCGTGCGTTCGACCAGCCTGTCCAGCTGCTCGAACCCCAGCAGAAACGGATGGGAAGCCAGTTTCGTCATCTGAGCCAACGTCCTTATCAAGCGACATTTTGCGTGGTCCCTGTTGCGGCGACCACACAAGAAATATGGGGGTCGACGTCGCACGACACAAGGGATCAGCTCAACGCTGTTGCCGCAGGCCCACAAAAACCTAGGCGAAATGGCCTGCCACCCCTACATAAAGGGGCAGGACGCATTGCGGAGCGAATGAATGAACGCCAGTGGCAAGATGAACGAGACCGACGTGCTGCGTGTCGAACTGGAAGTCATGCGCCGCCAGCACCGCGATCTGGACGACGCGATCGCCGCCCTGCACGAAAGGGCAACCTCGGACATGCTGACACTCAAGCGTTTGAAAAAGCAGAAGCTGGCCCTGAAAGACCGGATCGCCGCGATCGAGGATCGGATCCACCCCGACATCATCGCCTAAGCGATTGCACCGCACCGGCCACTGGCTATAGTGCCGCTTTCATTGACCATTCGGGGGTTTCGCCATGTCCAATCCGCCTGTCGGCATCATCATGGGAAGCCAGTCGGACTGGCCCACGATGAAAGAGGCAACCAGCCTGCTTGACGAATTGGGCGTAGCCTACGAGACGCGGATCGTCTCGGCGCACCGGACGCCGGACCGGCTGTGGGACTATGGCAAGACTGCCGTGGATCGCGGGCTGCAGGTCATCATCGCAGGCGCAGGCGGTGCCGCCCATCTGCCGGGGATGATGGCGTCGAAAACCCGCGTGCCGGTCATCGGCGTGCCGGTCCAGACCCGCGCGCTGTCGGGCGTCGACAGTCTTTATTCCATCCTGCAGATGCCCAAGGGGTTTCCCGTGGCCACCATGGCGATCGGGTCCGCAGGTGCCGCGAACGCGGGCCTGATGGCGGCGGGGATCCTTGCGCTCAATGATCCCGCACTGGCGCGGCGTCTGGACGACTGGCGCGCGGCGCTGTCGGCCTCGATCCCGCAGGAGCCGTCCGATGACTGACCCCCTTCCCTTCGGCAGCACCATCGGCATTCTGGGCGGCGGGCAACTGGGCCGCATGCTGTCGGTCGCGGCGGCGCGTCTGGGCTACAAGACCGCGATTTATGACCCGCAAGGCGACTGTCCCGCGTCCCACGTCGCAAATTACCACCACGCGCGGTCCTACGACGATACCGCAGCGCTGGAAGCCTTTGCGCGGGCCTGCGATGTCGTGACCTTCGAGTTCGAGAACATCCCGACAGCGGCACTTGACGCGGTCGAGGCGATCACACCGATCCATCCCAACCGTCGCGCGCTTGCGACCTCGCAGGACCGGCTGACGGAAAAGACCTTTCTGCGCGACCTTGGCCTGCAGACCGCACCCTTTGCCGACGTCACGGACGCGGCCAGTCTGGACGCGGCGCTTGCCGAAATCGGGGTGCCCGCAATCCTCAAGACCCGCCGCATGGGCTACGACGGCAAGGGACAGGCGCGGATCATGGCGGCGGATGACGCGGCCACGGCACTGAACGGGATGAACGGACAGCCTGCCCTGCTGGAAGGCTTCGTCGCGTTCACCCACGAGGTATCGGTCATCGGCGCGCGCAACGCCGAGGGTGCCATCGCCTGCTTCGACCCCGGTGAAAACGTGCACGAGGACGGCATCCTGCGCACGACCACGGTGCCCGCGACCCTGACCGCATCGCAGCGGACAGACGCGGTGCTTCTGACGGCGCAAATCCTGAACGCGCTGGACTATGTCGGCGTGATGGGGGTCGAGCTTTTCGTGACCCGGCAAGGGCTGATCGTGAACGAAATTGCACCGCGGGTGCATAATTCGGGTCATTGGACGCAGAACGGCTGCACCATCGACCAGTTCGAACAGCATATCCGCGCGGTTGCGGGATGGCCCTTGGGCGACGGGTCTCGGCACAGCAACGTGCGGATGGAAAACCTGATCGGGGATGATGTGGAGCGCATTGCAAAATTGTCCGAAAGCCCCGCCGCCATCCATCTCTATGGCAAGGCCGAGGCAAAGCCGGGGCGCAAGATGGGTCACGTGAACACGGTGACGGGTCAGCCCTGAGCCGGCGGCCCGCTCAGTCGTCGCCGAACAGGATGCCCGTCAACGACAGGTCGTGATCGAAACTGCCG
>JAIVHI010000198.1 GCA_020201155.1 Loktanella sp. | reverse complement strand
GACAACGCGGGCAGCGGACATTCTCAACCGGGCTCGTTATGGCCCCGGGGTGGAGAATAGCGAAAGCCTTGCCGCTTGGCGCGCCGGAAACTGGGCTGGTCTTGCCACATCTGACGACGGACCATTGCAATCTGCATCGACATCTTTGCTGACAGCGCCATCCGCTGTCGATATTGCCAGAACCCCGCTCCGAGACAGTGCATCCCTGCTGACGGAATCAGCCACCACGCGCGAAACCGTGGCGACATTGCTTGGACGGTTTCCTTTCGAGCTCGAAGAGAAATGACGCCGGTCAACCGAATCTTCACGCTCCGGGTTTAGGCAGGGCCGTGTTCAAGAATTGGATCGTGCGCATGAAAGACAGAATGTCAGCATGGGGCATTGCAGGTCATGTTGTTCTGCTTGTTTTCTGGTCTGCGCAAGATGTGCAGGCTGACCCAGCCGATCTGTGCCTCGCCGCAGGGGCACAGTCTGCCCAGGCGCGGCAAATTCCGCCGGCCGTGATGACAGCGATCACATTGACCGAAACGGGACGTGGATCGCCGGCGCGCCCCTGGCCTTGGGCCATTAATCTGTCGGGTCAGGGCCACTGGTTCGCGACACGGCAAGAGGCTCTCGCATTCGCGCAAGCAGCGGTTTCATCCGGGCACCGCAACTTCGATGTCGGTTGCTTTCAGTTGAACTACCGGTGGCACGGGTCACAGTTCAAAGAGCTGTCACAGATGTTCGACCCCCAATCCAACGCAGATTACGCAGCGGACTTTCTGACCAGCCTCTTTGCAGAGGTCGGTGATTGGTCGGAAGCCGCAGGACGGTATCATTCGCGCACGCCCGAACATGCCGCGCGCTACAGATCGATATTCGACGAACACTATGCGGCGACAACCGATCATCCGGGCCCGGCCATATCCATCGCACCGGAGACGCGGGAAAATTGGTTCCCGCTTCTGGTGCACTCGGGCTCTGCGGGGCAACTCGGATCGCTGGTCTCTCTCGGTGCGGGCGGATGAACCTGCGCGCGTTGTTTCAGCCAACTATCCTTCTGGCACTCGCTCTGATGGCCATCATCGTGATGATGATCCTGCCGATGCCGTCGTGGGTTCTCGACATCGGGCTGGCCGCGTCCTTCGCCCTTGCGATCCTGATGTTCACGGTGACCCTGTTCATTGAGCGGCCACTTGATTTCTCGGCCTTTCCGACGGTTCTCTTGGCATCGCTTATGTTGCGATTGTCGCTTAACGTATCGTCCACCAAGCTTATCATCGGAGAGGGGCACACCGGTACGGACGCCGCCGGCGGGGTCATAGAGGGCTTTGCCATGTTCGTCATGGGCGGCGATGTGGTTCTTGGGCTGGTCGTCTTTTGTGTCCTTCTGATCGTCAATTTCGTGGTAATCAACAAAGGGGCGACCCGGATGGCCGAGGTCGGAGCGCGCTTTGCGCTCGACGCCATGCCAGGCAAGCAGCTGGCCATCGACAGTGACATGGCAGCCGGCTCAATCAACCATGCCGAAGCCCGCGAGCGCCGTGAACGGGAACAGGCAGAGACGACTTTCTTCGGGTCGCTCGACGGGGCCTCGAAGTTCGTCAAAGGAGACGCAATTGCAGGTCTTTTGATCACCGGGCTCAATCTGATCGTCGGGCTGGGTATCGGGATCGGCATGCAGGGTATGCCGATCGGGCAAGCGTTTGAAACCTACGCCATTCTCACCGTGGGCGACGGGCTGGTCAGCCAGATCCCCGCTGTTGTCATCTCGATCGCGTCGGCCCTTTTGCTGGCACGCGGGGGGGCCACCGGTGCAACCGACCTCGCTCTTGCCGACCAGTTGGGCCGTCATCCTGCCGCGATGGCGACCGTCGCGATCCTTTTGGGGTTATTCGCGTTGGTGCCGGGGCTGCCTTTTGTTCCCTTCGTTCTGGGGTCTGCGGTTCTGGGTGGCAGTGCCGCGCTATTGATGCGATCGGCAAAACGTCGGGCGGACGAGACGGCGCAAGAGTCTCATGCCGGCGATGTCGGCCCCGGTGGTCCCTCTCTCGGCGATATGCTGGACCTTGACGATATCCATGTGGCTTTCGCCCCGGACCTTGTCGATATGGTCCGGGATGCAGGCACGGGGCTTGATGTCCGTATAACGAATATGCGCCGCCATATCGCCACCAGCTTCGGTGTGCTCTTGCCTGAAATCCGGCTGACTGACGATGCCTTGCTGCCGCCCGGTCACTACGCGATCCACGTTCAGGGCGTCGAGCAAGCCCGCGACCGTCTCGTCCCGGACCGCGTGCTGGCCTTGATGCCCGACACAGGTGCCCAAGATCTCGGGGGTGAGGATGTAGCCGAACCGGTCTACGGGGCACCGGCCCGATGGATCGATCCCGCGGGGCGCGAGGCCGCGGCCCTTGAAGGGTTGACGACGGTGGAACCGACCGAAGTGCTCGCGACCCATCTGCTGGAAGTGGTAAAGCGCAACTTCGCCCGACTGATGACGCACAAGGCCCTGCGGCGTCGACTGGACGAAATGACGAGCCTCTCGGATCCGGACCGGGCCGAGGCCAATCGCAAGATGCTGGATGCCCTGATCCCCGACAAGGTACCGGTCGATGTGCTGCTTTCGGTGTTGCGCCAGCTGCTGGATGAACGGGTGTCGATCCGCAATCTGCCCCTGATCCTCGAAGCAACGGCAGAGGCCCGGCAGGTGCACAAGACGATCGAGGCCGTGACGGAAAATGTGCGCCAGCGGCTGGGCTTCCAGATCGTAGCCGAGGTGCGCCGCCCTGACGGCACGCTGCCGCTCGTTCAACTGGCACCGGAGTGGGAGGACGCGTTTGCCGCCCATGAGATACGGGGTGACCGGAGCGGGGGAGACGTGGCGCTTCCCCCCGATGCCTTCAACAAGCTGGCGACCGGTCTGGCAGATCGCCTACGCGAGGCGGCCGAACAAGGCACCTATGCCGCGGTCGTCACGTCGATGCGGCGAAGACGGTTTCTGCGCACGGTGATGTCGGCCAAAGGTATTCTTAACCCGGTTTTCAGTTTCGAAGAAATCGGCGTGGATGCACGTCCCGCGCTGGTGGGACTGGTGGCGGCGTGACGGAGCTGATGAATCTGGTCCGGCCTGTTCAGGACATGCTTTGGCTCTACGGCTTCGTGTTCTTGCGCCTGAGTGCGATGATGGCCCTTCTCCCGCTGTTTGGTGAACGATCGGTTCCGGTCCGTGTGCGCTTGGGCGTGACCTTTGCCTTTTGCCTTGTCGTATCGCCCGTGGTTGCCCCTCTGGTCGATCAGCCCGCAACCTTCGAGGGCGCTATCGCTGCGGGTGGGGCCGAAGTCGTCACGGGCCTGGTCTTTGGTGCCCTGCTGAGGTTCTTCATCTTTGCCTTGCAGGTTGCGGGTACGATCGCGGCCCAATCGACCTCGCTCAGCCAGATTTTCGGCGGCAGTGCAGGCGTCGATCCGCAGCCTGCCATCGGTCACGTGCTGGTCGTCGCAGGTCTGGCCTTGGCGGCACTGATGGGGCTGCACCTTGCCGTGGCGGAATACATGATCAACAGCTATGCGCTGGTGGCGTTCGGTCGGCTTCTTCCGGGCGCGGATTTTGCCGAGATCGGCGCCAAGGCGACGACCCGGGCCTTCACGCTGGGGTTCACGCTGGCCGCCCCTTTCGTCATTGCCTCGCTTCTCTACAACGTGATCCTTGGCGTCATCAACAAGGCCATGCCGCAATTGATGGTGTCGTTTGTCGGTGCCCCGGCCATCACGGCGGGCGGGCTTTTGATCCTGTGTCTGACCACACCACTCATCCTGTCTGTCTGGGTCGAGGCTTTCGGTCATGCCATGGCATCACCGGGCGCGGATTTCTGAATGACCGAGGATGAAGGCGACGAAAAACCGTTCGAGGCCAGCGCCAAGAAGCTGGAGGATGCACGGCGCAAGGGCGAAATACCACGCTCGACGGACCTGAACACGGCAGCGGCCTATTCGGGGTTCGCCCTGCTTTCGGTCACGGTCGGCCCGTCATTGTTGATGGGTTTTGGCGCACTGCTGCAGGGCATGCTCCGCGATGTCGACCGGCTGGCGCAGGATATGTTTCCCGATGCTCCCGCTCCCGCCATGGGTGGGATCATGTCAGAGGTCGCGCTGCAACTTGCGCCGTGGTGCGTGGTCCCCGCTGCCGCGGTCGTGCTGTCGATCATCGTGCAGCGTAGCTTTACCGTCGCGCCGACAAAGCTGGCCCCAAAGTGGAACCGCATTTCACCGCTTGCCGGGTTGAAAAACAAGTTCGGACGCAAGGGGCTGTTCGAGTTCGCAAAATCCGCGCTGAAACTCGTCGTGTATTGCATCGTACTGGCGTTTTTCCTGAAGTCGAAAAGCGAAACGATCCTGGCCTCCGCCGCAATGACGGCGGGCGGTGTCGCAGTGATCTTGGGTCGTTTGGTGGTGTCCTTGCTGCTTATCGTCTGTGCGATTGCCTGGTTTATCGGCACTATCGATTTTCTGGTTCAGCGGGCCGACCATCTGCGCAAGCATCGCATGACACGCAAGGAAATGACGGACGAGTTGAAGAGCTCCGAAGGCGACCCCACGATGAAGCAGCAGCGGCGCCAAAAAGCGGTCGAGATCGCGACGAACCAGATGATGAAGGATGTGCCCGGCGCAGATGTGGTGATCGTGAATCCCACCCATTATGCTGTGGCGCTGACTTGGTCCCGCATGCCGGGAGAGGCGCCGACCTGTGTCGCCAAGGGCACGGACGAAATCGCAGCCCGCATCCGTGCCCTTGCGATGGAACACGGCATCCCGATCCATTCCGACCCGCCGACGGCAAGGGCCCTGCACGCTGGAACCGCACTGGGCGCCGAAATTTCACCCGATCACTACGCGGCGGTCGCAGCGGCCATTCGCTTTGCGGAACAGATGCGGCACAAAGTGCGGCAGGGCGGGCTGGCATGAACGTCTTGGAGCCACTTCTCCCCGTTCTGGACGCCCAGGTTACGGCCGCGCAGCTGAGGGTGGCCAGCCTGCAGGCCAGAGAAAAAGAGCTTCGCGCCCTGATCGAAGGGCTACGCAACGGTCGGCATACCGCCTTGCCCTCGACGGATCTTGCACGGCAGACTGGGGCGGACCTGAAATGGCATAGATGGATCGATCAGCGGATCATCGACTTGGGCACGGAGCTCTCGAAAGTTCGGGCAGCACAGATCGAAGCGACGGATCATCTACGGCAGGTGTTCGGCAGGCAGCAGGTCCGTGCCGCGCGATGCAAATCGCCACGCAGCACTCTCATGTTTTCATTTGATGTAAACGCACCAGAAAAGCCGCCAATGTTTGCATGATTGAACAAAACCTGCATAAAGCGATCTCTCAGTTTGGGCTCCATATCGAAGACAAAAGCCGTTTCGCCAAGCGGAACCTCGACACTCAGTGACAGGACGACCATCGCTTCGATCTGCGCATCATTGACCACGGGCACGACGAACTGATTGGCGATCTTCGCGAACTCGGTCGTCCCGGCGGCCGCGTCTTCGCGGGAGGTCGTCACCTCGGTTCCGTCCTCGGTGTCCTCGACCGGCCCGCAGGGCGCTTGGGCGAGGTCCGACATCTCGTCTGACCTGGGCGGTGCCATGAAAAGGGCGGCACCGATTCCGCCCCCGCTTCCAAGCGCAAAAAGAACCAGTGGGATCAGAAATTTCAACATCGCGTGCTCCGCTGGATCAGAAGGGAAGAATGGCTTCGACTGCCTGCTGGCCATAGCGCGGCTGCTGCATGTCCGTGATCTGACCGCGCCCGCCATAAGAGATGCGGGCAGAGGCGATCTTGTCGTAGGAGATTTCGTTCTGTCGCGTGATATCCGCCGGCCGCACGAAGCCGCTGACCACAAGTTCGCGCAATTCGTAGTTGACCCGCACTTCCTGCTGACCTGCGACCGACAGCACACCGTTGGGCAGAACGTCCATGACCGTGGCCGCGACGCGCAGTTCCAGCGTCTCGTTGCGACGGACCGAGCCGTTGCCTTGGGCCGAACTGCTGGAATTGATGCCGACCGCATTCGCACTGGTGGCACCCTCGGGCAAGCGACGGTCCAAGCGTTGTGGCAGGCCGAATAGCTGTGGAACGGCAAGGTCCTGGTTGGCGGACCTCGACCGGTCGGTCGAATTGCTGATCTCGGCCCGGTCGTCGATTTCGATGACCACTGTCAGGATATCGCCGCGCTGCATCGCGCGCCGGTCGCCCAGAAGGGACCCACGATCCCCTGTCCAAAGCGAAGCCTGCACTGCCGGATAGGTTGGCGAGGTGTCGATCCTTCGCGGCAGGCTATAGGTGACCATCGCGTTGCGATCTTCGGTG
Organism: Loktanella sp.; assembly: GCA_020201155.1. Classification (GTDB taxonomy): domain Bacteria; phylum Pseudomonadota; class Alphaproteobacteria; order Rhodobacterales; family Rhodobacteraceae; genus JAIVHI01. The sequence goes on along the minus strand of JAIVHI010000198.1, from coordinate 8,764 downwards.
GCGACAATCGGCGTCAGATCAGGTGCCCGGCCATGGGGTGTCGTGGTGCAGGCGGTCAAAAGGGCCAGCGCGGTCAATGCGTACTTCAATGGCCCGGCCCCCCGACGTATGCGGATCCATCGGGCCCGATCCTTGCGGTGACCGTGTTGCGTGATCCAAGGTTCATCACGCGGATCACATCGCCCTCCGATGCGCGACCCAGCGCGCGCCCTTCGGTCACGATCAACAGCCCGTTTGCGTTGAAGATCAGGGAAACGATCCCGTTGCGGTCGACCACGGCAGGGGTCCCCACATCCTCTGGGCGTATGGGGCGACCCGCGTAAAGGGCAACCCGCGCTTCCATTCCGACCAAAAGAGCGGCGTCGTCGGTTCCGCCCGGCAAAGACGCAGCGGACAAGGCCAGATCATCGGGACCGATGATGGACTGAGCACGGATCGTGCGAGCGGCAACGATGGTTTCTGCCGCGGCGGGGGCCGCAATGCAGCAGATCAACAGGACAAGGCGGATCATCGGATCTGCACCATCGCGCTCAACATCTGGTCGCCTGCGGTGATCACCTTGGAGTTCAGCTCGTAGCCCCGTTGCGCTTCGATCAGGTCCGTCACCTCGCGCACCGGATCGACCGAACTGTCCTCGAGATAGCCTTGCCGCAAGAGGCCCAAGCCGTCTTGCCCCGGATCGGCGACCAATGATGGCCCTGAAGCGGGCGTTTCAAGAAAAAGGTTCGAGCCGATCGCCTCCAACCCCTTGGGGTTGGTAAAGCCCGAGAGCGAAAACTGCCCCAGACGCTCCGGTTGGATGCGATCGGTGAAATAGGCGTAAACCTCGCCCTCGGCGTTGATCGACACGCTGCGGGCATCTGCCGGGATCGTGATGTCGGGGGCTACGGGGTAGCCATCGGCGGTGACGATCAGCCCGTCGCCCGTGCGCTTGAGCGCGCCATCCCGTGTAAAGGCAGGTTGACCGTTTGGCAGCGTGACCTCGAGATAGCCCTGACCCTCGATGGCGATGTCCAGATCGCCGCCGGTCTGACCCAGCGCGCCCTGTCCCAGAAGAACCGAAACCGCACTGGTACGGACGCCCAAGCCCAGCTGGACGCCCGTTGGCAAGACGGTGCCGTCGCTGGCGTTGATGGATCCGGCTCGGGCGACTTGCTGGTAGTGCAGGTCCGCGAATTCGGCCCTTCGGGGGTTGTAGCCGGTCGTATTCATGTTGGCGAGATTGTTGGAAATAACCTCGACCCGTGTCTGTTGCGCGGTCATGCCCGCGGCTGCGATCTTGAGTGCCCGCATCGCGGCCTCCTTTGGTTAGCGGCGGGTGGCGTCTATGACCTTGCCGATCCGCTCGTGTTCCTGTTCCAGAAAGCTCTGACCCAGTTCATAGGCGCGCTGGACCTCGATCATGCGACCGATCTGGGCCATGGGATTGACGTTGCTCTGTTCCAGAAAGCCCTGGATCATCCGGGCGTCGGGCGCGTCGCCGACCGGTCCTTCGGACACGAAGAAAGTGCCCCCTTCGCGGGTCAGTTGCGCAGGGTCTTCCGGCAACACCAGCCCGATCTGGCCAATGGGATCGCCGCCCGCACTGATCGTGCCATCGGCCCCGATTGCGATAGCGCCGGCGTCGGGCGGCACGAAGACGGGCGCGCCGCCCGCGCCCAGGATGGGATAACCGTCCATCGTGACAAGATCGCCGGCTTCGTTCGGGGTGAAACTGCCGGCCCGGGTCAGACGCTCGCCCTGCGGGGTCAGCACTTGAAAGAAGCCCTCTCCCTCGATGGCAAGGTCGAAGGGTGCACCGGTGCGCGCCAGCGCGCCCTGTGTGTGGTTCGTGGCACGCACTGCTGCATTTGCCATCGACAGTGATTGGTCATTGCCGCCGAGCGCCGCGACATGTTCCGAAAACATCGCGCCTTCCGACTTGAAGCCGGTGGTCGAGGTGTTCGCGATGTTGTTTGCGATGATCTGCAATTCCCGCATCAGGCCCGACTGCCTGGTCAGCGTGGCATAGCCCGCGTTGTCCATCTCAGTTTCCTCCGATCAATGGGAGAAGCGTGTTCTGAAAGAAACCGACCAGCGATTGTGTCATGAAGCCCATGGTCAGCCAGAAGACCGCAACGATCGCGGCTAGCTTTGGAACAAAGGTCAGGGTCATTTCCTGTACCGAGGTCAACGCCTGAAACAGCCCCACGGCAAGTCCCACCACCAGGGCTACGCCCAGAATGGGGAGCGACACGAGAAACGCGATCCAAAGCCCGTTGCGCAGGGTATCGAAAAAGATGGCGTCGCTCATCAGACCGGCATTCTCAGGATTTCCTGATAGGCTTCGACGACCCTGTCACGCACGGCCGTTGCGGTTTGGATGGCCAGTTCCGTCTGAGCGAGCGCCTGCACCAGTGCATGTGGATCGGCCCCCGTCGTCATGCTGGCGATTGCCGTATCCTCGCCCGCCTTGAGAGTGGCCCAGAAGTCCTGGGCGACTGCGCCGGCAGCCTGTGCCTGGTCGGCAGCCACGGCGGGTTTCGTCGCCGCATAGGTCTGGGCGATAAGGGAATTGCGAATATCCATGTGGGGTCCTACCTGCGTAACAGATCAAGCAGATCGGTGGACATCTGTCGCACCTGATCAAACATCTTGAGATTGGCGTCATAGCTGCGCTGCGCTTCGCGCGCGTCGGCGATTTCGATAAGCATGTCGACGTTCGACCCGTCGAAGTGGCCCGTCGCATCGGACAACGGATTGCCGGGGTCGTAAATCCTGCTCAGCGGCGCATCGTCCAGTCGAAGCGGCCCGACCGCCACCTCGGGAGAGCGCATCGCCTCAGCGAAAGACACGGTCTTGCGTCTGTAGCCGGGGGTGTCGGCATTGGCGATATTCTCGGAGATGTGGCGCAGCCGGGTGGCCTGTGCCTGCATCCCGCTGGATACAACCGAAAGCGCATCTGCAAAGTCCGTCATGACCGCCCCAATGCACTGCGCATGACCGTCAGGCCGTGGCGATAGATGGCCAGCGCGCGTCCGTGTTCCCGGCTGGCATCGATGGCCTGCAGCATTTGCTGTTCCACCGACACCGAATTGCCGTTGGGTGATGCTTCGGCCACGGCGGGTTGCGCGCGCGCTGACTGTGCGTCGGCGGCGGACAGGTGTTCTGGGCGGGTCTGGCGCAAAGGCGCGCCGCCTTCACCATAGATTTCGCTGAAGCGCGGCATCGTCATCGCGGTGTAGCCGGGGGTGTCGGCATTCGCCACATTTCGCGCGACGATACTTTGCCGGGTGCCCGCATGGTGGGCCATCCGCCCGGCGATATCGAAAAGACTGAGTGTCTCTGGCATCGGGGATTCTCCCTCGTTGATCTACACGAAGGCTTAAGGGCGATTCCTTAAAAGACCGTGAGGATATGAGGAAATGATCATGACTGCCCCAGACCTTTCTGCCTTGAGCGCTTCCATTGCACGCCTTGACCCGATCAGCCGAACCGGCCGGGTCGTGGCTATTGAAAAAGGGACGATTCTCGTCGGCGGGATCCAGCAGTGGGTGGCCCCGGGCGATCAGGTGCAGGTCGAAACCGGGCTCTGCGGAGAGGTCATCACGACCGGGCCGGACCATGTGTCGATCCTGCCCGATGGCCCGGTCGCGGGTGTCCGCCGGGGAATGTCCGTCGTCGCGCGTCATGCCGTCCAGCTATGCCCCGACCCGAGTTGGATTGGCCGCGTGATCGACCCCGACGGACGACCGTTGGATGGGTTGCCGTTGATTTCAGGAGTGGCGCCGGAGAGTCGCGCCCGCCCGAAAGCGCCCCAACGGGGGTTCGGTGCGCGCATGGAAACAGGCGTTGCCGCGCTGAATACGCTTTTGCCACTGGCGCGAGGACAGCGGATCGGGCTTTTCGCCGGGTCCGGCGTTGGGAAATCGACGCTCCTGGGGATGTTGACCCGCCATGTCGATGCCGAAGTCATCGTGATCGGCCTTGTCGGGGAACGGGCCCGCGAACTGCGCGACTTCGTGACCGATACACTCGGGCCCAAGGGGCTTTCGCGGGCGATCGTCATCGCAGCCACCGCCGAAACCGCCCCCCAAACAAGACGACGCTGCGCCGAGAGCGCCACGCGGGTCGCAGAATACTTCAGCGACCTTGGTCATCATGTTCTCCTGCTGATGGACTCGCTGACCCGCTTCGCCGAGGCGCATCGCGAGGTTGCGGTGGCCAGCGGCGAAACGGCGAACCTGCGCGGCCATCCGGCCTCCACGCCCGCCGCGCTCGCGGGGCTATGTGAAAGGGCAGGGCCAGGCAGGTTCGGGCGCGGAGACATTACAGCGATCTACACAGTTCTGGTGGCAGGCAGTGACATGGAGGAACCGGTCGCCGACATGGTGCGCGGCGTTCTGGACGGCCATATCGTGTTGGACAGGTCGATCGCGGAGCGCGGACGCTTCCCTGCCATTGACGTCCTACGGTCTGTATCCCGGTCGCTGCCGGGTGTTGCAAGCGATGCCGAAAACGCGCTGATCCAAGAGGCCCGGCAATCAATTGCGGCCTATGACCGTATCGCTGTCATGCGTCAGGCCGGGCTCTATGCCGAGGGCGCGGACCTTCAGGCCGATGCCGCTGTTGCGAACCATGACGCTTTGGAAAAATTCCTCGCCCTTACCGACGGCCGCCCGGCGCTTGGCCATTTTGCGGCGTTGCGTCAGGCCCTGTCGCATGGTCGAACCGGCTAGGACATGCCCTGCAAGAGGGTCAGTGCAATGCTCTGACCCGTCTGGTTGGCCGCGGCTTGTGACTCGCTTCTCACAAGGAACATGCGGATCAAGGCATCCTGCTGGTCGGGCTCTGTAAAGTCAGAGAGACGCGAGGTGCCGAATTGGCTTTCAGCGCGGTCCTTGAACGTCTGAAGTTGTTGGTCGATATCGATCTTGGCCAGTGAAGCCGGTAACCCGAGTGCCGTTTCGAACACTCGGCGCATAGGTGGGTTTCCCATCATGGCGAACCATTGGGCGTTTTCGCTTTTGTTGGATTTCAAGACTTCCGCCAGACTGTCAGAGATTGACAGGGCGAGCCTCATGTCATTGTCCTGTTCTCCGACGGCGACTTCGAACTGCCTGTTTTCGAACCGCCGGACGATATCCGACATCAAGCTGTCAAATCCGGTCAGTGCTCCAAGTGTGTCGCCGAACCCGAAAGCACGCGAGAACTGGGCGTAACGGGTATCGCTCAGCCGGTTTGCGAGAGCGTCCCGATCAACGGACCCCTGTTCCAGAATCGTTTGAACGAAGAATTTGTTGCCGATGTCTGCATCAAGTCCGAACGCACCCAGTGCAACCCGAAGCAACTTGCGGTCCGCGACCAGGTCTTCCGCGCTGGATACTTTGCCAATGTTTTCCTTGAAATAGTCAGTCGCGCTGGTGATTGGCCGGCTTTCGGTGAACGCAGAGCGCTGCGCGTCCATCGTGCGTTGCAGAAAGCGCCAGCCCGTGTAGCCCGACAAGGGAACGACAGGCTGGAAGCTCATGATGGCCGCAGCCCCATCAAACGATCCTCACGTGCGAGCAATGTCCGCAGCGCCTTGAGGGCTTTGTAGTAGTCGGATCGCCCGATTGCCTCGGTCGCGATCGTCAGTTGCGTTCGGCTGTCGTCGTCGCGCAAGGCTTGGCTTAGTTGTTCGATGCCCCGCAACATCTGTTGGGTCGCATCCTCTTCCTTGGCATCGCCCGAAAGCATGAGCTGGGCAATGTAGCATATGCGCCGAACCGGTGTATTCGCCTGTTCGGGGCGTATCGCGTCCCGCAAGCGCAGGATGTTGGCGTTCGGTGTCAGAATGCAAATCCTGCTGCGTCGGTCACCGTTCTCGATCACGGCGCCATTGATCAGGACCCGTTCGTTCGGTGTGAGTTTCAGGACAAGGCCGGTCATTCCGCGTCCGCCTGCCCGTTGAGCCCCCGAACCACGGCAGTGTTTATATCGACAAGAGGTTGGGCATCCGCTGTGCCTGCCAGGATCTTGTGAGTGTGGTTTTCGGTGAATTCGGCAAGATAGAAGATTTGCGCGCGCAGCGCTTGGGGCAGCACGTTGTCGCGATCCGCGACTTCGATTGCCAGAGTCGTCCAGAGCTTTCGGTTGTCCTGCACGGCCGATACGAAAGACGGATAATTTTTCGGACCCTTCCGAAGCCGAGAGGTAATGTCCGAGAGCAGCCGCGCTTCGATTGCGCGGGGGGTGTGAATATGCGCCTGTACGGGCGCATAGGCCCGATGGGCTTGCTGGGTCAGGTTCACGCGATGTCCTTTCTGGGACTGGCAGGTAACAGTGCGAAATCAAGGGCGTGGCTGCGCCCCACCGAAAAGGCGGGGCGCAGCCGCGCCAAGATTTACCGGAACAGCGACAAGATCGACTGCGGTGCCTGGTTCGCGATGGAAAGCGACTGGATGCCAAGCTGCTGTTGCACCTGAAGAGCCTGCAAACGGGCGGACGCTTCTTCCATGTCTGCATCGACCAGCGTCCCGATACCCGACTTCAAGGAATCGCTGAGTTTCGAGATAAACGACGACTGCGTCTCGATTCGGCCCTGAACAGAGCCGAAAGAGGCGGCAGCGTCGATGGACTTGTTGATAAGCGTATCGATTGCGGCGAGGGCGCCGGTCGCACCGCTGTTCGTGGTGACATCGATGGTGGACAGGGCACCCAGGCCGCCAGTGGCTGCCGAACTGCCTGCCGTGCCGTCTTCCTGCGCACGCAGTCCGATCAGAAGGTCGTCGTTGGACGAGGATGTTGATCCATTGGTGATGACGATCGTGGAGGGGTCGCCGTCCTTGAGGGCCGAAGAATAGGCTTGTCCGCTATCGGTCGCGGCGCCGAAGAACGCTGAAATCTGGGCGTTCAAAGCGCGTGCCACATCGGCGGTGCCGTCGCTGGAACTGGCGACATATTCGAACGTGCGCTCACCCTTGGTGGTGCCGCCACCGACGACGTTCACATCGACGTCGCTTAGCGTGATCTGGAAGCTTGCGCCTTCATAGACCTGACCGATCGTGATTTCTTCATCGCTGTCATTGGCGATGCTGGCTTCTACCGTTCCGTCAATGACGTCGCTGTCGTCATGGATGGTAGTCGAGTTGGCACTGTTGATCAGTGCGCTCGCCGCGGCTGTATCTGCGAGGTCGGTGTCGCCGAAGGTTGCCGATGTCACGGGTTCGGTCACGGACAGGTTCTGACGGGTCACCGAAATCGAGGACGAGTTCACGGTGCCGTCTGTGCCGCGATCCAGCGATGCCAAAACGTTCACCGCGTCGTCGGACGAGCCGTCGACCAGATTGAGGCCGTTGAATTGCGCAGCCCCGACCACGGATTTGATCTGATCCGTAAGAGCGGTGATATCGGTCTGAATCTTGGAACGGTCTACGTTCTCTTCCTGCGCCGCGACGATCTTGCTTTTGATGTCGGTCAGAAGGTCGGTGACGGTTTCAGACGCGTTCCGGGCGACGGCGACGGTCGATTCGCCCAGGCCGAGACTCTCCGATATTGCCTTGAAACCTTTGACGTCCGAGTTCATTTGCTTGGAAATCGACCAAACGGCGGCATTGTCCATCGCCGATGCGACCGACTTGCCTGTCGAGATCATGGATTGGGTCTTGCCGAGGTCGGAGTTGATGGACTTGAGCGTCTGGAGCGCAACCATCGCGCCGTTGTTCGTTAAAATACTGGACATGGTTCATCCTTGGAAAGGGCGCTTTGGCCCGGTTCAGTTATCCCGCCGGTTTTGCGGTCGGGGCGGATGTCTTTCTGACAGACCGGGTCGTCCGGTGTTCGTTCTGAACAGGGTCTGTTTGAACGTCAGGTCTGAACGATCCCCTAACGGGCCAAACGCAAATAGCGTCAATTCGAGGTATTCGGGCTAATACTTCTGTTCGAAACCCGGCGTTCCAACGGCGACGTCGGTCGAGGTGCCGCGCGGGCCGTAAACCCGTAAGGTTTTCTGAGCCTCTGCCATTTCGTTCAAGCGGCGGCTGGCCGAATTGATGCCATCCTTGGCCGCGGCCAGCAGCCTTTGGTTGATGTCGATCTCGGCGGCGATCCGGCGTGCCTCTTGGGGGCGCAACCGAAGGCTCTGCAATGCGGTTTCCTTGCGGGTCTGCAGGGCCGAAAGTTTGTCGAACCGTCCGCTCAGGATCACGCTGCGCTCTTCCGCGAGGATCGTTTGCAGCGCCCTAGTCATTCATGCGCCGGGTCATTGCTGCAAAGATAGCCTCTGCCAGTCCGATTCCGCCGTTTTCGACCATTTCGCGGGCCTGTGCATCGGTCAGGAACGATTGAAATTGGTCTTCCCCGATCCCGCCACCAAAATCCCCCTGCATGGAACCAAGCCCTGTCGCCTTCAGCATTTCGGCCAAAAACGTCGCTTCAAGGGCACGGGCGGCATCAAGAAGAGCACTGTCTGGTCCTGCCGTTGGAACAGGCGTGGGGGCCGGCGGGGGCGGTGGAAGCGGGGTCGTGAACATGAGTAATGCCTTCCGTTGTGTATCTTCGCTTATGTCCGCGCGGTGTAAATTATTGGTTAGCTTCTCTTGGTCATAAGGGGCCCACCAAACGAGGAGCACGTCATGGTGTCCGTTCCGCCTTTCTCTGCGCCATCGGGGCAGTCCACCGGCCCGGTAAATTGTGCAAGCCAGTCGCATTCCGGTGCCAGGTCCCCCTTTGCCTCTGTCTTGCGCAGAATGGAAACGGGGCAGGATTCCGAGCCTGAACAGGGGTTTCCCGCGCCAGCTGAAGC
>JAIVHI010000146.1:1283-4053 GCA_020201155.1 Loktanella sp. | reverse complement strand
ACTTCCAATGTCCTTGCAATACCAAACAATGTAGTTTGCTGTATTATCTAAGCCCTGCGATCCGAGACCGATGGACGTCTTGTATGCAATGAGTGAGCAGAAGTTCTCCTCCCCGAACACCTCATCCATAAGCGCGCGCATCCGATGGACATTCTCATCGCCGATCTGGACAAAGCACGAGCCGCTCTCGGTCAACAATTCCCACGCCACCACCAGCCGATCGCGCAGGTATTGCAGGTAGGAATGGATGCCGTCGCGCCAGGTGTCGCGGAACGCCTTCACCTGCTCGGGCTCTCGCGTCAGATGCGCAAGGTTGCCATCCTTCACGTCGCGCGAGGTGGTGGACCACTGGAAGTTGGAGTTGAACCTGATCCCATAAGGCGGGTCGATATAGATCGCCTGCACCTGGCCCTTCAGCCCCTCGCGCTCGGCCAGTGAGGCCATCACCTGTAGCGCGTCGCCGAGGATCATCCGGTTCGACCAGCGGGTGGAATGGCGGTAGAACTCCACCTCGGCCTCGGTCGCGTCATCGGTCAGCCCGAAATGATCGAAGAGATCCGCCCCGCCGCCCTCGCCATTGCGCTGGCCGCCCCGGCGCAGATCCTCGATGATCGCCTTGGGATGCACCTGTTCCTGCAGGTAGAGGGGTGGCGCGTCTGCGGTGACATGGGTCGCATCCATATCCTTGCCCCGCCAGATCAGCTGCGGATCGAGGTCCGGATTGCGCCGCGCATAGGCCGCCCGGATGGGCGCGGCATCGGCCGGATCCATCATCGGCGCAAGCTCCGGCGTGGGGATGTTCACGCGGTCGGCGTCATGGGTGATCGGCTCGATCTTGGTCTTGCGGTCGGTCATGTCATGCTCGCTTTCAGCACAGGCACCAATGCGCTGCGGTAACTTTCGATCTGTTCGTTCATCCAGTCCATGATCGGCGTCCAGTCCGCTGCCTCGTGCCCCTTGGGCAGATTCTTTGCGAGGAAATGCTTGCCGCGCCCGGACGGTCCGAAGGAGGTGTCGAGCTGTGTCTCAAGTCTTTCGCGGTCAGGCTCCAACAGGTCCGCGACAGGCTCCGATGGCTCGCCCCAGCCGCTGCGTAGGTAAATCCCACTCTCGTTTCGCCCAATCCAGACCGAAAGGTCGAGCTTCGGCGTGCTGTGCAACTGAACGTAATTGTTGGGGTAGCGCCAAACGCGAAAACCGGCGTCGGCCAAGTTCGGATGGCGCGTTATAATATCCTGCCAGAACCTTTCCTTGATATCGTAATAGGCTGCCCCGTCGCTGGTGGCCTTCTGCTTGATCTCACGCTCCCAATCGTTGGGTTTTTCTACCACCTCGAAGATCGGTGCATAGGGGCTGTTGCCAATGCGCACGACGCGAGCCCTGATGGCGAAGAAGCCAAACCCGTCGGCCGTGTGTTCATTGAGCCAGCGGATGGCCGAGAGGTGCGGCTCACGAAAGGCGGGGGCAATCCAGATGACGGTCTTTGCCTCGAGCCCGGCGAGGTAGGTCATGATCTGTCCGAGATGGGTGTAATCCGTCGTTTCCAGCTGGTTCTCGATCAGGACGATGCTGTCATCCATGGGGTTGCGGGCGAGGATGTCGGCGCTGAACGTCTCGACGGCGACCTCTGTGCCGGTGAGTTCCAGTTCCACGCCAATTGCCTCGGACAGGTGGTCGATATTCTGGGCGAGCCACGGGGTGAACTCCTGCGCTTCGTGCTTCCACGCCTCACGCAAGGGCAGGTCGACAAGGCGGTCAAATCGGATGTCGGTCATGCAGGTTCTCCTTTCAGTATGGCGTTGATCCCCGCGTTCAGCTCCGGGCTAAAATAATGCACGCTGCGAAGCTCGGCAAAACCCCAACGGCCATAGGCGCCTAGACGGTTGAAGGCGGGCACCCACTTGCCGCGCATCGTGTCGGCCTTGAACATGGCGTCGTGGCCGCGATAGCCCTTGACCTCGACCACCAGCGTCGTGAGGTCGTGCGTGTCCAGCCGGATCAGGAAATTGGGCAGGTAAGTGCGCGGCTCGCCCTCTACCAGGTAGGGGATTTCCAGCCCGAGATTGTGGTTCTTGGCATAGGAGAGGACGCGCAGGTGGTCTTCGATCTGGTCGGCGAGTTTATCCTCCCAATCGCTGTCGGTGATGATCCAGTTGAGACGGGATTTGTAAGCCCGTGGGTGGTAGCGGGTGGATTTCGACGTGTTGAAATTGACGCCGAGGGTGACCTTGTCCGCTATCGCGGTGTCGGTGAAAATCATCTCGGCCTGCGCCGTGCCGGCATATTGCGTGAAGAGCACCACCTGCGCCACGACACCCAGAGCGACAGAGTTTCTCGCGATATCTTTGAAGGCCATGGCATTCCCTTTTTTGATCACTGCTATTGCGCCTACTACTATGACAAAAGCGCAAAGCAATCTACTTCGCCTTGGCTACATCGTCGTGCTATTTCAGTGTGCGCACGAAATTCTGTGGCGTCCGGAAGATTCCGGTCATGTTGCCACGTCGTCGATGTAGATTTTGCCTCCATCCTAATTCTTAATTTCCACCACCAGCTTGCTCAGGATTGACCGAGAGTGCAAGCACGTAAATTTGCGGGCATAATGATATTCAAGGCATCTATAGCGCCGCGAAGTTGATCACAGACCTCCTAAAGATATCTGTAAATATCACTGTTCTTGTTTGCCATGTCCGGGAATTCGCCTTCTCATTCAGGATCGGATCGTCGTGCTGCTTCCAGCGCCTTTGCAACCGTTTGCCTGGTCCATTGC
>JAIVHI010000146.1:0-1183 GCA_020201155.1 Loktanella sp. | reverse complement strand
AAGGGCCATTTCGGCATCGGTGAATTCGGTCAGAGTCTTACGGTGAAGAATGGAAGATATGTGCGATGCGTATGGTCTCATTTCAGACAGCAGAGAGCTTCTGAACACAGGCGGCGTGCGCCTAAAAATTCGATGGAGATCGTCAATGAGCAAACGACCGTAACCCACTTTTTCGAGAGCCCTCAGCATCTCGGAGAAATTTACCAAATCATTGAGACGACGGATCTCTCGACAATAGTCACTGACATATTTTTTCTCCACTTCACGGCTGCCTGCGGAGAGGCGGTCAAAGACGCACATTTGGGCTCTCCCCTCTGCATGCTCTCTCAAGCCGCCGGAAGGTTTCTTTCCATAAGTGAGCAAAACATAGCAAAAAATCACGATGACCTCATTTGTCACGTTTGCGTTGATCAACACAAGCGTGACAATATTTAGGTTTTGAACCTGAATGCAAGTGCTTGGAGAGGGAAGGAACCTCTTCAGGACCATTTTTAGCCAGAAGCCCGTCCTTCCCGAAGGGTCTCATCTTCATACAAAATAAATTGAATTTCAATAGTCATGCTTACAGAGGTTAAGGCTCCTCTTTCCCGTTCGGGTGCAAATTTTTCTAAGAGAACAGAAACGTGGATGTCCCGGCACTAGGATAAAGGCAGACAACCCGGAACACAGCACCGTATCATCGACAATATCTACGACGAGATTCATCTCCGGAACAGTTCGACGATCTGACTGCATGAACGCACGCTGACGCGTCACCAGGCTGGCAGGGTCGCTCACTGGCTGCGACCAACACATTTTATGATGCAAGACAGCACAGAGCATGAGACGCGAGCCCTGAGCGCTCTTTGCGATGAATAGTCAAGACTGGAACCCCGAGAAAGAAAGAGGAGGTTTCGGACGCCCTGACATGATGGCGCCGGAAGCATAAGAATAGCGCGAGGCATCACACCATAGGCCTTCACGCAAACCGAAGCCATCATCCCCGGTCATATGATCAGGTAACGCGAGCCATTCCTTACCGGGCTCAGAACATTCCATAGTTTGGCTGTGACTGCATCGACTGCTCGTCTTCCTTGCGCAAGAGCTCGCGGGCTTTCTTCACAGGGATGCGTGCTCGCTGGCTTGTCCACGGTTTGCCATGAAGTGTCCGAAGACCTATCGCGTTCAGGATCTGCGCAATATC
>JAIVHI010000145.1 GCA_020201155.1 Loktanella sp. | reverse complement strand
AGTGTCTGGATCGTCACCAGCACCGAGTTGACAAGGATCGCCCCCCGCATCTGCGGCAGGGTGATGAAAGCGAATTTCGCACCGGGCGTGGCACCATCCACTTCAGCCGCCTCGTAAAGCACCGGATCGACCGCACGGCGGGCCGCGTAGAACACGATCATCGAAAAGGCCGACCCTTGCCAGACGTTCGCGATGACGGCGGACATCATCGCGTTGGCCGGGTCGGACAACCACGCCACGGGCGGGATGCCGATCATACGCAGGGCCGAATTGACCGCGCCGAAGGGGGCCTCTGACAGCAGCATCTGCCAGATCAGCCCGTTCGCGATGCCCGGAATGACCCATGCCGCCATCACGATGGTGCGCAACACGGTCATACCGTAAAGCCCGCGCCGGTCGCCCCGCACCAGCAGCAATGCAATGGCAAGTCCCACGATCTGAAGCCCCACCACGCTCAACACCGTGAAAACGGCCGTGTTGCGCATGATGATGCCAAGGCTGTCGGCGGCAAAAGCCGACACGTACCCATCAAGGCCGTAGCCCGACACGGGCCGCAGCAGGGTCGCATCGCTGAAGCTCAGACGCAGAACGTCCAGGACCGGCACAAGATAGACCAGCCCCAGAATGAGAAGGACCGGCGCGAACCAGATCCAGACGCGCCGGTCCTCCTTCATTCCGCAGCCCTCGCCTTATTGCCGTTCGTAGGCCGCGTCGACGGCTTCCGCCGCAGCGTCCAGCGCCTCTTCGGGGGTCGAAGCCCCCGACAGCACGTCACCCATCAAGACCTGAATCTGGTTCGAGATCTCGGGGTAGATCGCCGCCCCCGGTCGCGCGACACCATTGACCAGCGCCTCGGCAAAGAGATCGAATTCGGGGCCGTCGAAGGCGTCGTACGCGTCATAAATCGCGGCGGATGTGGGCAACAGGCCCTGAAAGGCATTGCCTTCGGTCGCGTAGATGTCACGCACGATTTCGGCGCAGATCTCGACCTTCTTGGGGTCATCGCTGAAGGCGCCGATGGTCCAGCCGCCGGTGCCGGTGGCCCGCTGGTCAGGGGTCGGTCCCGGCAGTTCCGAGATCGCCCAGTTCGCAAATGTCTCTTCGGTCAGGATGTCACGCAGCTGGCCGTACTGCCAGTTGCCACCCACGAAAAGCCCGGCCGTGCCGGCTGCGGCAGCGGCGTTGAAATCGTCGTAGTTCACGATGGTGGTGACGCGCGAGGGGGCGGCACCGCTGTCCACCAGGTCCTTGTAGTAGTTGATCGCGGCAAGCATCTTGTCGCGGTTTTTGCCCTCATTGAAGACGGGGCGGCCTTCTTCGTCGACCAGTTCGCCGTCCTGCGCCCAGAAATTGGGAAGCCAGTCAAAGGCCGTTCCTTCCCAACGTCCGCCGCTGAACAACATCCCCTCGCGGCCAGCCTCGACCGTGGCAAGGGCGGCTTCCTGCGCCTCTTCCCATGTCTGGGGCGCGTCGGGCACCAGCGACGTGTCACGATAGAGCACCTGCAGGCTGGTGAACCACCACCACGCAAGAATGTTGCCCTCTTCATCCGAGACGCCGTCGCGCACGAAGGGGAACATGTCGTCGATCTGCTCTTGCGTGAAATGGTCGTTCATCGGCGACAGGACGCCTGCATTCTTGAACAGGCCAAGTTGCGAGCTGTCGATCATTGCACAGTCGGGGCCGCGCCCAGCCCGCACCTGTTCCAGCATCCGCGCCTGTTCCTGACCGATGTTATCGGTCTGCAATTGCGTCTCGATGCGCCAGTCGGGGTGCGACAGGATCAGGTCGGTGAACAGCTCTTCGAACTTTTCGCGCGTCGCGGGGTCGGACGAATAAAGGTCGTAGGCTGTCAGGCGAAAGGTCATCACGTTGGGTGCATCGGCAGGGCCGACGCGGTCGCGGGTGATCAGGTCTTGCGCCATCGTGCCGGTGGGCATCGCGAGCGTCAGTGCCGCGAAGGCAGTCGCAAGCAGTGCGGGGCGGGTATGGGTCATGGGTCGTCTCCTGTTGATGTGTCGTTTCTTGTCGCGTCAGTGCAGGCGCAAGCCGGTCTCGGGATCGAAAAGATGGGCGCGTGTCATGTCGGGGTGCAGATGCGCCGTCACACCCGGACGCAGCGTGTCGCTTGCTTCGAGCCGCACCCAAACGGGGCCCAGCGCTTCGGTCTGCCACAGGGCCAGCGTCTCGGCCCCCAAGGGCTCTACCAGTTCCAGCCGCGCGGGTATCCCGCCAGCTTTCTCATTTCCCGGCGTCAGGGTTTCAGGCCGCAGGCCAAGTGTCACGGGGCCCCGGTGGCGCGTATCGGGCGCTGTCAGACGGTGGTCCCCTTTCAGGACCAAGCCGTCGTCGGTCATGACTCCATCCGCAAAGGTCATGGCCGGTGCCCCGATGAACTCTGCCACGAACCGCGACACGGGGGCATTGTAGATCTCCATCGGTGTCGGCCCGCCCCATGGCGACGCGCTGGCGTTGTCCACCCGACAGATCCCCGGGTTGGCGGTGCATCAGCTCCGACAGCTCCAGCACGCGCCCGGCCTCGGCCACGGCTTCGGCTGTGTCGGCGCGAGACATCCCCCTGCGACGCAATCCGAACCCGATGTTCTGGGCGACCGTCATATGCGGATACAAGGCGTAGTTCTGGAACACCATCGCCACGTCACGGGCGGCGGCCCCCAGATGGTTGACCGTCTCGCCCGCGATCTGCACGGTGCCGGCCGTCGGCTGCTCGAGCCCCGCAATCAGGCGCAGGGTCGTCGATTTGCCGCACCCCGATGGGCCGACCAGCACCACAAACTCGTCCGCCGCCACATCGAGATCGATACCGGCCACCGCCGCCGGTCCGGCCCCGAACCGCTTGGTCAGGCCCTCAAGACGTAAAGACGCCCCTTGCTTCACGGTATCTTGGGTCGCCGCAGGCGCATCCGGCAATGTGACTGTCATGTTCATGAAGCAGACTTAGGTGAAAGGCCGACGGCGTCCACATATTCGCACGAAAGACGCAAACTGCCTTGCCTTTGTCGTGATCGGCTCGATATCTCAGCCGATGCCAGCAAAATCCATCTCTCGCTTGTTTCAGGCCAAGGGCAAGGCCACCAATGCGCTGCGCCTGTGCGTCACCGTAGCCCTGCTGGTGCTGCTGTGGCATCTCACCGACGGCCCCGAAATCTGGGACCGGCTGTCGCGTGCGCAATGGCCTTGGCTGATGGCGGCATTTGTGACCGCGCATCTTCAGATCGTTCTGTCGGCGCTGCGGTGGCGCCTGACCGCAGCGCAACTGGGCCAGCCTTTGGCGCGAAGCGAGGCGATCGGGGAATACTATCTGTCACAGCTTATCAACATGACGCTGCC
>JAIVHI010000032.1 GCA_020201155.1 Loktanella sp. | reverse complement strand
TCACGCGCAGGCGACGTTTGCGCGGGCTTGGACCATTTCCGCGCCGCATGTGACGGGGCATCTGGCCCCGCTGCAAACCGGCATGGCATGGACCGATCTGCCGGTGCTGGCCTTCGCCGGGATCGGCCACCCCGAAAAGTTCTTTGCCACGCTGCGCCAGCTTGGAGCGAAGGTCATCCATGCCGAACCGCTGGAGGATCATCAGCCCCTGACCGACGCCCTGATGCTGCGGCTCGAGGCCGAGGCCAAGACGCGGCGGGCACAATTGGTCACGACCGAGAAGGACGCCGTGCGGCTGCCCGATGCTTTCCGCGCCAAGGTGCTGACGGTGCCGGTCCGGCTGGAATTGGACGACTGGACGCAACTGGACACCGCATTGGCCGAACGCGGGATTCAACCTGCGTCCTGATCCTGTCCCAACCGGGGCGACGGGCGGTCAGGGGTCAGGTCCGCGCCAGACATCCGGATCGGCAGACGCACGCCGGGCACCCCGTCCAGATCGATCCGCAAACCGCGCGCGATGACCTGTGGGTCGGCAAAGACTTCGGCCATGTCGTTGATCGGGCCTGTAGGCACAGTGTGTGCGTCACAGGCCGCCATGAGCTCGGCCTTGGTCATGCGGCGCGTCGCTTCGGTCAAAAGGACCGTCAGCGTCTCGCGGTGGGTCAGGCGGGCGGCGTTGGTGGCGAAACGGGGATCGGTCGCAAGCGGCTCCAGCCCCAGCAATTTGCAGAACCGCGCGAATTGGGCGTCGTTTCCGGCGGCAACGATCACATGGCCGTCGGCGCAGTCGAACACCTGATAAGGCACGATATTGGGATGGGAATTTCCCAGCCGTTGCGGGGAATCGCCCGTCGCCAGATAGTTCATCGCCTGATTGGCCATGACCGCCACCGCGACATCCAGCAGCGCCATGTCGATATGCTGCCCCAGCCCAGTGACCTGCCTTTGGTGCAGCGCCGCGAGGATCGCGTTCGAGGCATAAAGGCCGGTGAAGATATCCGTCACCGCCACGCCGACCTTCATCGGCTGGCGGTCGGGTTCCCCGGTCACGCTCATCAGGCCGGACATGCCCTGAATGATAAAGTCATATCCGGCCCGCTGCGCATAGGGGCCGTCCTGTCCGAAGCCGGTGATCGAACAATAGACCAGACCGGGATTGATGGCCTTGAGGCTGGCGTAATCCAGGCCGTATTTTTCCAGACCGCCAACCTTGAAGTTCTCGATCAACACGTCGGCGTCCGCGACGAGATCGCGGATCTTAGCCTGCCCTTCCGGGGTTCGGAAATCGACGACGACCGAGGCCTTGCCCCGATTGCAGGCGTGGAAATAGGCGGCCGTCTGCTCGCCCTCGCGGGCGATATCCGGCGGGCCCCAGCGGCGGGTATCGTCACCCTCGGGGGCTTCGACCTTGATGACCTCTGCCCCCAGATCGGCCAAGGTCTGACCGGCCCAGGGGCCGGCCAGGATCCGCGCCAATTCGATGACGCGGACGTTCTCAAGAGGCTTCATCAGCCCTCCAGCTTTTCATCCAGAACTGCGGCGAAGTCTTCGTAGCTCATGTTCGAATAGCTTTCACCGTCGATGATGAACGACGGCGTCGAGCTGATACCGTCGGCCTCGGCGTTGGTCTCGTACCATTCGACCAGACCCTGCGCATAGGCTGCGTCTTCCATGCAGGCATCCAGATCGGCGGCTTCCATGCCGGCGATCTTGGCGTACTTCTTGAACTCTTCGACCATCACGGCAGGATCGCCACTGGCGGTCCAGTCGCTTTGGTTCGCATAGATCTGGTCGGTCACGGCAAAGAAGCGGTCCGT
Organism: Loktanella sp.; assembly: GCA_020201155.1. GTDB lineage: Bacteria > Pseudomonadota > Alphaproteobacteria > Rhodobacterales > Rhodobacteraceae > JAIVHI01. The sequence goes on along the minus strand of JAIVHI010000032.1, from coordinate 8,129 downwards.
GCTGCCGTCACAGCGGGCAACCATCGAGGCCCAAAGGCCGAACCGGTCGAAATAGACTTCGCGGTAAACGAACCTGATCTTGCCGGTGTCGATATAGTTTTCCTTCAGCTCCTTGAGCTGGTTGGCATGGAAAGTGGCGCAGTGCGGGCAGGTGTATGACGCATATTCGATGACCTCGACGGGGGCATCCGGGTCACCCAGCACCATCTCGGTGATCTCGCGGGCCTCGCCCTCTTGCGCGTTGGCCATGCCCACCAAAAGCGGCGAGCCATCCTTGCGGGACATGAAAAGGCCGGTTCCGGCGACCAGCGCGGCGGCGCCGGTGGACAAGAGCAGTCTGCGGTTCATCATTTCGATCTTTCCTTCAATCAAGTCTTGCGTTTGGACAGGACATGTTCACCCAAGCGCGCCAATGCCAGACGCAAATCGTCGCTGGCGACATCGCTGGCGAGGGTTCGCGCATCTTCCTGGGCCCTTGGGTCCGGTGTCGTCTCTGCTTTCGGTGCATCCTCGAAGGCCGCGCGGCCCTCGTGAAAGCCGGTCGGCGCGGTCTGTGTGATCCGCACCTTCTGGATCGCGCGATAGCCGTAACAGGCATTTACCTTCTCGCGGATCTGTTCTTTCTGCATCTCGACCATCGGGGCCATGGCCCCCGTGGTCAGCAGCGTCAGGGTCGCACCAAGCCCGTTTCTTGCATAGGTGATGCTGACCGGGCGGGTCGTCTGCGCGATCTGGGCGCCCACGATCTCGGCCCAATGGGTCAGAACCCGCGACTGGGCAAAGCCACGCCCTTCGCTGGCACTTCTGATCCGGCTTTGCAGCAGGGACGAGGTGCGCGCGAAACCACGGGTGGTCGAGGTATGGCGGGGCTGTTTCATGATGCCTGCCTAATGTATGTCCCGGGGCGCGCCAAGTCCGTCCACGTTTTTGAAAGGGTTATCAACTGTGCGTGACCTCAGCCGTGACCTGCTGGAGTGGTACGACATTCATGCGCGGGCGATGCCGTGGCGGGTCCCGCCCGAAGACCGCAAGGCCGGCGTTCTTCCCGACCCCTACGGTGTCTGGCTGTCCGAGGTCATGCTGCAACAGACGACCGTCGCCGCCGTGCGGGACTACTGGCGCAAGTTCACCGGCATCTGGCCCACCGTGTCCGATCTTGCCGCGGCAGAGGACGCCGATGTCATGGCCGCCTGGGCCGGGCTCGGCTACTACGCCCGCGCCCGGAACCTGCTGAAATGCGCCCGCACTATCGTCGCGGACCACGATGGGGCGTTCCCGTCCGACTACGACACGCTGCTCACGCTGCCCGGCATTGGCCCCTACACCGCCGCCGCTGTCGCGGCGATTGCCTTCGATCGCCCGGCGACCGTGCTGGATGGCAATGTCGAACGGGTCATGGCGCGGCTTCATGACGAACACACGCCCCTGCCAGCGGCCAAGTCGCTGCTGATGGCGCGGGCCGGGGCTTTGACCCCGAACGAACGCGCCGGGGACTACGCGCAGGCTGTCATGGACCTTGGCGCGACGATCTGCACGCCCAAGTCGCCCGCCTGCGGCATCTGCCCGTGGCGCAGGCCCTGTGCGGCGCGGATCGCGGGCACGGCGGCGGAATTGCCCAGGAAGACGCCCAGGAAAAAGGTCCCGACACGCCGCGGGATCGCCTACCTCGTCCGGCGAAACGACGGCGCATGGCTGGTCGAGACGCGGCCAGACAAAGGCATGTTGGGCGGGATGCAGGGGTTCCCGACATCAGCTTGGGACGACGATCCGCAGCCCGATCCGCCCGTCGACGCGGACTGGACCGATACAGGTATCGAAGCACGCCATACCTTTACCCACTTTCACCTCCACCTCGCTATCCAGACGGCGGTGGTCAAGGACGGTGACGTACCGAGGCGCGGACGGTTCGTGCCGCCTGCCGCGTTCAGCCCCGCCGCTCTTCCCACCCTTTTCCGCAAGGTTTTCGATCTGGCAAGCGCGACGCTACGCCACGATTGAGTAAAGAGGCTACGTCGCGTTAAGGTTTTGCAGCTATCAGGACGCAATCATGACCACAGCACCCTCGCCCACCCGCAGTTCTGCACTGCCCGCCGCCCTGCCGTTCTGGCTGTCGGTCGGGCTGATCCCGCTGGCGTGGCTGGCGGCAATCTACGGGGGCTGGATGCTGCTGATCCTGCCCCTGTCCACGTGGTATCTGTTCACGCTGCTCGATTTTCTGACCGGGCTTCAAACCTTCAACGCCGACCCGCAGACCGAAGAGTCGCAGCTGTTCTGGTACCGGGCGGTCACACTGGTCTGGGCGCCACTGCAATTCCTGACCGTCTTCGGCATCCTGTTCTACGTCACACAAAGCGGCCATCTGCACTGGGCCGAAGAATGGGCGCTTTTCGCGGGCCTTGGCATCGTGTCGGGCACCATCGGGATCAACTACAGCCACGAGTTGATGCACCAGAAGCCAAAGATCGAACGCTGGCTGGCCGATGTGCTGCTTGCCATGGTCCTTTATTCGCATTTCAGGTCCGAACACCTGCTGGTGCACCACCGCTATGTCGCCACACCGCGCGATCCCGTCTCGGCGCGCTACAACGAACACTTCTGGCGCTTTTTTCCGCGTGTCTTGCGCGAAAGCTATGCCTCTGCCTTCAAGGCCGAGGCGGCGATGCTGGCACGCAAAGGCAAGCCTTGGCACGACCGGTCGAACCCGTTCTGGCGGTTCTGGCTGATGCAGGCGGTGTTTGCCTTGCTTGCTTTGGCACTTGGCGGCGTCTGGGGGCTGTTCCTTTTTGCCACGCAGGCGTTCTGGGCAATTTTTCAGCTCGAACTGGTGAATTACGTCGAACACTACGGGCTGACGCGCGAGCATCTGGGCGACGGAAAATACGAGCACGTGAAACCGCGTCATTCGTGGAACGCGGCGCACAAGGCGTCGAACTGGCTGCTGATCAACCTGCAGCGCCATTCGGATCACCATTACAAGCCCGACCGCCGGTTCCCATTGCTTCAGAACTACGAAAAGGAAGAAGCCCCGCAGCTGCCCTTTGGTTATCCCGTGATGACAATGGCGGCCCTGTCACCCACGGTATGGCGGCGGGTGATGAACCCCCGCGTGAAAGCGTGGCGGCAGCAGTTCTATCCGCACGTCACGGACTGGACGGCCTACAACAGGGGGGCGAACCCGCTCCCCCGCTGAGACGCGGCTCTTGCTTACGGGTCGTCACCGACGCGCACCAGTTGCTTGCCGAAATTGCCACCCTTGAGCATGTTCAGAAATGCCTCGGGGGCTGCCTCCAGCCCTTTGGCCACACTTTCCTTGAAGGCCAGCCGCCCGTCCGACACCATCGGTGCCACTTCTGCGATGAATGCGGGGAAGCGGTCGAAGTGATCGAAAATGATGAACCCCTTCGCGGTCAGACGCCGCGTCAGGATGTTGCGCCAGACGGCGGGAAGCGGCTGCGCCTCATCCACGCCCTGTCCGGAATACCACGCGATCATGCCGCAGACGGCGATACGACCGCCCACGTTCATCCGCGACAGAACCGCCTCGAGCGTCTTACCGCCGACGTTCTCGAAGTAGCCATCCACACCATCGGGGGCGACGTCCTTCAACGCCTCTGACAGCCCTTTGGCATCATGCGCCTTGTGGTCGAGACAGGCATCGTAACCCAGTTCGGTCACCGCGAAATCGCACTTCTCGGGCCCGCCCGCGACGCCGATGACACGGCAGCCCTTGGCCTTGGCCAACTGTCCCGCCAGCCCGCCAACGGCCCCGGTCGCGGCCGAGATCACGACCGTCTCGCCGGCCTTCGCCTCCATGATGTCGTTGAGGCCGACCCATGCGGTGATGCCCGGCATCCCCAGAACGCCCAGCGCGGTCGAGATCGGGGCGACATCGGGGTCGACGATCCGCACACCTTCCCCGTTGCTGACCGCATGGCTGGTCCAGCCGAACTGTCCTGTGACGATACTGCCTTTTGGAAAATCGGGATGATGGCTTTCCGTCACCTCACCCACGCAACCGCCGTCCATGACCGCACCCACCTCGACCGGTTTGGCGTAGGATTTCGCATCATCCATCCGCCCCCGCATATAGGGGTCGAGCGACAGCCAGATCACGCGGACCAGAAACTGACCGTCCTTCGGTGACGGAACGCTGTCTATTTCCAACCGGAAATTGTCGGTCGAGGGCTGGCCCTGCGGTCGGCTGGCAAGGACGATGGATTTGCGGTCGGTCATGGGGAACTCCTTCTTTGCATCCTTGATCTAGCCGGTCCGCCACAAGAAAAAACCCCGTCCACAAGGGACGGGGTGAAGTTGCGTGACCGAAGGCTCGCCTTTTACGCGAGCTTTCTGCGGTCACTGGCGGTATTCGGTTGTCAGTGGTGTTTCATTTCTGCGCGAATCTGCTGACGCAGAAGGTCGATCGGAACCTTCTTGCCGTCGCGCTTGAATTGCCAGTAGGTCCATCCGTTGCACGACGGGGCACCTTCGAGATGGGCGCCGACCTGATGGATCGAGCCCTTCACGTCTTCGCCGATCAACGTTCCATCGGCACGCACCTTGGCCTTGTGGCGGCCGTTGAGGCTCCACAATTCCTCGCCGGGGCGCAGCATGCCGCGTTCGACCAGAACGCCGAAGGCGACGCGAGGCTCGGCGCGTTTCGAGGTGCTGACCTCCAGCGCTTCCTTGTCGAACTTGCGGATCTTCGAAAGACGCTTTCTGGCCACCTCGCGGTAGGCTTCTTCCCGTTCGATCCCGATGAAATCGCGGCCCAGCATCTTGGCGACAGCGCCCGTCGTGCCGGTGCCGAAAAACGGGTCGAGGATCACGTCGCCGGGGTTCGTCGTGCCCACCAGAACGCGGTGCAGCAGGCTTTCGGGCTTTTGCGTCGGATGCGCCTTGTCACCGTTGTCGTCCTTCAAGCGCTCGTGCCCCGTACAGATCGGCAGCACCCAGTCCGACCGCATCTGCACACCTTCGTTCAGCGCTTTCAGAGCTTCGTAGTTGAAGGTGTATTTGCTGGCCTCTTCCTTGCTGGCCCAGATCAGTGTTTCGTGCGCATTGGTCAGACGCTTGCCGCGGAAATTCGGCATCGGGTTCGACTTGCGCCAGACCACGTCGTTGAGGATCCAGAATCCCTGATTCTGCAGCTCCGCCCCCATGCGGAACACGTTGTGATATGACCCGATGACCCAGATCGCGCCATTCGGCTTCAAAAGGCGGCGTGCCGCCGCCAGCCAGTCCTTGGTGAAATGGTCATAGATCTTGAAGCTGTCGAACTGGTCCCAGTGGTCGTCGACCGCATCGACCTTGGAGTTATCGGGGCGGTGCAGGTCCCCACGCAACTGCAGGTTGTAGGGCGGGTCGGCAAAGATCAGGTCCACCGACGCGGCGGGAAGACTGTTCATCACCTCGATGCAGTCACCGTCCAGAATTTGATTCAAGGGTAGCGTCGCCGCCACCGAGGGCTTCGTTTTGATCGTCATATCTGCCTCTGTCCCTGGCGGATTTTCCCGCTCATTGGTTGAGGACAAAGATGAGTCAGGGGCGTTTTACTGTCACGGAATAAAATGATTCCGCGGCCAAATATTTAACCTTGCCACAAGATGTTGTGGATCGGTCGGAATGTCCTGCGGTGATGTGGGGAAACACCGTGGCATTTGAGTCCCGCTTTATGTTCAGCGGTCGGGTAGCCTGCGTTTCGCTCCCATCCGTAGTGTGGATGCTGTTGCGCCAAATCCACCATCAGCCGGTCGCGCCACACTTTGGCCACAATCGAAGCCGCCGCGATCGACAGGGAACGGGCGTCTCCCTTCACCAATGGCTCAAGCGGAAAGGTCAGGCCGTTCGGTACCTGCTTGCCGTCGATCAGCGCATAATCGGCCCCGACGGCTAGCCCACGCACCGCGCGCAGCATGGCAAGATGCGAGGCCTGCAGAATGTTGACCGCCTCGATTTCCGCGACGGTCGCTTCGGCGATGCAGACCACGGCCCGGGCTCTGATCTCATCGAACAGGGCCTCGCGCCGCTTGGCGGTCAGCGTCTTGCTGTCGTTCAGACCATCGGGAATATCATCGGGGTTCAGGATGACGGCGGCGGCCACGACAGGTCCGGCCAGCGGGCCGCGCCCCACTTCATCCACGCCGGCGACATGACGAAAACCGCGCTTGTGGGCTGCGGATTCGTAACTGAAATCAGGTGCGATCTTGATCATGCCGTTTCTTAGCACGCACGTAAGGGGCGGAGAACCATGTCCAGCTTCCCCGCCCCCTGTCACGCACCGGTTTTTGGGACACCGGCACGCGATGCCTTTACCAGCGCGTGGTGTAACCCCGATCGCGCAGGCAAATGGGATCAAAGCCGCGCCGGGCACCCCGGTCGGTGACAAGGCGGACAGCGCAGGCGCGGGGCAGGTCGCGCGCCTGAGCATAGTCGCGCTCGAGGCAGCGCTGACTGAACAGGCGATGGTCGCCATAACGTGTCTCGACCCTATCGAGACAATGACGCGGCAGACCGTCATGGCCGGTGCCAAATCGTCCCGTGTCGCCGCGCGGGCCCTGCGGCGGGACGAAACCACCCCGATCGAGGGGTTCGCTGCCAAAGCGGGGCCGCAGATCGACGTCAGCCGCCTTTTCATCATCGTCACTTCGGTTGTCGACGGCGCCCTTGATGGCACCCAAGGCGATCAGGCCCAGCACGATCTTGGCGATATCTTCGTTGTCGATCCCGTTGGCCGTCGCCGGAGCAGGGGCCAAGGTCATCGAAAAGGCGATCAAAGCGGCAATCAAGGTTCTGAACATCATAAATTCCTTTCGTCATGCGCCCTGCGGGGCCGCAAGGCATGAAAGGAGGATGGGTGCCGAATGACGCTCCATACAATAACGCGGGCTGGTTATCGCATACGCGCCGGACTACGATGGCGTGATATTGTATAGCAGAAACCGCGAGTGCATCAGTCGGATCATGAAACACCTGACGCTAATCCTAGCCATTCTGATCGGAAGCACAGCCGCTGCTCAGGCGGCCTGCTATGCCGATTACAAGGCCAAGCAGGACAATCCCCTGCAGTTACACTACGGTGTCGCTGAAATCCAAGGGGACTGTACTGTCGAAAACGCGACCAGCCAATTGCCCGACCGTCTGGGTCGCGATGGATGGCAGCTTTTGAATGTCATGGCCGTCTTCGACGACGGCGGGCTGGATCAGCGAAAGGATAGCGCCGGTGAGTATTTCCTCCGCTACTGAGGGACGCGAGATCGGCAGCAGGATCATTATCGGTGGCATACTGGCCATTGTCCTCATTCTGTTCGTCGCAGCCGTCCTGTTGTTCATCAACCTGCCCGACGCCAATGCCTTCAACGCGCGGGTCGAGCAGCTTTTCATCGAGAATGACACGCTGACAGGCAACGCCGAGATCAAGCTGCTTGAGATCCTCGCCGGGTCTGGCACGGCGTTTTCCGATACCTTGTCGTCCTACCGGTTCGTCATCTTCGTGCTGCTGGTCTTTGCCACAGCCCTGCTGATCGCCGCCGTGGCCTTTCTGGTGATGTTGATCGCCCTGACCCGCCGTATGGCGCGAATCGAACGCTCTGGGATCGAGGTGAACTCTCTTCAGATCAATCGCGACCAGAAGGCCGTTTATCTGAACGACTTCGAATTCAAGCTGACTGACGCCGCGATCGAAACACTTTCGGTTCTGGCCGAGGCGCGAATGGACGACGAGGTGCTGTCGGGCGCCGAGATCGAAAGCGTCATCTCGGGCCGCGACCCCAGCGACTGCGACGAGGCGGCCGGCGCTACCCGGATCAAACGCCTGCGCGACACCCTCGGCAACCAGATGATCAGCGAACTTCTGGTCAAGAACATCGCCCGCAAAGGCTATATGCTTGCGATCGACAAGAACGTCATCCGCATGGACTGAATACGCCTTTCGGCGCAGCCTTGGTATGGTGAAGTTTTGGTGACCCCGGCAGGATTCGAACCTGCAACCTGCCCCTTAGGAGGGAACCGTTCATAGCGCTATTCCTTCTTTGATTTCTTGCTCTTGGGTGTTTGTACGGGGTCTGCCTGTACATGGTTTGTACGAAAACGGGCCCTGACATCGGCCTCATCCGTCTCTGCATGGGCATATA
>JAIVHI010000329.1 GCA_020201155.1 Loktanella sp. | reverse complement strand
GAAGATGCGTGTCCACATTCGACGCATTCTGCGCAAGCACGGCTTCCCACCTGATCTGCAAGCCGACGCGATCAAGAAGGTGGTCCAGCAAGCCGAGATTCTGGCGCGCGAATTCGCATAACCCGGAGTCTCGAAAAACTTAAAATCTACCGTGAGCGGGGTCTAGAATGACAACGAGATGCGAAACATCGTGATGACTGATAAGGACGCCCGTGATCAGGCGACACGGCATTTTTTCAAGCGGGCGCAGAGAGCGGCGCGGGATGGGTGAGCGGTGGCTAGACGAATACCCGGGATCGGTGGGCGAATGAAATCCGAGCGTGTGGGCGCATCACCCCGAAATACGCAGGATGGCATCTTCCTCCCTCCCCGGTTTACGCGGCCTCCAAAAAATGGTGAGCTTTCCCTCGACACATGGATGGATTGTCTGAAATCCCTCCAGCAAATCGGGGAGATCTCTTTGATGCATTCTTCTTTCTCACCTCTGGCCCTGGCGATAGCTCTTATTGTCTTCCCTGGCCAAGTTCTGGCCCAATCGACCGAAACTCGCGAATATCAGGACGGCAAGCGGGGCACAGTGACCTTGCCGCAGGGGGACCGGTCCTTCGCCGACGTGGTCGTTGATTACCGCAGGGGTGCTGGTGAGATCGAGCAGACTGCCAGAGATCCACAGGCCGCGCTCGATGCGCCTGATTTTTCCGGTGACGTCGACGACGGCAGCTTCCTTTCCCTTGGTTGCGATGGATCGGTCACACTTCAGTTCACCGACAACGCCCTGATCGACGTCGAGGGGCCTGACCTCTACGTCTTCGAGGTTGGTCCGAATGTCGAAGCCATGAGCCTCGCAATTTCTGAAGACGGCAAGACCTGGGAGGATCTGGGCGAGATCAGCGGCGGCCGTGCCGAGGTAGATATCTCTGGGCGTGTAGCTGTGGATACGAACTTTCGCTATGTGCGCCTGACCGATGACGGGATCGACTGCGGCACGCGGTTCGCGGGCAGCGATATCGACGCAGTTGCGGCGATCGGCTCCACGATACGGTTCGTGCTCGACGGTAAAGTTCTGTTTGCAGTGGACAGCACCGAGCTGCGCGAGCAGGCGCAGGTGGCTCTAGATGCGCTCGCGGAGGATATTGCCGAAGCCGGTCTTGATCGGTTCCGTGTCGTTGGACATACCGATTCCAGCGGTAGTAACGCATACAATCTTGATCTTTCGCGTGAACGCGCGGCTTCGGTTCGGGCATACCTGAGCAGGCACCCTGATCTGGAAGGTGCAACCATTACCTCTGAGGGCCGAGGAGAGGCAGAGCCCGTCGCCGACAATGCGACTGAGGCGGGCCGGGCCAGGAACCGTCGCGTCGAGATCATCGGGCATTAGGCCGCTCAGTTATTTTTTGCTCGGGGCAAAGGCTCATCGATCAAATACGGACTTGGCTAGCTCAGGCGTAACGTCAAGTGGCTGGTTCCCAGCTATCCTTGGCCGGTCGCCTTGGTGTGGCCCTGAATATGCCCGCTCCGTTTAGAAGGAGGAAGATCGGACCTTTGCTTCCCAGGCGGCCAAGCTCTGGGACGAGAAGCCCTCTTGCCGCTTGCTGACGGGGCTTGATAATTGCGCGCACGCGCCGCTGCTCTATCCGGCGGGCCGAAAGCCGCGCTTGCCTCCCAGCCGCCCTTTCATCAAATAAAGGCACGCGACCGGGCGCCCGGTGCTATAGATCTTCGGGTTGCCCCGCGTCGCGAAGCTTCTGCCTTTGGCGCCGTGCCGTGGGCCGCAAGGCGCGGACACAGGCTTTGCCTGGTGGCACAATGCTTGATCAACCGGCAGAATTGGGCGAGCGTCCCGTTGACGACTGGTCGCGCGGGGGTGCCCATATCCAATAACACGCTCGGAAAGCGTGTCGGTGATCGGATAACAGCATGCCTGCGGGGTATGAGCACATGCATCGGCGGGGGCTTTCGGGGATACGATTCTCCGCGGCCCCTAGATACCCCAATGCCGCCCGTGCACTGTCGGCCCTTCAGGAGATCAACATGAAATTCATCTATCCGCTCATCGCAGCAACCGCCCTGGTCTCGGCCTGCGCACCAGGTGCCGCAATCGACACTGATACGGAGCGGGGCCTTGTCGGGGCAGCTGTCGGATATGGCGCGGCGAGGGCCATCAACGGAGACGGCGGCCGCGGAGCCATCATCGGCGGGCTTGCCGGTGTATTCTGTGACGATGCAGGCGTCTGCAGTCGGTCGCGCTATTGAGCACATACTGAAAAGGTCCAACGCCGCGGACCAGGTTGCTGTCATATAGGCTTACGTCAAGAATCCACGGCGACCACGTTCCCATAGAGCGATACGCTAATCATCGTGCAGGTGGAGCAGCGTTGGCAGCCCCGATCTCCCATTGGCGGATTCGTGCATCGCGCAGCAATTTCAAAGGAAGGTTGGCAGCATTACGGGCGTCGCTGCCGGCATTACGGGCGTCGCTGCCTTTCGATACGTGATCCTTCGGGATCGCCGGCCCAGGGTCACTATTCCGGTTTTTCGGCCGATGTGGACCCTTCGGGTGCCGATGTCTGAGGTGTATCCTCCGCCTTCTCGGCGGGCTGGGCGAGCATCCTGCGACGTCTCGCGTTCCGGGATCTGGCCACGCCCACCGGGGCGGGCGTCGCGAGAAATTCGGCGAGATCGAACTTTGGCTTGATGGAAAACATGGTCATCAAAGATGCCTTTCATTGGCGGAGACTATCACGCCTGTGCATATCATATGGGGCCGCCGGCCCGGATTTGTGAGCTTTGCCCGGTCAAGCAGGCATTTGGCCGTGTCGCCGGCGTTGTGGAAAAGATGGTTGAGAGTGTATCATCTTGAGGTGGATGATCCTGCGATCCCGGTCGCTTGTTCGTCCGAACAAGGAGATTTATCGTGAAACAAATGACACCCTTCGCAGTTCTCGTCCTGCTTGCTGGCCCGGCATTCGCCGAAACGTGGCGGTGCCAGGTGCTCTATGACGAAGTGAACGGCGGCGGCCATGTCACCCTCGAGGATGACCGCATGGTCTTCGTGTCCAACTGGCCGCATCGTGACCCCGAAACACTGAAATGCATCAGGAGCGGTCTGAGGAGCGAATGCATGTCGGCGGATCTTGTCACGAACAGGGATGGCGGTGCGTCCGTATTCGTGAAGCTCTATTCCATCGTCTGGCAAAAGGACGGCGGTCCTCCGGCGATGATCACGGCGCGGCATCTCTCCGCGATCTTCGAGGACCATGAAGAGGGCTACGCGATGGCCGAGGCGTTTCCCGCCCCCGGTTACACCTTTCCCGTGACCGGTTGCAAAACAGACTGACCGGACAAAGGACGGCACGCTGCGGCGCGAGCATACCGGCTCACAGACGGGCCGCGCCGCCCGACTACTTGTTCCGTGAAAAAGGAGAAACGCATGTCCCTTCTCGTTCTCGTCATCGTTACCGGCGTGATCTTCCTGATCGCCGACGCGGTCATGCTCTCGACCGTCATGAAGCCGCTCTTCTCACGGCACCTGGGCGAGACGCTTCTTGATGGGATACGTCCCCTCCCCGCTGTGCTGTTTTATGTG
>JAIVHI010000328.1 GCA_020201155.1 Loktanella sp. | reverse complement strand
GCGTGACTACACCAGCATGAACGACCCAGCTGGCGCATGAGCGCGCCCGAGGGACCTCGGAAGATCAACGCTGATCTGCGTAAGACTATCGAGGAAAAGCAAGCCAAGATCAAAGCTGAGAACGAGGCGAAACGCAGGGAGCGCAATGCTCGGCGCTGGCGTGAGCAGCGCGACCCGGTCGAGTATGATCGCCAGAAGGCCAAACAGCGCGGGGATTATGCTGCGCAGATCGCCGCAGATGAGGGTCGCAATGTCCGGGCCTACACGCCGGTCCCCGGCAAGACACGCGCCGAGCACGACAAGAACGCCAAGGCGCGCGATGCAGAGCGAAAGCGCGCCAGTCGAAAAAATGCGGACCAAGCGGCCAAAGATCGCGAGGCGGATCGAAAATGGGAGCGCAGGAAGCGCGGGGCAGGCTGGACCGATGAACAGATAATCGAGGGGCTGGCCAATCTCGCGGCCAAGCGCGCAGCCGATCGCTACTACAGTCAGCCAGAGCCAGTCGCCTACGCGGATAATCCCAATTTTGGCCTGTTCTGATCTTACGTTGGCATAAGATTGCGTTATGATTTGACTTGCGTTCGCAGCGTTTGCGCCTGTGCAGGACAAGTCGGGCAAGAGAGAGCTTGTCCGACTGCCCGACAATTGGATCGGGAGGCTTGAGCTGCGATGGACTTCGCGAATTTCGAACGCAAGCTCGGCTATGACGCAACCCAGTTCTGAACCGTCCTCGGGTTGGCCTGCTTTCCGAGGCTCGGCTTCGTGCATAGCCATAATGAGGACATACTTGTTGATGACCCTGATGCTCCGCTTAGCGTCGTATACAAGGACCATCCGGATTTCGGCAGATTCTGATCGCGGCTTCTGGACGGGCTTGACCGAGAGGTCCGATTTCCATTGACGATTTTGCATACGCCTTCCATCAGGCTCCGGCCTAGCGCGTCAGCCTGCACCTGGAAACGAAGGCCCCTCCGACCGTGCCGCCTGAGGTTGTTGACAGGTCATCGAATGGCACAAGATCGGCGGCGGTGCTGAAGTCGGATGCATCGTTATTACCTCTGTTGCCGCCACAGCCGCTGAGAGCGCTCAGGGCGCGCAACTCGCCCGGGCCGGTGTGACCCTCGCAAAAAGTCGCCATCGAATCCTGTGACTCTCTCAGCCAGCCACACGAGCATCCTCTTCGGCAGGTGACGCTTCAAGCAGTGTGCGTGCCGGCGCACGGCCCGAACCCCTTGGAAATGACGCAGCCTCCGAACGCGCACACATCCTAGGGGAGATCGGATAGGAAACGACACTTCCCCACACGCTTGGAGCTATATACACCTTCAACACCACATACAGGAAACGAGAGAAGAGAAGGACGAGGCTCGGATGAGCGACAAGAAGGACGATGGCAGACGCAAGGGGCAGGAACTCAAGCGGCTGGCGGTCGGATACGCCCGTGTCTCCACGGCAAGCCAAGGCGAGAGCGGTATAAGTCTGGATGCGCAACGTGTCGCAATCGAGAAATTCGCCGAAGCAATGGGCTATCATCTGATAGACACTTTTCGGGACGTCGCGTCTGGCGTCGGCGCGTCAAGCTTTCACCAGCGCCCGGGTCTGAAATCCGCTCTAGAGGTCGCCTCTCGTAACAATGCCGACCTGTTGGTGTGGGACTGGCATCGCTTGTCGCGCCATGCCGGTTTCGAAAAGCAGATCAAAGCGGTCTTGGATGATCCAGATCGGATCACTTGTGTCAAACAGGGCACGAGACTGAAGAATGCGGCCCGGGATGCCACGTTTGCCCATGACGAAAGTGTGGCACGTGAAATTTCCAGAACCACGAAAGAGGGCATGCAAAGAAAGCGTGCCGGATATTGCGCAGATCCTGAACGCGATAGGTCTTCGGACACTTCATGGCAAACCGTGGACAAGCCAGCGAGCACGCATCCCTGTGAAGAAAGCCCGCGAGCTCTTGCGCAAGGAAGACGAGCAGGCCATGCAGTCACAGCCAAACTATGGAATGTTCTGAGCCCGGTAAGGAATGGCTCGCGTTACCTGATCATATGACCGGGGATGATGGCTTCGGTTTGCGCAAAGTCTTACGGTTTGATGCCGCGCGCTATGGGGCTGCTTTCTGATGCCATCATGTCAGGGCGTCCGAAACCTCCTCTTTCTTTATCGGGGTTCCAGTCTTGACTATTCATCGCAGAGGGCGCTCAGGGCTCGCGTCTCATGCTCTGTGCTGTCTTGCATCATAATATGTGACGGTCGCAGCCAGTGAGCAACCCTGCCAGCCTGGTGACGCGTCAGAGTGCGTTCATGCACTCAGATCGTCGAACTGTTCCGGAGACGAAATGCGGAACGCAGCGCTCCGACGATGAGGTCGAACTTTCCGGAAGATTCAAATTGTGGTTATCTGAGAGGATGTTTCACCTGAGGACTTTGCGGACCACCTGCCTCTTTCCCGGAAAAAGGAGCTTTTCGCCTCTTTAAGAAGAAGTAAATAAAATATCTTATACAATATATAAGAGATGACGCGGCTTTCGGAAATCCCGGAAAAAGGAGCATAGGATCCGGCTGTCAAGCGGCTCCGGTGAACCTTTATTCCGATATAAAAATTAAAAAAAGAAGAAACAGCTATCTTTCACGTTTGTGTAGTGCTACACAAACGTGAAGCTTGGGGAGACCACAGTGTTCTACGTGCTTTTGACATACGGCGCAAAGCCTTCTGGCTCAATCCGCACGCATCCGGCTGCAAAAACGCAAATACGGTTTTATGATGAAGTGATATCAAAAAATTTAATTCAAAAACCTCGTTTTGTGTATGACTATGCACGCAATGCACAGTCCTTGAATGATCTACCCAATCTGAAGAGGTGGTTGGAGGTATGCAAGAAAGCGGACAACGGCAGGATACTTATTGACGATATCACAAGGCTGACCAAAATCATCGGCCTCGAATATCGCGTTTCTTTTTTGGAAGAATTAAAGGACTTTGGAGCATTTATACATTCGATCAAGCATAAAAAGTTGCTTTTAGAGTTCTCCGGAACAATGCTTACTCACATCGTCCTTCATCCCGAGCTGAACAAACATCCGGCTCAGCAAATTCGCCATCAAGATACGAGAGCAGCGCGCCGTTCCTCTGAAAAAACACGATCGTTTAAGGCGCTTCGGCATGCGTTGCCTCTGAAGGCTTTACGCGAAGAAATAATCAGCACTCGTGGTCGTGCAACACTGCAAGAGATTTCCGATGAGGCGAACCTGCGCGGTTTGAAATCCTCCAGAGCAAAAAACTGGACCCCACAGAATGTGGCACGCGCTCTGAAGCTGCTGGAAGAAAGTAAAAATGCCGCGCATGAATGAGTGTCGGATAGCACTTGGTAGCCTCATCATTGCAACGAGATTTGAAGTCTGATTATTCTCGAGGCTTTAACTTAACAGACCGTGCATCATAGACGTAATTCGCGATCGTTCCATCCTTGATCCGATCGACGGCCTCGTCGATCACGAAAAGCGGCACGAGAAACCATTCTTTTGGTATCACGGGTCGGCCGAAGCGGTCCAAGATCTCGATATCGAGCCGGGCCGCTTCAAAGATCCGATGTATCAGGTTTTCCAGCCTTGTGCGGTTGATATTGTAAAGCTCATAGGTCGCCACGACCTCGACATTCGCCATCAGGAATGTGGGTTGCAACTGCGCGCCGGCTATCCGTTTCTCCACGCTCAGCGTGGTCACGCCGATCTTGTGCACGAGGTCACGGTTCTCGGCAACGACCGGGTGGTCGGATTTGCTGCGCAGCACATAAATTGTGCCGCTGGCCTCATCGCCGTCGATCGTCTGATCCGAGAATAGCGGTCCGGCAGTCGCCTCCGTGATGCGGCGCCCGGCCTCGTCCTTGTTCAAGGCACGTTGCAGCGACCGCATGAGCATACTGCTTTCAGTGCCGTTGTCGAAGATTACGCGCAGACGGGCATCCGTGCGCCCCTGATCGGTGATCGTCGTCTCGCCCTTTTCGGCGACATAGGCTTTCTGCCCGCCGACAATGAAGAACCGCCCTTTGTCGATCTCGGCCTTCATCTCGAACGGGCGGGTTTCACGCAAGCCAGCGTCAAGATCGCTCTGAATTTGCTCGAAGAGCGGCTTGAAGCTTTCAAAATCATCGCATTTTTCGCGATTGGCGATCTCCTCGGCCGCTTTCTTTTCAGCGCTGGACCGAACGTATCGCAACTCAGAGATCGGCGGGGTGTCAGCTTCGATACCCAACTCCGCCAAGAGCGCGTCGTCATCGAGATCATCGGTATCTGACGCATCCTTCATGGGCGCCCCGCCGAGCAGCTCCTCGTCATCCAACGGGGCGACCAAATCCCGGCAGTCCGGTTGGTCTCGAATGCGATCTAGGCGAACCGCATAGAGTCTTTCGAAGATATCCCGATCCTCGCCGTGGGATGGCGGGCGGCCGTGCTCTTCGGCAAAGCGTTGGATTTCCTCGAAGCCGGCGATGATGCGCTCTTCGCGCGGGGTGTGGCTAACCGCAGGTTCTTTTTGAGGAGCAAAACCATCGAGCTCATCGCGCAGTTCGTCATCACTCAAATCATTCATATCGACCCTCATCTTTGAACTTGACGTAGACCTGCGCACCTTCTGCCAAGTGTTTCTCCCACG
>JAIVHI010000327.1 GCA_020201155.1 Loktanella sp. | reverse complement strand
CGGCGGCAACGAGATCATGGCGGGCGACAAGACCGTCGGGCAGTTCATGTCCTTTTTCACCGCCATCAGCCTTGCATTCGAGCCGTTGCGCCGTCTGGGCACGATGAGCGGGCAGTGGCAGACTGCGGCGGCCTCGATCGCGCGGCTGCAAAGCGTGCTGGCCGAAAAGCCCACACTGCTGTCCCCCGATGACGCAGCCCCGGCCCCCGCCACAGCGCCCCGGATTGCCTTGCAGGACGTGCAGTTGAACTACGGCGAGCTTCCGGTCCTGAAAGGGGCGACCTTCGTCGCCGAAGCGGGCAAGACCACCGCACTGGTCGGCGCCTCGGGCGCGGGCAAGTCCACGGTCTTCAACGTGCTGACACGTCTGGTGGACCCGACCGGGGGGACTGTGCTGATCGACGACGTGGCCGCGAAGGCCATGCGGCTGGAAGACCTGCGCGGGCTGTTCTCGGTCGTCACGCAGGATGCGGCCCTGTTCGACGAGTCCCTGCGCGACAACATCCTGCTGGCCGCCGACAAGGTGGACGAAGGCCGGCTGCAATCGGCGCTCGACGCCGCCCATGTGACCGACTTTCTGCCGCAACTGAACGGCGGGCTGGACGCCCCTGCCGGTCCGCGCGGATCGAACCTGTCGGGCGGGCAGCGTCAACGTGTCGCCATCGCGCGGGCGCTGTTGCGCGACACGCCGATCCTGCTGCTGGACGAGGCGACAAGCGCGCTGGATACCAAATCCGAAGCCGTGGTGCAGGCGGCTCTGGAAAAGCTGTCGCAGGGCCGCACCACGCTGGTCATCGCGCATCGGCTATCGACGGTGCGCAATGCCGACAAGATCGTGGTGATGGATCAGGGGCGCGTCGTGGACGAAGGCACGCACGAAGCCCTCCTTGAACGCGGCGGGCTTTATGCCGATCTCTACAACATGCAATTCAAGTCCTCGGAAGAAAGCGCACCATGACCGAACGCACCCTCTTATCCCTGACCGGAGCGGACCGGCTCGACTTTCTGCAGGGTCTCGTCACGAACGACGTGACCAGGGGCGACATCGTCTATACGGCGCTGCTGACGCCGCAGGGCAAGTATCTGGCCGATTTCTTCGTCGTCCCGCAGGCCGACCGGTACGTGATCGACGTCGATAGCGATCTGGCGCCCGGGTTGGCGCAACGGCTGTCGATGTACCGCCTCCGCGCCGACGTACAGATCGAAACGCAGCCGGGGGCGGTGACCTGCGGCACGGGCGAGATGCCTGACGGTGCGCTGCCCGATCCGCGCCATGCAGCCCTCGGTTGGCGTCTTTACTCCGATGGGTCCGCGCCCGAAGTGGCGCCTGAGGACTGGACGGCCCTGCGGGTTGCACACGGCATCCCCAAGACCGGGGCCGAGTTGAAGGATGATACCTTCATCCTCGAAGCAGGCTTCGAGCGGTTGAACGGCGTCGATTTTCGCAAGGGCTGTTTCGTCGGACAGGAAATCGTGGCCCGCATGAAGCACAAGACCACGCTGCGCAAAGGCCTCGCACAGGTGGCGATCAAGGGGAATGCGGAACCCGGACCGCTTCTGACGCAGGACGGTCGCGAGGCCGGAACGCTGACGACGATTGCGGGGGATCTGGGGCTTGCGCACCTTCGGTTTGACCGCGCCGCAGGTCCGATGACCAGTGGCAAGGCAGAGGTCACGATGGTCCGAAATTTTCTGACGGACCCCTGATCCATTTACCAAATCTTGGTATTCCTAGGCGAAAGTGGCCCTGTCAAAACGACACAACCTGGGTGATCAATGCGCCGAATGCGCAAAAAGGGCCCAGTTGTCCGGCAAAGCCGGACACACCTATTGGATTGAGATGCCTTCGGTCGGCGCGCCCTCAGGCGCGCTCGACATACTCGAAAAGCTCGGTGTTCACGACGATGTCTTCGTCCGTACCCACGAAAGGGGGAATCATCACACGCACACCATTGTCCAGAATTGCAGGTTTGAAGCTGTTGGCGGCGGTCTGACCCTTCACGACCGGCTCTGTCTCGACGACCTTGCAGACGACCTTTTGCGGCAGGCTCACGTTCAGGGCCTCTTCACCGTAATACTCGATGTGAACGATCATGCCATCCTGCAGGAATGGCCGGCGTTCGCCCAGAATTTCGGACGGAAGGGCGATCTGCTCGAAGGTGTCGCTGTCCATAAAGGTCAACATGTCATCGGCCTCGAACAGGAACTGCTGGTCCTTCTGTTCAAGACGGACCCTTTCGACCTTGTCGGCAGACCGGAAGCGTTCGTTCAGCTTGCGACCGTCGCGCAGATTCTTGAGTTCGACCTGGGCAAACGCACCGCCTTTGCCGGGCTTAACATGATCCACTTTAACCGCAGCCCAAAGGCCGCCGTCATGTTCCAGAACGTTACCGGGGCGAATTTCATTACCGTTGATTTTGGGCATGACAGACCTTGTGACGAAAATAAGGCAAAAACTTGATGGTTTGGTGACGCGGGCTATATATTGATGGGTCGAGGCTGACAAGACGCTGAAAATGGTCTGAAACCCGCCCGAGCCATGCACTAGACGCATGGCTGATATGACAAAACAATGTCCCCGAATCGGTTCGGGTGGTGCATAACGAACGCCGTGCCCGAGCTACAAGACCAAAATGAACAAAGGACGCAAGATGAGAGATTTCGTCGACGGAACAGCCTTCAACAATGAGCAAGGGAACCGTTCACGCAAGCTTTTTGCCGCCGTCGTACTCGCTGCGCTCGATGATGCAATTGCTGACGACAAGAAATATGGCAACGGACCCGAGCAGATCGCTCGTTGGGCACGTTCGCG
>JAIVHI010000197.1 GCA_020201155.1 Loktanella sp. | reverse complement strand
ACGGCAAGAGATGGGCATCGACGATATCGACCTGTGGGAATTGAACGAGGCTTTCGCCGCACAGGTCCTGTCCTGTGTTTCCGCTTGGGACGACGCCGATTTTTGTCAGGACGTGCTTGGGCTTGACCGCGCCTTCGGGCGTATCGAGCGCGACCGTCTGAACATCGACGGCGGGGCCATATCGCTGGGCCACCCGGTCGGGACCAGTGGCAACCGGATCGTGCTGCATCTGGCGAATGCGCTCAAACGGCTGGACAAGAAACGCGGCATCGCGACCGAATGCATCGGCGGCGGTCTTGGCGGTGCCATGATGCTGGAGGCTGTGTGATGACCAATCTCTCTGAAGGACCCGTTCTGCGCCATCTGGGTGAAACGAAGCTGGAGCTTGGACCCGTAGGCCCGGGCGATGGGCCGTGGCGGCAGGGCCGGGACGACGGCATCGCCTGGCTGGTGCTGGACCGGGGCGAGGCCTCGGTCAACACCGTGTCGCGCGACGTGATCCAAGGGTTGTCGGACGCGCTGGACGCGCTGGAAAGCGATATGCCGCGCGCCGTGGTCATCCGGTCGGGCAAGCTGGCGGGTTTCGCGGCTGGCGCCGATATCACCGGTTTCGAGGACATGAGCGACGAAGGGGCCGCCGATCTCTTGCGACAGGGGCATGCGGTGCTGGACCGGCTCGGGGCGCTGGATTGCCCGACGATCTGCGTCGTTCACGGAGCGGCCTTGGGTGCCGGCTTCGAAATCGCACTGGCCTGTGACTGGCGCATCGCCGTGGGCGGCGCGTCCTTCGGCTTTCCCGAGGTCCAGTTGGGGTTGCATCCCGGTCTTGGTGGCACCTTTCGCCTGCCCGAGCTGATCGACCCCACCGAGGCGATGACGCTGATGCTGACCGGCAAGATGGCACATACGTCGAAAGCCAAGAAGCTTGGCATCGTCGACGTCGTCACCGAGGAACGCCACGTCCGGGCGGCTGTGGACGCCGCTGCCGCCGGAGAAATCGAGCGGGACGGCCCCGGACTCAAGGCGCGCGCTTTCGGGTTTGGCTCTGCGCGCAATCTGGCCGCGCGGCAGATGCGATCCGAGACGGAAAAGAAAGCACCAAAGGACCACTACCCCGCGCCGCATGCCCTGATCGACCTGTGGCAGGAACATGGTGACGATCGCAAGGCGATGCAGTCCGCCGAAATCGACAGCTTTGCCCGCCTGCTGGACACCGAAACATCGAAGAACCTGAGACGGGTCTTCTTTCTTAGGCAGGGTCTGAAAGACGACGCGCGCGGTGCCGCCGGTATCGGGCATGTGCATGTCATTGGCGCCGGCGCGATGGGGGCCGAGATCGCCGGCTGGGCAGCGCTGAAAGGTCATGCCGTGACGCTGACGGACGTGGAGCTTGAGCCGCTGGGCAAAGCGATCAAGCAGGCCAAGGATCTGTGCTCGGATCAGCATCTGAACGGTATGGAAACGCGCGATGCGCTGGACCGCCTGATGCCCGACCCCAAGGGCTATGGCGTTTCGGCGGCTGATCTGGTCATCGAAGCGGGCCCCGAAACCCCTGATCTCAAGAAGAAGATTTACGCCGACATTACAGGTCGCATGAAAAAGGATGCGATCCTTGCGACCAACACGTCGAGCCTGAAGCTTGCAGAACTACGCGACGCGGCACCGGACAAGGCGCGCTTTGCGGGTCTGCATTTCTTCAACCCGGTCAGCAAGATGCAACTGGTCGAGGTCGTCCGGCACGACGCGACAGAGGACAGGGTGATCGACCGCCTTGCTGCATTTTGCGGGTCGCTGGGTCGTTTGCCCATCCGCGTGACCGATTATCCGGGCTTTCTGGTGAACCGTGCGCTGACGCCCTACCTGATGGAAGCGATGGTGCTGATGGACGAAGGTGTCGAAAAGGAACAGATCGACGCAGCCGCGATGGCCTTCGGGATGCCGATGGGACCGGTTGCGCTCAGCGATCAGGTCGGGCTCGACATCTGTCTGCACGTGGCGGAAAGCCTCAAGGCCAACCTCGACAAACCGATGCCCGAGATCAGCGCGCGATTGCGCGACAAGGTCGACGCGGGCGACATCGGCAAGAAGACCGGGCAGGGGTTCTACGACTGGTCCAGCGGCACACCCCGCCCCGAGGCTGAGGGTGGTCCGGACGATCTGACGGACCGTCTGATCCTGCCGATGCTGGACGCCTGCGTGGAATGTTTGCGCAAAGGGGTGGCGGGCGACGCGGACAAGGTCGATGGCGCGATGATTTTTGCGACAGGGTTTCCGCCGTTCAAAGGCGGTCCGATGCATTACGCCCGCGCCCGAGGCACCGAAGCGATCCGTGACCGGCTGGCCGAACTCGAATCCCGCCACGGCGCGCGTTTTTCGCCCGACCCCGGCTGGCAGGACTTGTGATCTGTGCGGCGTGACAGTGATGAAAGCGCCCTCGTTCAAGAGATCATCAAGCGCACCGACGGTGTAATCCGTCTGGCCTTGCCTCTGGGACTTGGCAAGCCTGTCACCTTGGTCAATGCACTGGTTCAGGCTGCCTGCGATGACCCGAAGATCGAGCTGACCATCTTCACGGCGCTGTCTCTCGAAAGACCGGAGTTGTCGACAGATGTCCAGCGGCGGTTTCTTGAACCGGCACTGGACAGGCTTTTCGGTGCCTATCCCGAGCTGCTTTATACGCGGCTGCTGCGCTTCGAAACAAACCCTGAGCTGCCGTTCATGGAAGGGGACGGGGCGACGCTTGGCCCCAAGGAAGTCGATCTCGTTCTCGATCCGCCCCGACCCTTCGAGCTTTTTTCCGCACCGCGTCGCCCGTTGGACCACGTCGATCATGCCATCGGCCTGCATGCCTCGCGTCTGGTGCCCGACGGTGGAACGTTGCAGATCGGGATCGGCGCGCTGGGTGATACGGTCGCGCACGCCCTGCTGCTGCGGGATCGCAGCGAGGCTGGCGCCATACAGGCGGATTGCCCGTTTCCCGTCGCGCGCGAGCCCGGAGAGCCCTTTCGGTCCGGCCTCTACTCTGTCACCGAGATGCTTGTGGGCGGAATCCTGGCTCTGTTCGAAGAAGGCGTCATTCGCAGAGAGGTAAACGGCGTCGCGATCCACGCCGGTTTTTTCGTGGAGCCCCGTGATTTCTATAGGCGGTTGCGGGAAATGCCGCCCGACCGCCGCAGCAAGATCGCGATGATGCCGGTCAGCTTCACCAACGCCCTTTACGGGGACGAAGCGGCAAAGCGAACGGCGCGGACCGGCGCCCGGTTCATCAACGGTGCAATGCAGGTTTCCGCGCTGGGCGATGTCATGTCCGACAGCCTCAAGGACGGGCAGGTCGTCAGCGGAGTCGGCGGCCAGTTCAATTTCGTCGAACAGGCCTTCGCCCTTGAAGACGGGCGCGCTGTCATTGCGCTTGCCGCAACGCGGATGAGCGACGGTGCCTTGAAAAGCAACATCAGGTGGGATGTGGACCAAGTGACCGTGCCGCGCCACATGCGCGACATTGTCATCACGGAATACGGGATCGCAGATTTGCGCGGCAAGCCTGATGCCGTTGTCATCGACGCGCTGTTGCGGATTACCGACAGCCGGTTTCAGAACGATCTGATGGCGCAGGCCAAAGCGGCGGGCAAGCTGCCGGGCGACTTCGAGATACCGGTGGCGCATCGGAAGAACCGCCCTGAAACCGTCGCACAATGGCTGCACCCGCACCGGTCGGCTTTGCCCGATTTTCCGTTCGGGTCGGATTTCGACGACATCGAACGCGTGCTTCTTCCTGCGCTGCAAGAATTGAAAGACCTTTCCCCGAGTCTTTCAGGAAAGATGCGCCTGCTGAAGTCATCGGTCGTGGGGCCTGCCCATCCAAACGAAAGCGCTGCGATGGCGCGCATGGGATATCAGGATGACAAGAGCCTGACCGCCCGCGCGCTTCGCGGCGCATTGCGTCGTAGCTACCGGGAAGACTGATGGATCGTGGCCCCTGGCGGTTGGGTGCCGCAAAGCACGTCACTTCATCGCGAGGTCGCTTTTTGTATCGCAACGAGCTAAGAGCAATTCCGCCACCCGCCCGGCCTGTGGGCTTTTGGCCGCTTGCCGTGGCTTACAGGGCGCACTAACTATTTCCCATGACCAGTTTATACATGACCGCCCCCGCCGCCGCGCCCCTTCCGCGGCTTGATGCAATCCTTGATGGGATGCTGGCACGCGCGCCGCGCATCCCCGAAGTGCTGCGTGCCTTCGTGCTGGCCGCATTCTTGTTGCTGCCCGTTGCCGCGATCCTGCATGCCGACGAAACGCGACCGGGCTGGCTGCCGGAAGCGATGGTGCTTCCCGAAGACATGGAAGTGATTACGGAAAGAACCATCGGGTCGACGTTGCGCATGTTCTCTTTCTCGACCGAGGAAGACACGGCAGAGCTGCTGGCCGACTGGGAAGAAGAGCTCTCCCTCTCGGGCTACTCGATCGTGGAAAACGAAGACAATATCATCAACGAAATCATCGAGTTTTCCGGCCCGGGGATCAACAACGCAAAAGTTGTCATCGCCCCGATCAATGAAGATGGACGGGCAATCGTCGAACTTGACGCGTCACTTCAGTAAGCTCTGCGTCATCGCTGCGCTGTCGTTCAGAACAGCACAGCGACAAGGGCCACAAGAACGGTAAGCCCTGCGGCAATGGCGATGCCGATGCCCAGCCGTCTGTTCGAAAGCTGTTTTGTGCCGGAACTGCCGGCATTAAGTCGCGGGCTGTCCTGAAGGCCGGCGTCGCCGGGACCTGCTGGGACTTCCCCCGTCTCGGGGTCGGGCCGCGCGGGTGTACGGCGCGGCTTGGAGGCGTGAAGTGGAATCGCGCCGGGATCTGATGGATCTTTGTCGGTCATGAGAAAGCCCTTTCGTGCCTTTCACCTGAGTTACCAAATAAAACGCACGATGGTGGGCAAACGTTCCGCATGCGACCCGTTTGACGCTGTGGACGAATGACCCTGTCAGCCAGGCGCGGACCCTGCGCTTTCGGGGCTCAACTTGGTGAAAAACGCCGTTATCTCTTCCGGCGTCGCTTTTTCCAAGGCGCCTGCTGCGATCTCTTCCTGGGGCCAGATCCAGGATGTGGCGGGGTCATGGAGCATGGCCCACGCGGCGAATACGCGGTCCGCGACCGGTTCCGCGACATGAAGCTTCACATCGATATGCCGGTCATCGCGACCGATCCGGGCAAGGGCATCGCGGACCTTGTCTTCGGGTCCTTCCAGCCATTGAAGGTAGATATCGCCACGGCAGATCAGGGCACCCGTGATCCCGTCACGCGTGTTTGCGCGTCTGGCATCCATCAGGATGCCGTTCAGGATGCCTTCGTCGAACCCGAAGGGGGTAGAGCTGTAGATGGCCCGGAACAGACTCATGATGACGCCACTTTCGTCTAGGTGTTGCAGGCCCCTGGCAGGTCTTGGCTGCCGGTGTGGCCTTGGTCCGAAGGTTGTCGCGCTACGGTTTAGCCACGAAGCCGGATCAACCGGTTCAGTTCAGAGCATGCCGTGCCCGCATCGGTGAAAACAAGGTCGATGTCGACAAGGCTGCGCAATCTCTTGGCGTCGAGATCGCCCCCCGGGGCCACACCGATGATGGCATGCGGCACGGTGATCCGAATTGCCACGACCAGACGCACTAGCGCGTCAAGTCTGCGCTCCGTGCTCAGCGTAAGGCCGATGATCTGCGGTTGCGTGTCTTCCACATGCTCGATCAATTCGTCATGCTGGGTGTCGGTCTTGAGGTCGATATCCCAGCCGTCATCCCGGAACAGTCCGGTGGCCATGGTGATCCCGATGCCGTGATCTTCGCCCGGGACGGTGGCGAACAGGGCATACTTGCGTTGGTCGAAGGGTTTGGAGGCTGGCGGACCTTCCGCCCGCATGGCGCGCATCAGGGCATAGAGATGCATATCGTTCGCCAATGCCTCAATGGCATCGGGCGCCAAGTCCTTGCGTTTGGACGCAAAAAGTAACGCTGTGCGCTGATAAATCTCTGGATCGAACGCGAGGTTTGGTTTTCCCATGTTCGGTGCCTCCCGGCGAAAGAATACCTTGGCATGCAAATTTTGCAATGACTCGCATTGATCTAGTTCAATCTATTCGCCGCAGGTCCCATATGGACGGATAAAGCGGTGTCAGGGTGCGGTGTCCGGCATGCTCTGATCAAGAGCTTGGGCGTCGGCCCGGGCGCGCAGCAGATCGGGCTGGGTGGTGATCTTGTAGCTGCGCTCGCTGCCCTCGACCAAGGCAACGGCAAGTCCTGCCTCGCGCGCCACGGCGACATCATCGGCTGCGGTGCCGTCGTGGGCGCGGTGCGCGGTCAGGATGGCGTCGAAGCGGAAGCCTTGCGGGGTTTGCGCGCGCCACAGCCCGTCGCGCGGAACGACGCGAGAGGCCAGGCCAGCGTCTTCCATCCACAAGGCATCGACCACCCGAAGTGCGGCACAGGCGCCGGGGCTGGTCCCAAGCGCACCGATGACCCTTTCCACGACCTCGGGCGGAAGGAAGGGCCTTGCCGCGTCGTGAATCAGCACGACATCCGGTGCATGCGGCACCAGCGCTTCGAGCCCGTTGCGCACCGACAGGCTACGCGTTTCGGCCCCCGCGACAGGATCGAGAACGCGGGGGTCGCTGAGGCCAGACAATGCAGTGGCGCAAAGCGCGCGATCGTCGGGGTGGATCACGGTGACAAGCTGGTTTAGGTCGTCACGCGCCAGAAAGACGTCGGCGGACCGGCGCAACGCCGTTTTCGGACCAAGCGGGATATACTGCTTGGGGATTTCGCTTCCCATGCGCTGCCCACGACCGGCGGCGACGATGATCACGGCCAGCTTCATGCGCCGCCCTCGACCGACCGAAGGACAGTTCCGGTTCGGCGGGCATTCACCATTTTCCTTGCCTCAATCGGATAGGCGGGCCACGGCAAGATCATGATCCCTCTGATGCGGTTGGGGCGGTCTGGAAAACCGCCTTGGCTGACAGGCAGGGGCTGGCGACGATCAGGCCCCGCTGCCAAAGATCGACAAGATGGGCCAGGACATTGCGCTTTGCCGCTGGCCATAGTGCACGAGACACGTCCGTGTAGACGGCGGCTGTCACGGCGTCGATGGTCGCGGGCTTCTGCAGAGCCTCGCGTATCTGCGTCTCGCGTGACCGGCGGTGCGCCACAAGCCAATTGATCCGCGTATTCGAGTCCGTGATGGCAACGCCGTGACCAGACAGAAGCACCCGCGCGGCCCGCCTTTTGACGCGCTCCAGCGATGTCATGTAGTCCGACAGGTCGCCGTCGGGCGGTGAAACCAGCGAACTGGCCCACCCCATGATCAGGTCGCCCGTGAACATCCTGTCACCCCATTGAAAGCATAGGTGGTTGCCCATGTGGCCCGGCGTATGCAGGGCAGTGACGGCACCGGCGCCCGTGTCGGTAAGAGCACCGTCCGGCAGGTTGGAATCCGGGCGAAAGGCACTGTCGATGCCTTCGCCGCCACCGGCAAGGCCGTTTGCGGCCAAGTTCCGCATAACGGCACTGCGCCCCGCGCCTGACGTCCCGAAGGCCAGCACCGGCGACTTGGTCGCATGGGACAGCGCGGGCGCGAGGCCGGAATGATCAGCATGGCTGTGGGTGACGAAGATGTGGCTGACCGTCCGCCCGCCGATGGCGTCAATCAGCGCGGCTAGATGTCGGTCATTGACGGGGCCGGGGTCGATGATGGCCAGCGCATCGCGGCCCAGAAGATAGGTATTGGTTCCCGGTCCGGTCATCGGCGACGGATTGGGGGCCAGAACGACCGTCAGATCGGTGTCGATCCGCAAGGGCTGTCCGGGTTGGGGTGGAAACATGGCCTCTGCCATCGTGCTCTTTCCGTTGGCCGCACCATTGCCTAGTGTCTGGCCATGTTCTGGCAGTGGATCAAGCAATATATGCCGCGCGGCCTTTACGGGAGGGCGGCGCTTATCCTGATTTTTCCGGTGGTTTTCCTGCAGCTTCTCGTCTCTGTGGTCTTCATCCAGCGCCATTTCGAAGGCGTGACGCGGCAGATGACGGCCTCGGTGCTTGTCGATCTGGCCTT
The DNA here is from genome assembly GCA_020201155.1 of Loktanella sp. Taxonomy (GTDB): domain Bacteria; phylum Pseudomonadota; class Alphaproteobacteria; order Rhodobacterales; family Rhodobacteraceae; genus JAIVHI01. Next base: position 7,862 of record JAIVHI010000197.1, on the reverse strand, counting down.
CGTCACGCGCGTCGCCGACGACGGGCCGCCCCCGAACCGGGCACAGGTCAGCGCCATTGCGGCGGACCTGCAGTTGGAACCGGCCTGGCCGGGCAACATACCCGACATCGGCGACGACACGCCTTTCGTGGACTTTACCGGTGGCGGTGTGCGCCGCTACCTGCAGGACGGCTTGCCGCAGATCGCTGAAATCTCGCTGGCCGACAGCCGGCGGGTGACTGTCTGGATCGAAACCGGTCAGGGACCCCTGCGGCTGTCGTTTGCAAGGGGCCGTGTCTCTGCCAGCAACCCGCATCAGCTTTTGGTAATCATGGTCGTGCTGGGCGGTATCATGACGGCGATTGCCTTTTTGTTCCTGCGCAACCAGTTGCGCCCCATGATGCGCCTTGGGGCCGCCGCGCAGGCCTACGGTCGGGGCCGCATCGTGCATTACACGCCGGGCGGCGCACAGGAGGTCAGGGCGGCGGGCACGGCCTTTCTGGACATGCGCAACCGCATCGAACGGCAAAGCCAAAGCCGCACGCTGATGCTGTCGGGTGTCAGCCACGACCTGCGCACCCCTCTCACGCGGATGCGACTGGGCTTGTCCATGCTCGACGAAGCCGACGCCGCGCCGCTGTTGCAGGACGTGGACGACATGCAGCGCCTGCTGGATGCCTTCCTCGATTTCGCGCGGTCCGATGCGGCCGATGCCGCCGATACGATTGAACCGGTGGTGCCTCAGGACCTTTTGGCAGACCTGCTGGCAGATGTGGGCCGCGCCTCACAGCCTGTCACTGAAGGAGAGGTCACAGGCCGAGCTGACGCAGTGCCGTTGCGCCGGCTGGCGGTCAACCGGGCGCTGGACAACCTTGTCGGGAATGCGCTGCGTTACGGCACACGCGCCGTCGTGTCGCTGCATGTCACGGACCGCGCCGTGCGCTTTGTGGTCGAGGACGACGGTCCGGGCATTCCGCCCGACCGGCGAGAGGAGGCGCAGCGCCCCTTCGTGCGACTTGACCCCGCGCGCAACCAGGATGCGGGCACGGGGGTGGGGCTGGGTCTGTCCATCGTCGCCGATATCGCCCGCAGTCATGGCGGGATGTTGCGTCTGGGTGAAAGCGAGACGCTGGGCGGCTTGAAGGCCGAACTGGTCCTCGCGCGCTAGGCAGGGTGCCGCCGGGCTTCTGGCTGCACCGCAGCTACGCCATGGTCCACAGCTGGAACAACAGCCCCGACGCGAAGGCCCCGCTGAGCGACAGACCGATATAGAGCGCGAAGACCTGCGGTTTTGCCAGCGCCCAGACGGCCATCGCCGCCGGGATCGAGGTGACGCCACCCGCCACCAGAAAGGCCATGCCCGCACCCGGTGCCATGCCCTGCCCGATCAGGCCGCCCACCAAAGGCAGGGCCGCGTAACCGTTCAGATAGGCAGGCACGCCCACAAGCGTTGCCGTCAGGATCGGCAAGAGCCCTTCGCCGCCCAGCGCCGCAGTGACCGTTTCCGCCGGGATCCACGCCAGCATCAGGCTTTCGAGGATGAAGGCCAGCGTCAGCCATTTTGCGAGAAAAAGCATGGTGTTGATCGCGGTCTTGCCGAACTTCGTGCGGCGCTCGGCTTCGGTCCAGAAGCGCCAGACCACGGGCTTTGGCGCACGGATCTTGGACCCGCCACAGCCGCCATTGCCGATACCGTCCCGCAGCGGGTCGGCGAAGGCGCCACTATTCAGCAGCAGATGCACGACAGAGCCGCCGAAGATGCCAAGCCCGATCGCCGCCACCGTCTTGGCGATGGCGAACTCGATATCCAGAACGCCTGCTGTCAGCACGAACATCGAGGGGTCCATGATCGGTGAGGCCAGCCAGAAGGCCATGACCGCGGACAAGGGCACGCCCATGGCCAGCAGGGCCGCGATCAACGGGATCACACCGCATGAGCAGAAGGGAGAGATGCCACCGGCCAGCGCGCCCAGACCGATCATCAGGATCGGCGCGCCGGTGAAGGCCTTGGCGATCAGGTTGTCGGCGCCGGTCGCATTGGCCCAGGCTGCGATGGCGATAGACAGGATCAGGAAGGGTGCCGTGCGCAGCAGCGCGCCCACGGCGAAGCCTGCGCTGTCCGCGGCTTGCGGCGTGTCGAAAACTGCCAGCGCGATCAGGATCAGCGCCGAGGCCAGCCAGACGCGGTGATCCCGCCAGACGTGGACAAACGTGGCGCGAAGGCTTGGAGCGGTGAGTGTCGAATCTGTCATATCCATATATCCAGTAATATAGTTTTTTATGGGCGGCAAAAAATCACGATAGGTGTCATGCCGCATCCTCCACGGATCGGATCGAAACGCCCGTGCAGCACTCGGCGCTGAGAAAGCCAAGCACGCGGCGCATGGCCGTGTAGTCGACCCGGTTGAAGACCTCGCGGCCCTGTTTGTCCTGAACGACGAGCCCGGCATCGACCAGTGCCGACAGATGATGTGCCAATGTCGATGGGGCAAAGTTCAGGTGAGTGCCGATATCGCTGACCCTCAACCCGTCGTCACCGGCTTTCACGAGAAGGCGAAAGATCGCGAGACGGGCGTCGTGGCCTAGTGCGGCAAGCGCGCGGGCATGGGGGCTGGTCAATGTCATGCGGAAAACATAACCATATTTCTAGTTTTGTAAAGACATTGCTTGCAACTGGACTTGTTCATCGGTTTTGCCGATTGATGGTGTTCGTCACAATAGGGATGCCAAATCATGCTGGACAAGCTCGAGATGTTCGTGGCGCTGGCGCGAGAAAGGCATTTCGGACGCGCGGCGGAAAGCCTGAACATCGCGCAGCCGACCCTCTCTGCCGGGATCAAGCAGTTGGAAGAGCAGCTTGGCGTGCAACTGGTCCACCGCGGCTCGCGCTTTGGCGGGCTGACACCCGAAGGGCAAAGCACGCTGGTCTGGGCCAAGCGCATCCTTGGCGACACGCGGCAGCTGCGCGATGAAATGCGGATAAGCCGACACGGTCTGTCGGGCGAGGTTCGTATGGCCGTGATCCCGACGGCGCAGACATGGGCGGCGCGGCTGTGCACCACGTTTGCGGGACGGCATCCGAATGTCCGCTTTACGATCCTGTCGCGCAATTCCCGCGAGATCTTGCAAATGCTGGATGATTTCGAAGCGGATGCGGGTATCTCGTACCTCGACAACGAACCGTTGGGGCGTGTCGATACCGCAGCGCTATACGAGGAAGACTACATCCTCGTCTGCGCAAAGTCGTCCGATTTCGCCAGCCAGGACAGAATCGCCTGGGCGTCGCTGAACGATGCGCCCTTGGCGCTGCTGACGCCGGACATGCAGAACCGGCGGATCATCGACCATCTTTTTGCCCGCAACGGCGTGACGCCCCGCATCGCGATCGAGTCGAATTCGATCATCGCGCTGGTGGCCAGCGTCGCGTCGGGCCGGTGCGTGGCGGTCCTGCCCAAACATGTCGCGGCCTTCCTGTCGGGCGGCAAGGACCTGTCGCTCGTGCCGCTCGAAGGCGCGGGGCTCTCGCATACCGTGGGTCTTTTGCTGCCGCACCGTGATCCACGCACCCCCGTGATGGCCGCCTTGCTGGCCGAGGCGCAGGGACTGTCCGACCCTGATTGATCGAAAATCCTGATCGATCAACGGCAGAACGTTATTGATTTTCACACCCTTTTCGTGCCTCACGGTCTGGCAAACCGGAGGAGACAGCATGGCTTTGCCCGACCCTGTGATCGACGAGGGTGAGATCGCCCGCATCGTGGAAGATCATCTGCATCTGGAGGGCCCGCTGCTGCCGATACTGCATGCCTTGCAAGAGGCATACGGTTGCGTCCCCGCTGCATCGCACGGCCCGGTTGCCACCGCGCTGAATATCACGCGGGCCGAACTGCACGGCGTCATCAGTTTCTATCACGACTTCCGCGATGCGCCTGCGGGCCGCCACGTTCTGAAGATTTGCCGGGCAGAGGCGTGCCAGTCGGTCGGCGGCACGGCCTTGGCCGAGGCCACGCTGACCAAGCTGGGGCTGGACTGGCACGGCACCACCGCGAATGGCGCGGTTACGGTCGAACCGGTCTATTGCCTTGGCCTGTGTGCCTGCGCCCCGGCCGTGATGCTGGATGATCGTGTGGTGGGCCGTGTCGATGCGGCACGAATGGACGCCGTTCTGGCAGAGGCCGGCGCATGAAAATCTATGTCCCCATCGACAGTGCTGCCAAGGCGCTGGGCGCCGAAGATGTCGTGCGGGCTTTGGTGCAGGCTGCTGCGGACAGCGGGCAGGCGGTCGAGATCATCCGTACCGGAACACGTGGGATGATTTGGCTTGAACCGCTGGTCGAGGTCGAAACGGACGGCGTGCGCTATGGCTTCGGCCCTGCAACGCCAGAGGACGCAGCCGCCATTCTGGACGGGACAAGCGTCAAGGCGCTGGGTCCGGTCGAAGATCTGGACTGGATGAAGCGGCAGACGCGACTGACCTTCGCCCGCGTCGGCGTAACAGATCCGTTGTCGCTGGATGATTATCAGGCGCACGGCGGTCTTGCCGGATTGCGCCGGGCGCTGGGCCTGACCGGACAAGAGATCGTGGACGAGGTGAAAGCCTCGGGCCTGCGTGGACGCGGGGGGGCCGGTTTTCCGACCGGCATCAAATGGCAGACCGTGCATGACGCGCAAGCCTCCCGGAAATACATCGTCTGCAATGCGGACGAGGGCGACAGCGGCACCTTTGCTGATCGCATGATCATGGAAGGCGATCCCTTCACGCTGATCGAAGGCATGACCATCGCCGGTCTCGGCGTGGGTGCGACCAAGGGCTATGTCTATTTGCGGTCGGAATATCCCGACGCGATCAAGGTGATGCGCCGCGCGGTCGATATCGCGCGCGGGGCGGGTGTGTTGGGCGCAGATGTGCTTGGATCGGGCCGCACTTTCGACATGGAGATCCGCGTCGGCGCAGGCGCCTATGTCTGTGGCGAGGAAACGTCGCTTCTGAACTCGCTGGAAGGCAAGCGCGGCGTGGTGCGGGCCAAGCCGCCGTTGCCGGCGCTCGAAGGGTTTCTTGGGCGGCCCACGGTCGTCAACAATGTCATCAGCCTCGCTACCGTGCCGGTGATCTTCGAGAAGGGTGCGCAGCACTACGCCGATTTCGGTCTGGGCCGGTCGCGCGGCACCGTGACCCTGCAGGTCGCGGGCAACGTGGCGCGGGGTGGGCTGTTCGAAACCGCGTTCGGCATATCGCTGGACGAGGTCGTGAACGATCTGGGCGGCGGGTCTGCCTCTGGCCGACCGGTCAAGGCGGTGCAGGTGGGTGGGCCTCTGGGGGCCTACATGCCGGTGTCCAAGTTCGATGCAGCCTTGGGCTACGAGGAACTGGACGCCGAAGGCGGACTGTTGGGACACGCCGGGCTGGTCGTGTTCGACGACACCGCCGACATGCTGGGCATGGCGCGTTTCGCGATGGAGTTCTGCGCCGTGGAATCCTGTGGCAAATGCACGCCTTGCCGGATCGGTGCCGTGCGCGGCGTCGAGACCATCGACCGGATCGCGCAGGGCGACGCCGATGCGCTGCCGCTGCTGACGGACCTGTGCGAGACGATGAAGGACGGATCGCTTTGCGCGCTGGGCGGGTTCACGCCCCTGCCGGTCATGTCCGCCGTGACCCATTTTCCAGACGAATTCGTCCGAACCAAGGAGGCCGCCGAATGAAGGACTTCATCATTCCCCCGCTGGACGACCGCGACATGGGCACACCGGCCCGCACCGGTGCGGCCGTCACGCTGACCATCGATGGTTTCGAGGTCACGGTGCCCGAAGGCACCAGCGTCATGCGTGCTGCCGCCGAGGTCGGCATTTCGGTGCCCAAGCTTTGCGCGTCCGACAATCTCGAAGCTTTTGGGTCCTGCCGCCTATGCGCGGTCGAGATCGAGGGGCGGCGCGGCACGCCCGCGTCCTGCACCACGCCCGTCGCGGCGGGTATGGTCGTCGATACCCAGTCGACCAAAGTGCGCAAGCTGCGCAAGGGCGTGATGGAGCTTTACATCTCGGACCACCCGCTGGACTGCCTGACCTGTTCGGCCAACGGCGATTGCGAATTGCAGGACATGGCCGGGGCCGTGGGCCTGCGGGATGTGCGCTACACCGCGCCCGAAGGTGGCGGACTTGCCAACCATTTCGCCGCCCGCGACACCAGCGGCGAAGCCAACCCGGAATGGCTGCCCAAGGACGACAGTAACCCCTATTTCACCTATGACCCGTCCAAATGCATCGTTTGCAGCCGTTGCGTGCGGGCCTGCGAAGAGGTGCAGGGGACGTTCGCGCTGACGATCACCGGGCGGGGCTTTGACAGCCGTGTGTCGGCAGGCGATGCGAGCGCCGATTTCCTGACCTCCGATTGTGTGTCCTGCGGCGCTTGTGTGCAGGCCTGCCCGACCGCGACTTTGCAGGAAAAGTCGGTGATCGAAATGGGCACGCCTGACCGGTCCGTCGTGACGACCTGCGCCTATTGCGGTGTCGGCTGCAATTTCAAGGCCGAGATGCAGGGCGATCAGGTCGTGCGGATGGTGCCTTACAAGCACGGCAAGGCCAATCGCGGGCATAGCTGCGTCAAGGGCCGCTTCGCCTACGGCTACGCCAATCACAAAGACCGCGTCCTGAACCCGATGATCCGCGATACCATCGACCAGCCGTGGCGCGAAGTGTCTTGGGACGAGGCGCTGACGTTTGCCGCGAACCGGATGCGCGGGCTGCAGGACACCTATGGCAAGAAATCCATCGGCGTCATCACCTCCAGCCGCTGCACCAACGAAGAAACCTATCTGGTGCAGAAGCTGACGCGGGCGGTGTTCGGCAACAACAACACCGACACCTGCGCGCGGGTCTGCCATTCGCCTACCGGCTACGGGCTGGGGCAGACCTTCGGTGCCTCGGCGGGCACGCAGGATTTCGACAGCGTCGAACATACGGACGTGGCCATCGTCATCGGTGCCAACCCAACCGACGGGCACCCCGTCTTTGCCAGCCGTCTGAAAAAGCGGTTGCGGGCCGGGGCCAAGCTGATCGTGATCGACCCGCGTCGCATCGATCTGGTGAGATCGGCGCATGTCGAGGCCGCCCACCACCTGCCGCTGAAGCCCGGCACCAACGTGGCCGTTGTCACGGCGCTGGCCCATGTGATCGTCACCGAAGGTCTGATGGACGAGGATTTCATCCGCGACCGCTGCGACTGGGACGAGTTCCAGACCTACGCGGATTTCGTGAGCGATCCCCGTCACAGCCCCGAAGCCATCGAACTGCTGACCAACGTGCCAGCCGCAGAGTTGCGCGCCGCCGCCCGCACCTTTGCGACAGGTGGCAACGGCGCGATCTACTACGGACTTGGTGTGACGGAACATTCGCAAGGCTCGACCACGGTCATGGCGATTGCGAACCTTGCCATGCTGACCGGCAACATCGGTCGCAAGGGCGTCGGCGTGAACCCCCTGCGCGGCCAGAACAACGTGCAGGGCTCTTGCGACATGGGGTCCTTCCCGCACGAACTGCCGGGCTATCGCCATGTGAAAGGCGCCGAAGTTCGCGACGTCTTCAAGGAAGCCTGGGGTGTCGAGATCGACCCAGAGCCGGGCCTGCGCATCCCCAACATGCTGGACGCCGCCGTCGATGGGACTTTCAAGGGACTTTACTGTCAGGGCGAGGATATCCTGCAATCGGACCCCGATACCAAGCACGTCGCCGCAGGGCTGGCCGCGATGGAATGCGTGATCGTTCATGACCTGTTTCTGAACGAGACCGCGAATTACGCGCATGTCTTCCTGCCGGGTTCGACCTTTCTGGAAAAGGACGGCACCTTCACCAACGCCGAACGCCGGATCAACCGTGTGCGCCGCGTC
>JAIVHI010000031.1 GCA_020201155.1 Loktanella sp. | reverse complement strand
CACCCGGCTTGCCCCATCCTCATCGGTGACCGTCACCACCTGCGCCCGGTCGCCCAGCTCCGTGAAAAGCTCCGGCCCGGTGCCGGTCATCCAGGCCTGAGCACCCAGCGCGGTGATCTCGTCATAAAGCGCCGCGCGGCGCCCCGCGTCCAGATGCGCTGCAACCTCGTCCAGCAACAGGATCGGGGGCGCGCCGATCTGGGCGGCCAGCGCACGCGCATTCGCCAGAATGAGCGAGATCAGCAGCGCCTTCTGTTCACCTGTCGAACAATCTCTTGCGAGCACGCCCTTGGCCGCAAAGGTCGCATCAAGATCGGCCCGGTGCGGGCCGGCAAGCGTGCGCCCGGCGGCCATGTCGCGGCCCCGCCCTTCGCGAAACGCCTCGATCAGCGCGGCCTCTGACAGTGGCGCATCCGCCTCTGCGTTGGTCAGGGCCAGGGTGGCCACCGGAAAGGCGGTTTCCGCAGCCTCCTGCGCCCCGGTCAGGTGGTCGATGGCCGCAAGGCGGTTCACGGTGATCTGCGCTCCTGCCTCGGCCATCTGCGCCTCGAGCACCGTATACCAGTGCTGATCGCGGACCATGTCCTTCAACAGCCTGTTCCGTTCGCGCATGGCCTTCTCAAAACGCAGCACCGTATCTGCGTGTGTCGGCACGAAGGACAGTGTCGCCCGGTCCAGAAACCGCCGCCGCCCCTCGGCTCCCTCGATCCACAGCCGGTCCATCGAAGGCACCAGCCACAGCACGCGGGCGATCTTGCCCAGCGCCGTCTGCGGTGCGGCTTTCCCGTCGATCCGCACACTGCGTGGCTGACCTGCCTCGGCGCCGGTCTCGATCTCGTGGGTCTGGGCAAAGGACTGCAGGTCGGCCCTGACCTTCCAACCCAGCGCCTCGGGGCGGCGCGTCAGATCGTCAAGCTGCGCACGACGCATCCCGCGCCCCGGCGACAGCAGGCTGATGGCTTCGATCAGGTTGGTCTTGCCCGCCCCGTTGGGACCGTGGATCACGACAGGCCGCGCATCCATCTCGAGCACCGCGCGCTTGTGGCTGCGAAAGTGCGACAGGCTGAGTGTTGTCAGGCAAAGGCCCGTCATCCGCCGGGCTCCTCTTCATCTCGGCCCGAAAACTCCCGCCGGAGGCATTCGAATATCCTTTGGATATTCGAACCCGTCAGACGCGCATCGGCATGACGACGTAGACGGCGCTTGTGTCGTTGCCTTCACGCATCAGCGCCGGGTCACCGGATCCGTTGAACATGAAAACCGCGTTTTCGCGGTCCACCTGGCTTGCGATTTCCAGCAGGTACTTGGCGTTGAAGCCGATCTCGAGCTGTTCGTCGTTGTAGGCCACCGCGATCTCTTCCTCGGCGGCACCGCTGTCGGGCGCATTGACGGACAGGACCAGCCGGTCCTCGCTCAGTTGCAGCTTCACGGCGCGGGACCGTTCGGAAGACACGGTCGCCACGCGGTCCACGGCCTTGGCGAAGTCGGTCGCGTCCACTTCCATCTTGCGGGTGTTTCCCTGCGGAATGACGCGGGTGTAGTCAGGAAAGGTCCCGTCGATCACCTTGGACGTCAGCGTGATGGCGGGCGTGGCGAAACGCACCTTCGTCTCTGACACCGACACCGCGATCTGCATGTCGTCGTCATCCAGAAGCTTGCGCAATTCGCCCACGGTCTTGCGCGGCACGATCACGCCGGCCATCCCCGACGCACCGTCGGGCAGGTCGGCGTCGATGCGCGCCAGCCGGTGTCCGTCTGTCGCCACACAGCGCAGCACCTGTCCGCCCTCCGAATCGGCCACATGCATGTAGACGCCGTTCAGGTAATACCGGGTCTCTTCCGTCGAGATGGCGAACTTCGACTTGTCGAACAGCCGCCGCAAAACAGGCGCGGGGGCCGAAAAATTGGTCACGTAATCCGATGAGGCCATCACCGGAAAGTCCTCTTTCGGAAGGGTCGCAAGGTTGAAGTTCGACCGGCCCGCCTCGATGGTCAGCCGCCCCGATGCGCCGTCATCGGTCAGCGTCACAAGCGCCCCGTCAGGCAGCTTGCGGACGATCTCGTTCAGCGTGACCGCGGATACCGTCGTCGACCCGGCCCGTTCGACCTGCGCCGGTGCACGGTCCACGACCTCGATATCGAGATCCGTGGCGCGGAAGGTGGCGGCATCGCCCTCGGCCTCGATCAGCACGTTGGCGAGGATCGGAATGGTATTGCGCCGCTCGACCACGGATTGGGCCTGGGCCACCGCCTTGAGAAGGCTGGCTCGTTCGATACTGAGTTTCATGTCCCACGCTCCATCGTCTTTCGGCAGAAAACCGCCGGGACCGGAACGCTACCCGTTTCCCGGCCTCCTTCAAGCGAATTCTGTTCTGTTTCAGGCTTCCAGCGCGCGGCGTAGCAATTCTACGTCATCAGCGATCTGGCTGTCTTTCTGCATCAACCCGTCGATCGTCTTGACGGCATGGATGACGGTGGTGTGGTCGCGCCCCCCAAAGCGCCGCCCGATCTCGGGCAGCGACCGCGAGGTGATCTGCTTGGACAGGTACATCGCGATCTGGCGGGGCCGCGCGATCTGGCGCAGACGGCGCGGCCCGATCATGTCGGACAGGCGGATGTTGAAATGCTCGGACACCTTGCGCTGGATTTCGTCGATGGTGACCTTGCGTTCGGAGGCCTTGAGCGTATCGGCCAGCCAGTCCTGCGCCATCTCGATGCTGACTTCGCCGCCGATCAGGCTCCACATCGCGTAGATGCGGTTAAGGGCACCTTCAAGGTTGCGGACCGACCCGGTCAGCCGGTGGGCGATCAGTTCCAGCACGCCGGGGGCCAGCTTGATTCCGGGATGCAGCAGGGCTGCGCGTTCGAACTTGGACTGCAGGACACCCAGACGCAATTCGTAGTCGGTGGGGTGCAGGTCGACCACAAGACCGCACTGCAGGCGGCTGCGAATCCGGTCCTCGACGTTCTTCATGTCCGCGGGGGGCCGGTCGCCCGAGATGATGACCTGTTTGCGTGCATCCACCAATGCGTTGAACGTGTGAAAGAACTCTTCCTGCGTGCTGTCCTTGCCACCGATGAACTGCACGTCGTCGACCATCAGAACGTCGACCGACCGGAAAAGCGATTTGAAGTCCATCATCTTGCGGTCGCGCAGCGCGGTGATGAAGCGGTACATGAACTGTTCGGCCGAGAGGTAGAGCACGTTCAGTCCCGGTTGGCTGTCGCGGATTTCGTTTGCGATGGCGTGCATCAGGTGCGTCTTGCCCAGCCCGACACCGCCATGAAGAAAGAGCGGATTGAACGTCACGGGCCCGCCAGAGGCGACGCGACGGGCGGCGGCATTGGCCAGTTCGTTCGGCTTGCCCACGATGAAATTGGAAAAGTTCAGCTCGGCGTCGATCGGTGAACCGGCAAAATCCCCGGACATCGGATTGTTGGCCGTGACCTTCCGGGCCGGTGCAGGATCGGAAGCAGCGGCAGTCGGCCTTGCGGCTGGCTTGGTCGCGGCAGCGGCCGCAAAGGCAAGACGCCGGACTTCGTGGCCGATCCGGTTGAACTGGTAGAGGATCTGATCACCGAAATTCTGGTTCGTGTAGTTCCCGACAAAGGTCGTCGGGACTTCGAAGGTCGCGACACCGTCCTCGATTTCGATCAGCTTCAACGGCGCGATCCAGCTGTCGAAGCTGTTCTTGGAGTTGCTCGCCTTGAGTGCGCTACACACCTCTGCCCAGACCTGCGTCGTCATATTTACCTCTGCCTGTTTCCGTCACGTTCGTCTCGGCGATACGTCTCGTCCGGCAATGACTTTCCTGTCGCTTGACCAAGGCCAAGCGTTCAAATTCCACCCGATGGTGGTGAAGACGGTCGTACGGACAGCCCGCACGCTAATCTTCATGTCAGTCACAATTGGGCAGCCAAGGACAGGACGACCGAATGGCCGAACCCTGTGCACCAGACCAGATGAAACCTGTCGCGGGCCAACCGGGCCCGACGTCAAGACACCTGCACAGGGAAAATCGAAGCGGAGTGTTCAAGCCGTCCCACCGGCGCAAACCCCTTTTTCTTCGACCGATTCTCCCTGCGTCCCCCCCGGAACGAATGAATCGCTGAGAATTGATAGCAAGCGGTCATCGCCATTCCAACATGACTTTGGGGATTGACTCAGGTGGGGGTGAATAAGAATCCCGGACGCCTTTGAAACACTTATGAATCTTTTGATCAGGCGGTCTGAAACGAAAAAACGCGCCCCGATCAGGGCGCGCTTGTTTAGTGCAGAGATGCCACATTGGGCAGATTCGGCTTAGCCGATCGCTTTCACGCGAGAGGCCAGACGCGACATCTTGCGGGCGGCGGTGTTCTTGTGAACGACGCCCCTGGACACGCCGCGCATCAGCTCGGGCTGGGCTTCCTTCAGTGCGGCAGCGGCAGCAGCCTGATCGCCGGAGGCGATCGCCTCTTCGACGCGGCGCAGGAAGGTGCGGATACGCGAACGGCGCTGCTTGTTGACGGCAAAGCGGGCTTCGTTCTGGCGGGCGCGTTTCTTGGACTGGGTGGTATTGGCCATGTGCGGTTTCCTCAAGTGGGTCGTTCAAATACAAATCATTGTGCCTGACGGCCCACCGGGTTCATTACCGGCCGAATCTGCCAAAGTGGGCATCACGCACATTTCAGCCGCTCCTATAGACCGGCTTGCCCTGGAAAGGAAACCCCAAAGTATGAAGTCAGGCCCCGAGCCTGCCGGAATCAGCGGTCGCGGAACTGCGCCTCGCGCTTTTCGGCGAAGGCCGCCATGCCTTCCTTCTGGTCCTCGGTGTTGAAAAGCCCGTAGAAGGCACGCCGTTCGTAGAGGATGCCCTCGGCCAGCGTCGTCTCGAAAGCGCGGTTCACGGCGTCCTTGGCGGCGAAACTGGCCAGCAGGGACTTCTCGGAAATCTTGTGGGCCGCAGAGCGCGCCTCTTCCATCAGCTTTTTGGCGGGCACCACCCGGCTGACAAGGCCAGAGCTCAGCGCCTCGTCCGCGTCCATGAAGCGGCCCGTCAGATGCATGTCCATCGACTTGGACTTGCCGACGAAGCGGCTCAGGCGCTGCGTGCCGCCCAGCCCCGCGATGATGCCAAGATTGATCTCGGGCTGGCCGAACTTGGCGGTGTCCGACGCGATGATGAAATCGCACATCATCGCCAGCTCACACCCCCCGCCCAGCGCGTAGCCCGAAACGGCGGCGATGATCGGCTTGCGGATGGCGAGGAAACGATCGTGCTCTGTCTGAAAGAATGCCTTGAGATACATGTCGACAAAGGACTTGTCGGCCATCTCGGTCACGTCGGCCCCTGCGGCAAAGGATTTTTCCGACCCCGTCAGAACGATGCACCGCACCTTTTCGCTCGTGTCCGCCTCCTCCAGCGCCTGACACAACTCGCGCAGCAGTTTCTGGTTGAGCGCATTCAGCGCGTCGGGGCGGTTCAGTGTAATCGTCGCGACATGCTCTTCGGTGCTGACCTTGATCGTCTCGTAAGCCATGACTTGCCTTCCGGTGATTAGCGGACGTGCGCATAAACTGACGTTTTCAGCCCAGCATTCAAGCTATCTTTGGCACAGTTGGCAAAAGAACGATGACCGCCCCGATTGGACGATCCGCCGGATGACCCCGTCGCAGCCCGGCGTGACGCAGGGCTGCCCCTCGCGGTCATAAACGCGGAAGGTATGCTGGAAGTAGCCCAGTTCCCCGTCAGCCTGTCGGTAATCGCGCAGGGATGACCCACCCGATGCGATCGCCTCGGCCAACACGTCGCGGATGATCGGCACAAGCCTGCGCACGCGGGCCTGCGCGATGCGACCTGCCTTGCGGGCGGGGTGGATGCCGGCACGAAAGAGGACCTCGCAGACGTAGATGTTGCCCAAGCCCGCGACCAGACGCTGGTCCAGCAGGGCAGTCTTGATGGGGGTGTTCTTGCCCTTCAACCGGGCAACCAGGTAGTCTTCGTCAAAGGCATTGCCCAAGGGCTCGGGCCCCAGCGACGCGATCAGCCAATGCGCCTCGGTCGCATCCGACGGCATCAAGTCCATCGCCCCGAAGCGGCGGGCGTCGTTGAAGGTGATCCGCGCGCCCTGCCCCATGTGCAGCACCACATGGTCGTGTTTCGCGGGCGCCGGATGGGCGTGGTGAAAATCACCGACGGAATGACCCGAGATCAGCATGCGACCCGACATCCCGAGATGAATAAGCAAGGTTTCCCCACTGGTCAGGTCCGCGAGGATGTATTTCGATCGACGTCGCAGACCGATGATCGTCTGACCCGTCAGACGGTCGGCCATGCGGTCTGGAAACGGCCAACGCAGATCGGCGCGGTTGACCTCGGCCCGCGCGATCCGCTGACCGGTGAGGACAGGCTCCAGCCCGCGCATCACGGTTTCGACTTCTGGGAGTTCGGGCATCGGGGTTCCTTCGGAGGCGGCGCACTCTAGATAGCCCGTCGAGCCCGGTGCTTCAAACCCGCCGGCGCCTACACCAGATGACGCATACACATTGCCAGCACCTTGGGTTACATCCTTGTGCGACCCATCAGACCCGAAAGGCCGCCCGGACATGAGCGAGACCGAAAAAACAACCCATTTCGGAAATGAGACCGTCCGCGAGGATGAAAAGGCAGGCCGTGTACAGGGCGTGTTTTCATCCGTCGCCAGCAAATACGACGTGATGAACGACGCCATGTCGATGGGCATTCACCGGTTGTGGAAAGACGCGATGATGGACTGGCTGGCCCCGCGTCCGGGACAGCGGTTGCTGGACGTGGCCGGTGGCACCGGCGACATCGCGTTCCGCTTTCTCAAGCGCGCGGGACGTGGTCATGCGACGGTGCTGGACCTGACCGAACCGATGCTGGTCGCCGGTCGCCAGCGCGCTGAAGCCGCAGACATGGCCGACAGTCTGGACTGGGTCGTGGGTGACGCGATGGCGCTGCCTTTCGAGGACAACAGCTTTGACGTCTACACGATCAGCTTCGGCATCCGGAACGTGACCCGCCCGCAAGAGGCGCTGAACGAAGCCTTCCGCGTCCTCAAACCCGGCGGACGGCTGATGGTTCTGGAGTTCAGCCAGATCCCCAATGACATGATGCAAAAGGTCTACGATCTCTATTCCTTCAACATCATCCCGCGCATGGGCCAGATGATCGCGGGTGACCGCGACAGCTATCAGTATCTGGTCGAATCGATCCGTCAGTTCCCGGATCAGGACACTTTCCTGACGATGGTTCGCAAGGCGGGCTTCGGGAACGCGAAATACCGCAACCTTTCCATGGGCATTGCCTGCCTGCATTCGGGGTGGAAGATCTAGCGTGCGTGGACCTCACAACATCATCCGTCTGATCCGGACCGGCGCCACCTTTGAACGCACGGGGGCGATGAACGTCGTACTCGACGCCTTCGATGTGGGGCCGGTCCTGCGCGGCGTGTTGCGCACGGTCGCATGGCCGTTCAAGTGGCTGGGCTACAGCGGCGATCCGTCCATGCCCCCGGCGACCCGCGCGCTGACCGCTTTGGGCCCCGCCTACATCAAGTTCGGCCAAATCCTGTCGACACGCCCCGACGTGGTCGGCGACGATCTTGCCGTGCAACTGCGTGTGCTGCAGGACAAGCTTCCGCCGTTTTCGGTGGAAGAGGCCAAGGCGGCATTCACCCTCGACATCGGGAAATCCCCCGACACCATCTTTTCCAGTTTCTCCGAACCGGTGGCTGCGGCCTCCCTTGCGCAGGTCCACAAGGCCCATCTGGCCGACACCGGCGAAGCGGTCGCCGTCAAGGTCTTGCGCCCCGGCATCGAACGCGCCTTCCGGCGGGACATCGACGCTTTCTATTTCGCAGCCCGCACCATCGAGCTTTTGTCGCCTTCGTCGCGGCGCTTGCGCCCGATGGAGGTGATCGAACACTTCGAGGGCGTCGTGATGGGCGAGCTTGATCTGCGGCTCGAAAGCTCGGCCGCCGCCGAATTCGGTGCGAACACGGCCAAGGACGAAAAATTCGACGTGCCCAGCGTGCGCTGGCATCTGTCGGGACGGCGCGTGATGACGCTGGACTGGGTCGAGGGCATCAACATCGGCGACAATGACGCATTGGACGCTGCCGGTATCGACCGGAAAGAGCTGGCCTCGCGGGTGTTGACCATTTTTCTCAATCAGGCGCTGCGTGACGGGTATTTCCACGGCGACATGCATCAGGGAAACCTCAAGGTGCGGTCCGACGGGACATTGATCGCCTATGATTTCGGGATCATGGGCCGGATCGACGAGTATACGCGCCGCGTCTACGCCGAGATCATCTTTGGCTTCATCCGCAAGGATTACCGCCGCGTGGCAGAGGTGCATTTCGAAGCGGGCTATGTGCCCGCAGACCGGGACGTCGACGAATTCGCCCGCGCCTTGCGGGCGGTGGGCGAGCCGATCTTCGGTATGGACGCAAGCCGGATCTCGATGGCGCGGCTGCTGGCCTATCTCTTCGAGGTCACCGAACGCTTCGGCATGGAGACCCGTACCGAACTGATCCTGTTGCAACGCACCATGGTCGTCGTCGAAGGCGTGGCCCGTTCGCTGGATCCTTACATGAACATCTGGCAAGCGGCGCAGCCTGTCGTGACAAGCTACATGAACGACAGCATCGGCCCCCGCGCCGTGCTGAACGATCTTGCCAAGACGTTGCGGGTCATCGCCCGGTTCGGCCCGCTGCTGCCGCGCCTGACGGAAGACCAGCTGATCCGCCTGAACAATCCACCACCGCCGCCAAGACCACAACGCCGCCGCGCGCGGATCGCTTGGGCCGGGCTTGGCGCAGGCGCTGTCGGGGCGGCATGGGTATTGACCACGCTATTCTGACAGGGCCGGATCGCGCAAAGCGGTGACGGCAGAGGCGCTGGCTGTCGCTCCACTCGTGAAGGTAAGCATTGTTTCGCCATCAAGCGACTGCACCTCTGCGATCCGGGCGTAGACCTCAGCCGGTTGGGCATCGACAGCAGCCTCTCCCTGGTAGCTGACAGTTTCGAAGGTATAGACACCCATGGGCAGGGGCGTTCCGTCAGGTCCGACACCGGCCCAGTCCTGCGGACCACCGGTCGCGGGGATGTCAAAGCGCTGGCGTTCGATCCCCTCACCATCACGAACGACCAATTCAGCCCGCGTGGCACCCTGCAACGGGGCGGCTGCCACGGTCACTGGTGCACCCGTCCAGTTGACGGCAACCGCCGCCCGCGCTTCCTTTCCGACCCAGGCTGCCATCTGGACCATACCGGTCGCGCCCATCTGGGCGGTCAGCGCCTTGAGCAGGTCGTTGGTCTGCACCTGCTGTTCCACGCCGGAAAACGTGGCCAGCTGAACAGCGTAATCGCTCGACTCGATCGGATTGAGCGGGTCCTGATTGGTCATCTGGACCGTCAGCATTTTCAGGAAGGTTTCAAAATCGGCCGAGATACCGGGGCCGGCCGCTGGTGATGGCGGCGCAGGGGCGACGGTCGGCATCGGCGTTGGTGTAATATCCATGCTCGTTCCTAAAGACGAAGGTCCAGGCCGCTGCCGGCCGGGAGGGATGATGACGCGGGGGGCTGAAAATCTTGTTCTTCATCGACCGACGGATGTCGCGCAGACGTAGATGCACCCCCTTGCTGGTCGCGCCCCCCGAAGGTGAAAGTCGCGTGGCCCAAGCCCGCCTGTGCCAAGTCCTGCCCAAGCGATCCAACGTGACGCCGCATCAGGTCCAGAACGTCTTGCCGTTCAGCGGTGATGACGACGGTCGGCCCGGCTTCCGCCTGGCTGACCGTTAGTCGAACGCGGCCCAGTTCTTCAGGATTAAGCGTGATTTCCGTCGTTCCATTACTGGTCTGCGTGATCGCCATGCCAACTTGTTGGACGATCTGGCGCGCCATCGGGGGTGGCGAAGCTATCGTGATCGGTTCGCCCGACGCGGGGCGGACATCCGACGATGCCATCGAACCGACACCCAACTCGATCGGCATTTCGGATTGTGGCAGTTGGGCAGGCGCGACGATCGGGATGGTCGTAGCAGAGATTGCCACTGTCGGTCC
>JAIVHI010000326.1 GCA_020201155.1 Loktanella sp. | reverse complement strand
TTGACGCCCGGTGCCATGGCCGACGTCAGAATGGCGGATCGCAGTTGCGCTGTACTGAGGTCGTTGGCCTGTGCCAGCCCCCAGACGATCGCAGGATGCACCAACAAAGAGATCGCGACGACAAAGAGGATCGCGCGCATGTCGCCCGCAGGGCGATAGCGGAACAGGACGCCCCCCAATCCGAACAGGGCCGCCGGAAGTGCCGCACGCACCATCAGGTCGATGGCCTCGGTAAAGACGCCCGGCAGGCTGATCCCGCCGAGGTTCACGATGAACCCTGCGATGATGCCGACGATCAGCGCGTTGTGGAACATGGCGGTGGCGACCTTGCGGGGCAGGGCGCTGACGGCGCCGCCCCGGTTGCGCACGATCTCCATCGCAGTGATGCCCACGAAGTAGCAAAAGGGCGCATGGATCGCGATGATCGCGTAGTTATAGGTCAGCGCGTCCGTGCCATAGGCCCGTTCGGTGATCGGCAGGCCCAAAAGCAGGGAGTTCGAGAAGAGGCAGCAAAACCCGATGGCGACCGCATCGTCCCAGGATCGCTTGAAGATCAGCCTCGCGCCGGCAAGGCCCAGAAAAAAGCAGGTGATCGCGCCGCCGTAGAAGGATGCAAGAAGCGCCAGATCGAAGTTCTGACCCAGATCGAGCGAGCTGATCGCCCGGAACAAAAGCATCGGGATCGCGAAGCCCTGGGTGAACCGCATCAGCCCGGCGACGCCCGCATCCGAAAAGAGACCGCGCCAGACAGCGACATAGCCAAAGCCCAGCACGATGAAGACCGGAAGAATGACTTCGAGCAGGCCGGTCATCGACGCAGGTGCGGTATCATGAGGCCGGCAGTTCGATCGTCATGCCGTCGTAGGCGGGGGTGACATTCCGGATCGTTGTGCATGTCGGTCAGCACGGCCCGTGTCGGCTGCACCCGTTCGATCCAGGCCAGCGTGTTTGCAAGATCGCTGTGCGTTGGATGCGGCTTGCGGCGCAGGGCGTCGACGACCCAGCAGTCCAACCCGTCGAGAAGCGGCCAGACCTTATCCGGTATCGCGGAGACATCCGGCAGATAGGCCAGCCCGCCGACCCGGAAGCCCAAGGCGTCGATGCTGCCGTGCTCGACCTCGAAAGGTGTAAGGACCAGATCGCCACCGGCGCCCGCCACAGTCACGTCGCCGTCGATCTCGTTGAGTTCGAGGATCGGCGGATAGGGCGACCCCTTGGGCTGCACAAAGGCGTAACCGAACCGGTCGAGCAGTGCATTGCTGGTTTCGCCATCGGCCCAGACCTGAAGGCGTTCATGCTTGTTGAAGACCACCATCCGCAGATCGTCGATTCCGTGGACATGATCCGCGTGGGCATGGGTGTAGACCACGGCGTCCAGCTCTCCGACATCGGCATCGAGGAGCTGCTGGCGCATGTCGGGCGATGTGTCGATCAGCACGCGTGTCGTGCCCTCTGGTCCCTGCCTTTCGACCAGCAAAGAGCAGCGTCTGCGCCGGTTTTTCGGATTGGACGGATCGCAGTCGCCCCAGTGACCGCCCAGACGGGGCACGCCGCCGGAGGATCCGCATCCGAGGATCGTGAACCGCAGGGTCACGCAGCCGCCTTGGTGAACAGACGGTCGAAGTTGTCCGAGGTCCGTTTGGCGAAATCGGCATAATCGAGCCCGAAGACTTCGGCCCCCTTGCGTGCGGTATGGGCCACGTAGGCCGGTTCGTTCCGCTGGCCCCGATGTGGCGGGGGCGCAAGATAGGGGCTGTCGGTTTCGACAAGGATACGGTCGATGGGCGCAGAGGCGAAGATGTCCCGCAGCTGCTGGCTTTTGGGGAAAGCCGTGATCCCCGACATGGACAGGTAGAACCCAAGGTCGATCGCCGTTTTCGCCAGGTCCGGCCCGGATGAAAAGCAATGCATCACGCAGGGAAAGGTGCCGTGGGCGGATTCCTCGCGCAGGATCTGCGCCATGTCGTCATCGGCGTCGCGGGCGTGGATGATCAGGGGCAGCTGCGTCAGACGGGCGGCATGAATGTGAAGCCGCAGGGATTGCTGCTGCGCTTCGGCACTTTCGGAGGTGTAGTGATAATCAAGGCCGCTTTCGCCGATCCCCACGAACTTGGGGTGTTCGGCAAGC
The DNA here is from genome assembly GCA_020201155.1 of Loktanella sp. Lineage (GTDB taxonomy): Bacteria > Pseudomonadota > Alphaproteobacteria > Rhodobacterales > Rhodobacteraceae > JAIVHI01. The sequence goes on along the minus strand of JAIVHI010000326.1, from coordinate 4,277 downwards.
TGCAAGAGGCTGTCCACCGTGACCATCGGCTCATCTGCCACACTCATCGGGTGGGTGCCGGCGGCGTAGAAGACGTTGTCATAAAATCGAGGTGACAGTGACTATCGACGATGGCGGGTGTGGACATGAGAGCCTTTCAGCGAACGGTGGTCTTGCGGGCCACCTCTTCGATCCTGAAGACCATATCAAGGATCAAGGCGGCAGGGTCAAGGTTGACGGCCCGCCCGTGACGGGCGCGGGCCGAGAGGTCTTGCTGCAGTTGGGCCCAGGCGCGGGCGGCGCGGTCGTCGGGGGCAAGTCGTGCCAGCAGGCGGGCTTCTCCTGCAGCCCCCTGCGCGTGCGGTTCGCCCAGCAAACCGGCGCGGGCCGCACGGGACAGGAACAGGTCCATGAGGTCGAGGACAAGCGCAAAGCGCGTGTCGTTCTGCTTGCCGGTGCAGGACTCCGCCAGCTTCAGCGCGACCTGACGATCCGCCTGCGGAAGACCGTCCATGAGCTTGATGATCTCACCATAAAGATGCAGGCCGTCGTGCCCCATCAGCCGGATCGCGTCACCGGCAGAGCCGCCCGACAGTGTCGCCAGCGCCTCGGTCGCTTCGGTATGAAAGCCGGCCTGTTCCAGTGCGCCGGCCAGCGGTGCGGCTGCAAGCGGGGTGCAGCGCAATTCGCGGCAGCGCGACCGGATCGTGGGCAAAAGCCGCGATGGCTGATGCGCGATCAAAAGCAGCGTGGTGTTTGCCGGTGGCTCTTCCAGTTCCTTGAGAATGGCGTTGGCGGCAGAGCGGTTCAGCTCGTCCGCGGCATCGACGATCACCACCCGGTGGCCGCCGTCCGTGCTGGACATCTGGAAAAAGCCCTTGAGCCCGCGCACCGCGTCCACCGTGATCTCGGCACGCAGGCGCTTGGCTTTCTCGTCGTAGAGGCGGCGCACCACGAACAGGCGCGGATGCGCGCCGGACTGGACAAGGCGCGCGTCGACGTTTTCGGGGCTGATCGCCAGACGCTGGGCCGCGCCGGGGTCCGCCAAAAGCCCGCCCTTCGGTGCTTCGGCCAGAAGGAAGGTGGCAATCTTCCACGCCAGGGTGGCCTTGCCGATTCCACGCGGGCCGGTCATCAGCCAGCCCGAATGCAGACGCCCCGCGTTGTAAGCGGCGAGAAAGTCGCGTTCGGCAGAGTCCTGACCCATCAGTGTGGGGGTGGTGCGGGGATGCGGCGCACCGTCCAGCCTGTCGGATTCAGGAAGGGTCTCGTCACTCATGACAGCGCATCGAGCCGGGCCGCGATTTCGGTGGCAACCTGTTCGGAGGCGCGGTCGCCGTCGATGACGATGCAGCGGTCATGCGCGCGCGCCAGTGTCAGGAACCCGTGCCGCAGCGTTTCCTGAAAGGGCAGGCCAAAGTCTTCGAACCGGTCCTCGCCGGATTTGCGGGCAAGGCCGCGCTTCAGCGCCTTGGCGGGGTCCATGTCGATGATGAAGGTCACATCCGGTTCGCGGCCGATCATCAGGGCATGAAGCCGGTCCACCGTGGCGCGCAGATCGCCACGTGTGGCACCCTGATAGACGCGCGTGCTGTCGGCGAAACGATCGGAGACAACGGTCTGACCGGCCAGCAGGGCAGGTTCGATCGTCTTTTCAAGGTGATCCCGCCGTGCCGCCGTGAACAGCAGGATTTCGGTTTCCGCCGACCAGCGCCCCGGATCACCGGTCAGCAAAAGTTGCCGGATATCCTCGGCCCCCGGTGATCCGCCGGGTTCACGGGTCAGCACGACTTCGGTGCCCGCATCGCCCAGACGGGCCGCCAGGGCGCGCGCCTGCGTTGATTTGCCAGAGCCGTCTATGCCCTCGAATGTGATGAAACGCGGGGCTGGCACGGGCTGTCAGGCCGCCTCTTCTTCATCGGCTGCGGGCGCGTCGTCTTCTTCAAGAACGGCAGGATCAGCGGCAAACCGGTCCCACAACCCCGCCTTTTCAAGCGCGACCTGAGCCGCGATCTTCATGCGGGTCTGAAAGCCGCCACGGCCCACCGCCCGATCGGTCACCAGCGGTACGCGGGCATCCGGCAGGCCGTCGAGCGTGATCAGAAGCTCTGCCACTTCCTCGCCTTCCGCGACGGGCGCCTCGAGCGGGCCGGTGTAGACGACCTGCGCGTTCAGCGCGTTCTGCATCATCACAGGCACGAGAAGCGACAGGTCCTCGGCCACCGTCAGCCCCACGCTGGACGCGTCGCCCATCCAGACATCCGCGTCGGCGATCCGGGTGCCCGCACGGGCCACGTCACGCTGTGCGAACTGGCGAAAGGCCCAGTTGACGATGCTCTCTGCCTCTTCCGCGCGCTCTTCGGCTGTCTCGAGGCCGGAGATAATGAAAATGATCCGGCGGTCGCCTTGCTTGGCGCTGCCCGCAAGGCCGTATCCGGCTTCCATCGTGTGGCCCGTTTTCAAACCGTCCGCGCCGATCCCAAGACCCAGAAGCGGATTGCGGTTGTTCGAATTGGCGGGCGCGCGCCCGTCGAACTCAAAACGCTGCTCGGCAAAAAGCGGATAGTAGGTCGGAAAGTCGGTGATCAGATGGTCCGTCAACACGCCCAGATCCTCCAGAAACATCGTCGATCCGCCGTAGGATGCCGCATGGCTGGAGACCGGGACCCTTTCGTCGATCTGCAACCGTCCATCCGACACCGCTTCGAAGGCCATGTAGATCGTCATCAGCTTGGACATCGATGCGGGCGGCAGTGGTTCGTCCGCGTTCTTGGACAAAAGCACCGTTCCGGTCGTCTGGTCCATGACGAAAGCTGACGTTGCACGGGTTTCGAAACTCTGGGCCAATGCGGACAGCGGCGTCAGAATGCAAAGAGCGAGGACACCCAGTAAGCGGGGCATGGCAGTCTCCGGTTTAGGTCGGCGGCGCGCCGATGCGGCGCGCGCGGTCAGTTGGATACGGCGTAGGAATCGGCAAATCCGAGGTCCTTGACCTGGCTCAGCACCGTCTCGCGATCGTCCGCCGTCGGCGCGGGGCCAACGACGACGCGCCAGAAGGGGCGCCCGTTGCTTTCCTGGCTCAGAACGCGGGCGGACAGGCCCGCCGCGCGCAGTCGGTCTGCATTGCGGTCGGCATTGTCCTCGACGGAAAAGATGCCGATCTGGATGAAAGGCTTGTCGAGCGAAGACGTGGCGCTGGGAGCATCGGCGGCCTGCGGGGCAGGGGTGGGCGCCTCTTCGGCATCCGGTGTGGTCAGAGAGGTGGTGCCGATCTCGTCGACGGGCGACAGCGACGCTGTCTCGACCTCTTCGGTTTCATCGAAGCTTGTCGTGGGTACGCCAGCCGAGGCCGGCGTGTCCTGACGCCGCAGGGCGACCACATTCAAGGTGGCGGGTGCGCCTGCAAGAAGCCCCAGTTCCTCTGCCGCGTCCGAGGAGACCTGCAAAGCGGGACCGGGGTTTTCCCGTTCGCGCCGGAACAGGGCACCGATGACGAACTCGCCGTTGTCCTCGTTCCGGATGATGACGCGCTCGGGGTCGTCCACATCGGGATGGGCGACCCAGACGCCACCAAGCGACGGGCGCCCGTCCCAGAGCCCCTGTTCGTTCACCGAGAAGACCTCGGGTGCCTCGACGTCGCGTTCGACCATGTCGGCACCCGGCGCAGCAGAGTCGGCAGCGTTCAAAAGCCCACCCGCCCCTTCTTCGCCGTTGCAGGCCGCAAGGCCGAATGCGGCAACCAATACGAGGGAACAGGATAATTTCCGCTTAAATTTCAATTGAGTGCCCGACATTCTTTGCCCCTTGCTCACTTCGCGGAGAGTGCGTTGTCGTTGTTTGCCAACCTTCTTACGCATCCCCGTCCCACCGTCACGCCATGATGAACAAAAATCAAGTCCACCAAGCGCTGGGTCCGGTTGCCGAACCCTATTGCCTCAGCCTGGAATATGGAAGGCAAGAGCGAGGATTTCGGCGGAAATCCCCAAAGCGTGATCCGACTTTACCTTGGCGCCGACCGAGGCTAATCACGGCACCACGCGGAGGTTTGGCAGAGTGGTCGATTGCACCGGTCTTGAAAACCGGCGGACGTGAGAGCGTCCCCAGGGTTCGAATCCCTGAGCCTCCGCCACCATACATTTTTACTGGATTTGAATGGGCCGCTTTGAGCGGCCTTTTTCTTTCGTACGCATGGGTTTGGGTGCTGTGTAAGTTTGCCTTGAGTTTCTTTCGATAGTGTCTAAATTGTTTTGTTGAGTGGTATGAATTGTGGTATTTCTGGATGGCGCTATCTGGCAAGC
>JAIVHI010000030.1 GCA_020201155.1 Loktanella sp. | reverse complement strand
TCGCCGTGCGCGCCTGTCTCAGTCGCCTTGGTCGCTTCCCGATGCCATCCGCGTCGCCTGCACGGCACGCAGCCAGGCCGCATATCTGGCTTCACGGTCGGCGGGGGGCATCCTGGGCTGGAACGCACGGTCGACGGCCCACATCTTCGCAAAGCCCGCTTGATCCGGATAAAGCCCTGCGCGGCTACCAGCCAGCCAGGCGGCACCCATCGCCGTGGTTTCCTGGCAGGCCGGACGGTCCACCGGGACACCGATGATGTCCGACAGGAATTGCATCGTCCAGTCCGATGCACTCATGCCGCCATCGACCCGCAGGATCGCCTCGGCCCCCGGCGCGCGCCAGTCGCGGTGCATGGCCTCCAACAGATCACGCGTCTGGTAGCCGACCGCTTCCAGCGCGGCGCGCGCCAGCTCTGCCGGGCCGGAGCTACGGGTCAGTCCGAAAATTGCCGCACGCGCGTTGGCGTCCCAGTAAGGCGCACCAAGGCCCGTAAAGGCGGGCACCATGATCACGCGTTGGGCATCCTCTGCCTTTTCGGCAAGCGGTTGCGTCTCGGCGGGTGAGCCGATCAGCTTCAAACCATCGCGCAGCCATTGCACCGACGCCCCCGCGACAAAGATCGACCCCTCCAGCGCGTAGGTCGGCTTGCCATCAAGCTGATAGGCAATGGTCGTCAGCAGGCGGTTGCGCGACGTGACCGGCACGTCGCCCGTATTCATCAGTGCAAAGCAGCCCGTGCCGTAGGTCGATTTCAGCATGCCGGGTTTGAAGCAGGCCTGCCCGATCGTCGCCGCTTGCTGGTCCCCCGCGACCCCCATGATCGGAATGGCGCGGCCCAGAATGTCCGTGTCGGTCGTGCCGTAGTCTGCGGCACTGTCCCGCACATCCGGCAGCATCGATTGCGGTATGTCCAGCAGATCGCAGATCGTGCTGCTCCACCGTCCCTTGTGAATATCGTAAAGCAGCGTGCGTGCTGCGTTCGTCGCGTCGGTCGCATGGACGCGGCCCCCCGTCAGCTTCCAGATCAGGTAGCTGTCCACCGTGCCGAACAGCAGGTCACCGGCGCGGGCCGCAGCGCGTGCGCCAGCGACGTTGTCCAAGAGCCATTTGACCTTGGTTCCGGAAAAATAGGGGTCGATCAGCAGGCCGGTCCGGTCCGAGAACATCCTGTCATGGCCGTCGGCGCGCAGCCCTTCACAAATCGCAGCCGTGCGCCGGTCCTGCCAGACGATCGCGCGGTGAACAGGCTCTCCGGTCTTTCGGTTCCAGACGACCGTTGTTTCGCGCTGGTTGGTGATGCCGATGGCGGCAATGTCGCGCGGTGCGATCTTCGCGGTCTCGATGACATCGCGACAGGTGCGCACGGTGGTCGACCACAGGTCTGACACGTCATGTTCGACCCAGCCAGACTGCGGGAAATGCTGGGGGAACTCCTTTTGAGCCGTCGCGGTCAGGCGCATGTCCGTGTCGAACAGCATGGCACGCGTCGAAGTTGTTCCCTGATCGATTGCTAGAATATGTGTCATCCGCACCCCGTCCTGTCCGGCACCGCCAGACACAAAAAAGCCGGGGCGCAGCTGGTGCGCCCCGGCGGTTGTCATGACCTTACTGGTTCCAGGAGGACACGAGTTCGTCGTAGCCGATTGTCTGCGGCTCTTCGTCTTCGTTTTCCAGTTGGGGCTTGGGCGCGCCCGACTGCTCCAGCCAGTAGGAAGCCTCTTGCTGCTCGTTGAGCACCGGCCCCAGGTCACCCTGGATTCCGGCGCGTTCGAGCCGTGCCATCACGTCTTCCATGTCGGTGCACAGTTGATCGAGCGCCTCCTGAGAGGTTTTGGCACCGGACATCGCATCACCGATATTCTGCCACCACAGCTGCGCCAACTTGGGATAGTCGGGCACGTTGGTGCCTGTGGGCGACCAGCGGACGCGGTCAGGCGAACGGTAGAACTCGACCAGTCCACCCAGCTTGTCGGCACGTTCCGTGAAGTGGTCGGAATCGATGGTGGACTCGCGGATGAAGGTCAGACCGACGTCGGATTTCTTCACGTCGACAGTCATCGAGGTGACGAACTGGGCATAAAGCCATGCGGCCTGAGCACGATCGACGGGCGTCGATTCCATCAGCGTCCAGGATCCCACATCCTGATAGCCGACCTTCATGCCCTCTTCCCAGTAAACGCCGTGCGGGCTGGGGGCGAGACGCCATTTCGGCGTGCCGTCTTCGTTCATCACGGCATCCGACGCCACCAAGGGTGCCACGAATGTCGTATACATGAACATCTGCTGGGCGATGTTGCCCTGTGCAGGCACAGGACCGGCTTCCGAGAAGGTCATGCCGGCAGCGGATGCAGGGGCGTACTTCTGCAGCCATTCAATCGCCTTGTCCACCGCGTAGACAGCTGCAGGCGAGTTGGTCGCACCGCCCCTGTCAACGCAGGCGCCGACGGGCTGGCCGGCGTCATTCACGCGGATGCCCCATTCGTCGACCGGCAGGCCGTTGGGTTCACCCACATCGCCCATCCCGGCCATCGACATCCACGCATCGGTGTAACGCCAACCGAGCGACGGATCCTTCTTGCCGTAATCCATGTTGCCATAGACCTCGACACCGTCGATTTCACGACCCGTGAAGAATTCGGCAATATCCTCGTAGGCAGACCAGTTCACGGGAACGCCAAGGTCATAGCCGTAGGCTTCACGGAAATCGGCCTGAATGTCGGGATCGTTGAACCAGTCATAGCGGAACCAATAAAGGTTCGCGAACTGCTGCGACGGCAGTTGATACAGCTTTCCATCCGGAGCGGATGTGAAATCCAGACCGATAAAGTCGTCGAGGTTCAGGGTCGGCGATGTGACATCGGCGCCTTCGTTCTCCATCCAGTCCGTCAGGTTGCGCACCTGCTGATAGCGCCAGTGCGTGCCGATCAGATCGCTGTCGTTGGTATAGGCATCATAGATGTTTTCGCCCGACTGCATCTGTGTCTGCAGCTTTTCGACCACATCGCCTTCACCGATCAGGTCATGCGTGACATTGATCCCGGTGATGGCACTGAACGCGGGCGCCAGCACCTGCGCTTCGTATTCATGGGTGGTGATCGTTTCCGAGACGACGTTGATCGACATGCCCTGAAACGGCTGGGCGGCGTCGACGAACCATTGCATCTCGGCCTCCTGCTCCTCGCGGGTCAGGGTCGAGACATCACCGATTTCCTCGTCCAGAAAAGCGATCGCAGCATCCATGTCCGCCCATGCAGGCTGGACCATGGCAAGCGCCAGACCCAGTGCCGTAGACGATTTCAATAGAACATTCATTTAGGTTTCCTCCCTTTGATTGAATGTAGGCTCAGAGCCGGTGCATCGGGTCGCACCGGGGTTTGACGGTCTAGACCCAGCGGAACACCGCGGCGGCATAGACCAGACAGACGAGTAAGGCGTAGGGCTGCGGTCCCAGACCGTAGCCAAGCCACGCCAGATTGATGAAGGCAGATCCGAGAAGCGTGATGAACAACCGGTCACCCCGGGTCGTTTCGATCTGCAATATCCCCTTGCGGGGAACTTCGGGAAACCGCACCGCCAGCACCGTAAAGATGATCAGCAGCGTCGCGATGACGATGAAGAAAGTGGCCGTCGGCCATGTCCAGGCCATCCAGTCAAGCATGTGAAACTCCTCTCAGCTGGCGCATCACACCCGCCCCAGGGCAAAGCCCTTGGCGATGTAGTTGCGCACGAAGTAGATGACCAAGGCACCTGGCACGATGGTCAGCATGCCAGCCGCGGCCAGCACGCCCCAGTCGACACCGGCCGCCCCCACGGTCCGCGTCATGGTCGCGGCGATGGGCTTGGCATCGACACTGGTCAGCGTGCGCGACAGCAACAGCTCCACCCACGAGAACATGAAGCAGAAGAAGGCCGCGACGCCGATGCCGCTGGCGATCAGGGGCGTGAATATCTTGATGAAGAAGGCGGGGAAGGAATAGCCGTCGATATAGGCCGTTTCGTCGATTTCCTTCGGCACGCCCCGCATGAACCCTTCAAGGATCCAGACCGCCAGCGGCACGTTGAACAGACAGTGCGCCAGGGCGACGGCGATATGGGTGTCGAAAAGCCCGACGCTTGAATAGAACTGGAAGAAGGGCAGCGCGAAAACAGCGGGCGGCGCCATACGGTTGGTCAGCAACCAGAAGAACAGGTGCTTGTCGCCGATGAAACTGTAGCGGCTGAACGCGTAGGCTGCGGGCAGTGCCACCGCAAGGCTGATGGTCGTGTTCAAGACCACGTAGATCAGCGTGTTGACATAGCCCATATACCAGCTGGGATCGTTCAGGATCCGCGCGTAATTCGCGAAGGTCAGATCGCGCGGCCAGAGGCTGAAGGCACCCAGTATCTCGGCGTTGGTCTTGAGGCTCATGTTAAAGAGCCAGTAGATCGGCAACATCAGAAACAGCAGGTAAAGCGTCATCACGACCGCCCCGCCCGAGGGGCGCATGCGCCTTGATGCCTTGCGCGGCTTTGCGATCGTCATTTTGTCGACAGGCTCGGCGACTTGGGGCGTGGCGATATCGGTCATTTACTTGCCGTCCCTTTTGTCCAGTGTGGTCATCACGGTGTAGAACACCCAGCTGATTGCCAGAATTGTCAGGAAATACATCAGGCTGAACGCGGCCGCCGGACCAAGATCGAACTGTCCAAGGGCCATCTTGACAAGGTCGATCGACAGGAACGTCGTGGCATTGCCCGGGCCACCCCCCGTCAGAACGAACGGTTCGGTGTAGATCATGAAGCTGTCCATGAACCGCAGCAGGATGGCGATCATCAGAACCCCCGCCATCTTCGGCAGTTCGATGTAACGGAACACGGCCCAACGGCTGGCCTGATCGATCTTGGCCGCCTGATAGTAGGCGTCGGGGATCGACCGCAAACCGGCGAAGGCCAACAGCGCAACCAGCGATGTCCAGTGCCAGACATCCATCACGATGACGGTCGCCCAGGCGTCGAAGCTGTCTTGGGTGTAGTTGTAGTCGATCCCGAGGGCGTCCAGCGTATAGCCCAGCAGACCGATGTCGACCCGACCGAAGATCTGCCAGATCGTCCCGACCACGTTCCACGGAATCAACAGGGGCAACGACATCACGACAAGGCAGAAGGACGACCAGAACCCTTTCTGAGGCATGTTCAGGGCGACGAAAATGCCCAGCGGCACCTCGATTGCAAGGATGATCCCAGAGAACATCAGCTGACGGCCCAAGGCGTTCCACATCCTGTCGGATTCGAGCATGTCCTTGAACCAGTCGAGACCGGCCCAGAAAAACTGGTTGTTCCCGAATGTGTCCTGCACCGAATAGTTCACGACGGTCATCAGGGGAATGACGGCGGAAAACGCCACGAGGATCAGGACCGGCAGGATCAGGAACCATGCCTTTTGATTGACAGTCTTGTTCATGCTGCGTCCTTTCGTGCCGTCACGCGCCAGTCATCGGCGTAGACATTGATCCCTTCGGTCACGAACCTGATGCGGTCGGCATCCGCCGGGATGGTCTGGCCTTCCGCGATAACGGCACTGACGCTCGTCCCTGCGGCGTCCAGCCGGACCACCTGATGGCGGCCCACGTCCTCGATGCGCTGGACCTTGGCGGGAATGCCGTCGCCTTCGCTTGCGATGCGGATGAATTCGGGGCGCACGCCGACCTGCGTCTTGCCGGTGGCGGCGTAATGCGCGCCCAGTTCAACGACCGCGCCGCCAATACGAGCAGAGGTGCCGTTGATCTCGGCGTCGAACAGGTTCATGCCGGGTGACCCGATAAAATAGCCGACGAACGTATGACCCGGACGTTCGAACAGTTCCTGCGGTGTGCCGATCTGAACGACGCGACCGTCATACATCACCACCACCTTGTCAGCGAAGGTCAGTGCTTCTGTCTGGTCGTGGGTCACATAGATCATGGTGTGTCCGAAATCATGGTGAAGCTTCTTCAGCTGCGTGCGCAGTTCCCACTTCATGTGCGGGTCGATCACGGTCAGCGGCTCGTCGAACAAAAGTGCATTCACATCCTCGCGCACCATACCGCGCCCGAGGCTGATCTTCTGCTTGGCGTCGGCGGTCAGGCCCCTTGCCTTGTGATCGAGCTGTGCTTCCATATCGATCATCGCACCGACCTTCTGCACACGGCGCTTGATTTCGGCCACGTCCATGCCCCGGTTCTTGAGCGGAAAGGCAAGGTTCTGGCGCACGGTCATCGTGTCGTAGACCACCGGAAACTGGAAAACCTGCGCGATGTTGCGCTTGGCCGTGGGCGCGGTCGTGACGTCGTGCCCGTCGAAAAGCACCCGCCCCTGACTGGGGATCAACAGGCCCGAGATGATATTCAGCAAAGTCGACTTGCCACAGCCCGACGATCCCAGAAGTGCGTAGGCCTCTCCATCCGACCAGTCGTGGTTGAGCTCTTTCAGCGCGAAGTCATCCGGTGCCTTCGGGTTCGGCAGGTAGGAATGCGCCAGGTGTTCGAGTGTAATCTTGGCCATTCTACGCCACCTCTGCATAGGGCGCAGACGACACGAGCGCGCCATCCTGCGCGAAAATGTAGATCCGCGTCGGATCAAGATAGACCGGCAGCGATTGCCCCGGGCTCAGGTCACGCACGCCATGGATCAAACCCACCCACCGGGCGTCGCCGTGGCGCAAATGAACGAATGTTTCCGACCCGGTGATCTCGACGACACTCAGTTCGGCTTCGAAGCGGATGCAGCCTTCGCCGGGTTCCAGTGTCAGGTGGTTGGGCCGGAAGCCCAGCGTATAGGTCCCGTCACGCAGATCTGACCTGTCAGTCGCCATACTTTCGTCGGTGCCAAAGCACATCCGATCACCCCGTTTCTCGACGGTCAGGAAGTTCATCGGCGGGTCCGAGAAGACGCGCGCGGTCGTGGCGTCTTTCGGCTGGCGGTAGACCTGCGCGGTCGGACCGAACTGAGTCACTCGCCCCTCCCACAGGGTCGCGCAGTTGCCGCCCAGCAAAAGCGCTTCTTCCGGCTCCGTCGTGGCATAAACGAAGATCGAACCGGATTCGGCAAAGATACGCGGGATCTCGGCGCGCAGCTCCTCGCGCAGTTTGTAATCGAGGTTGGCAAGCGGTTCGTCCAGCAGCACCAACCCGGCATTCTTGACCAGCGCCCGGGCCAGCGCGCAGCGTTGCTGCTGGCCGCCCGACAGCTCCAACGGCTTGCGATCCAACATCGGCGTCAGCTGCATGAGCGCCGCGGTCTCGCGCACCTTGCGGTCGATTTCCGACTTGCCCAAACGCATCAGCCTCATCGGTGACGCGATATTCTCGTAAACCGTCATCGCGGGGTAATTGATGAACTGCTGGTAGACCATGGCGATCTTGCGGTCCTGCACACGCTGGCCGGTCACGTCTTCGCCCTGCCAGCGAATGCGCCCCTTGGTCGGCTTGTCCAGACCGGCCATCAGCCGCATCAGTGTCGTCTTGCCCGAAGATGTCGGCCCTAGCAGCACATTCATCGTGCCCTGCTCCAGCGTCAGGCTGGTCGGGTAGATAAAGGTCTCCGCCCCGACGGCGTAGCTGACGTCATCCAGTTGCAGTGTCATGCGGTTTCCCTCAGTTCTGTGCGCTTGCCCGTCATGTAGGCGTCGAGTGCGGCGGCATCCGCGTCGCGCAAGCCCAGCTTGCTGCGCCGCCACAAGACGTCCTCTGCGGTGCGTGCAAATTCGTGTGTCATCAGCCAATCCACTTCGGCTGCGGTCAGGCTCGCGCCGAAATCCTCGCCAAGATCCGCAACAGAGCCCGCCTCGCCCAGCACCAGCCTGGCGTCGGTTCCGTAGGCCCGGACCAAGCGGCGCGCCCAGCGATCCGTCATGAAGCCGTAGTCCCGGCAAAGATCCTTGACGAGCCGTTCGACATCAGAGACCGGAAAGTCCCCGCCCGGCATGGCGACACCCGCGGTCCATGGCCCTTTTTGCAGGTCCAGCCGTTCTCCGATCTTGTCCAACGCACTTTCAGCCAGCCGGCGATAGGTCGTGATCTTTCCGCCAAAGATGTTCAACGCGGGTGCGCCGGCACTGTCGTCCAGCTTCAAGGTGTAGTCGCGGGTGGCCGCCGTGGCCGAGCTTGCGCCGTCATCGTAAAGCGGGCGCACACCCGAGTAGGTCCAGACAATGTCATCGACGCTGATCGGAGACTTCAGATACTTGTTGATGAAGTCGACCATGTAGTGCTGCTCTTGCGGGGTGCAGACCGGTTCTTCGCTGACGTCATGGTGTTCCTGATCGGTCGTGCCGATAAGGGTGAAATCCGTCTCGTAGGGGATCGCGAACATGATCCGCCCGTCGCCCCCCTGAAAGAAGTAGCACTTGTCATGATCGAAAAGGCGCCGGGTGACGATGTGGCTTCCCCGCACCAGCCGCACGTCATCCTGACTGTTCGACCCGATCTGCTGACGCAGGATCTGGCCGACCCACGGCCCCCCTGCGTTCACCACCATCCGCGCGCGCACCTCGCGTCGCTTTGCGGTATCGACATCTTCCAACGTGACCGTCCAGATACCTTGGTCGGTACGGGCCGAAACCACCTTTGTGCGGGTCAGAACCTGCGCACCGCGCAGCACCGCATCACGCGCGTTCAGTGCAACCAGACGAGAATCCTCGACCCAACAATCGCTGTATTCATAGGCCTTGGTGAAATCGTCCCGCAAAGGCGCACCTTCGGGCGCCTTGGTCAGGTCGATCGTGCTGGTGGCGGGCAGAATCTTGCGACCGCCCAGTGTATCGTACATCAACAGCCCAAGACGGATCAGCCAACCCGGACGCTTGCCGCGCGTCCATGGCATGATGACCGAAAGCAGTTTCGAGGTCGGGGTGTCGCTCTCGAACCGCATATCCTTGTGGTAGGGCAGAACGAACCGCATGGGCCAACTGATGTGCGGCATGGCGCGCAACAGGGTTTCCCGCTCGATCAGCGCTTCGCGGACCAGCCGGAATTCAAAATATTCAAGGTAACGCAGACCGCCGTGAAACAGCTTGGTCGAGGCCGAGGACGTGGCGGAGGCAAGATCGGACATCTCGGCCAGTGTGACCGACAACCCCCGACCCGCTGCGTCACGTGCGATGCCGCATCCATTGATCCCGCCGCCGATGATCAGCAGATCACAGACGCCTCCCCGTTCACTCACTTTGGATCCTCCCAAACCCTTTGTGACGTCAGGTTATCAAAAATGTGACAGAAAGAAAGTCTATATTTTCGTTTTTGTTCTTTTTGAGGTAAGGGGAGGTTCGGCAGGCAGCGCTATGGCTTATATTCGCTTGAATTCCGAATACTTTACGTCAAAGCTGACAAAGCGCGCATAAACGATACAATGCGAACAGGGGTGACCTCCGCATCCGTCCGATCGGGTGTTCCGCGCGATTGCAACCATGTTCAGGATGCCTGAACCATCAACGATGACACGGACCGCATTGATGTCTCAGACCATACGCCATCCCGAAATCCTTGAAATCGCACGACGCGACGGAAAGGTGACGGTGGAACAGCTTGCGGCCCATTTCGATGTGACACTGCAAACCATCCGCCGCGACCTGAGCGACCTGGCCGAGGCCGGACGGCTGGAGCGGGTTCACGGTGGAGCGGTCCTGCCCTCCGGGACCATCAACATCGGCTACGAAGAACGGCGCAGGCTCAACGCAGAGGGCAAGGCCGCGATGGCAAAGGCCTGCGCTGCGCAAATTCCCGAAGACTGTTCGGTCTTCCTGAACATCGGCACCAGCACGGAAGCCGTGGCGACGGAACTTCTGCACCACCGCAATCTTCTGGTCATCACGAACAACATGAACGTGGCGAACATCCTGACCGGCAATCCAGACTGCGAGGTCATCGTGACCGGCGGGTCACTGAGGTTGTCCGACGGGGGGCTGATCGGTGAATTGACCACGACCACCATCCGGCAGTTCAAGTTCGACATCGGCGTGTTGGGATGTTCCGCGATTGACAAGGACGGTGACATCCTTGACTTTGATCTGCGCGAGGTCGGTGTCAGTCAGACGATCCTGCACCAGTCGCGCAAGACGATGCTGATTGCCGACCACACCAA
>JAIVHI010000196.1 GCA_020201155.1 Loktanella sp. | reverse complement strand
CGCTGAAATGGTCCTTTCGCGAACCCGCGCGAGGATGGTGTCGCGTTCGTGACCTGCCAGCGCGATCAGCCCGAGTGTCACCCGGTCACGGTCCAGTATGTCAGCGCTGTCTTCGGCGGTTTTGACGGCCTCGTCCAGCCGGTCACCAAAGCGTTTCGCCTCGGACCGCACGATGTCATGGTTCAGATCGTAGTTTTCAGTGGTGCGGGCCACGTCCTCGCGCACGGTCTGAAGCGCCACGGCGACGACCTGGCGCGACAACGCCTGATCGATGGGGGACAGCTGGTCCAGCCCAAGTCGACCAATGATCCAACGCAGCGTCGTCCCCTGCACGATCAAAGTGAACAGTGTGAAGCCGGTTGCAAGAATGCCGACGACGCGCTGAATGTCGTCTGGCACCCGGAAGCTTTCGGTGAACGCCAGCGCCCAGCGGCGTCAACCATCTGGTCTGCAGTCAAATCGATGATGCTGAAGGACCGATGGTGTTTGCTTCCGCTTTCGCGACGACGGATGTTGCAGGATACGTCAAGCAAGGTTATTTCCTTTCCGCTCAGCGATAGGTGCGGTGCCGGCATGCAGCGAATGTGCCGCATGGCAATAATCAAATGGCAAACAGGGGAGACTTGATGAGGCTGAGATACTGGACGGCCCTGACGGCAATTGCCTGCGTCGTTCTGGTAGCGACAATGATTCATGTCCGGAAAGGATCGACAGCGGCGCGAGACAATACGGACACTCACTCCCGGTCGGACGTCAGTGTGATCTCGCCTGATCAAGCCTCTTCCCTGGGTCCGGAACAGGATGCCCAGACAGTTGCAAGCGACGTATCGAACTGGTCCCGCTCCGTCGAACCTGGTGACAGTCTTGACGGATTGCTGGCAGAAGCAGGCATCGACGCAGTAACCCGCGCCGAAATCACCAATGCAATCGCGTCGGAATACGACCTTCGCCGCCTGCAACCCGGCCACAAGCTCGCGTTGAAGATGGCATCGGACGGGCTGCCCGAGAATGCCACGCTCGAAGTCGATGACGGCGTTCAGATTCGGGCGGTGTTCGGCGCATCGCCGGTCGTGCAGGTCATTGCTCCCGCGCTCGAGACTGTCCGCCGCGCAGGCGAGGCCACCATCGACAGTTCGATCTACGCTGCGTTGGACAAGGCAGGCATACCGACAAGGTTTGCGACTGACCTGCAACTTGTCCTCGCTGAAACGCTCGATCTGCGGAGCTCGCTCGAAAGTGGCGAGCGGCTGCGGCTGATGTGGCGGGAAAACCGCCTGAACACACGCGTTATTGGCGAACCGGTCATCGACTTTGCGGAGCTTCGACTGGGCGACAAGGAATACGAGATACTGTGGCCGGACGATACGTCCAGGCGGACCATGATCTATGAGAACGGTCAGCTGAAAAGCGTCTTCGATCAACCGATCATGGGTGCGCGCCTGAGCTCGGCCTTTGGACCACGCAAGCACCCAATCCACGGCGTTGTGAGGATGCACAATGGCGTAGATTTTGCAGCAAAGGAGGGTTCACCGGTTTTGGCGACGCAGTCCGGACGGATCGGCTTCATGGGTCGCAAGAGCGGCTATGGGTTGATGGTTGAGATCGATCACGGGAACGACCTACGCACTCTCTATGCCCATCTCAGCGCCTTGAACGAGACAATCTCGCCCGGCCAACGGGTTTTGGCTGGTGATGAAATTGGAAGCGTTGGATCGACAGGCACATCGACTGCGCCGCATCTGCATTATGAAATTGTATTCGAGGACCGACCGGTCTCTCCGCTCACCGATACGCGCCTCTATGAGCCGTCGAGCGAAGGGACACCGATGCCCGATGCGTCGGGTCAGATCGCCGTGGCACGGCACGAGCTCGCGCGCCTGTTGGGAACCCAACGGTAAGCCGCGCAGCGCCAAAGCGTTTCACGCTGAAACGGGCAAATACGTCTTGAAGCAGCTCCGCACCTTCAGCGGTGACCGCCCGGTCATCAGATTATAGGCTAGCACGGATTAAGGTCACTCTCATTGTTTTGGCCTCGGCTAGGTGTAAGGTTGCGCGCTCATCGCCGAAAGGTGCCTCGGTTGCGCGCGTCTGTTTTCGACGGCCTTTTTGGCCTCGGCTTTTTCTTCGTCACGGGTTTCTTACACATCTTCGCTCTATGAAGGCTACGATGAGCTGGAAACCCTCCATTCCGCAATATGCCTAAACCGTCCCATGGGCGCTGACGTCAGGCAGGGGCCGGTCGATCATATGAGGGTGGCCGTCTCGCTCAAGCCAACGCCCGAAGCATGAACCTTCAAGATTGGTTGTGTCAGCAGTTTTATCAACTTGATTTATAAAAAGCGGATGGCAACAGTGCAGCGGGAGGCGATGAAATGAAAACTGACGAGGGATGTGCCGCGCCTACACCGCAAGACGGGGCAGAGCGCAGTGCAAACGAGCGAGCCATTCTGAACATGCTGCGGCAGGACGGGCCGACGCCTGCGGCTGACATTGCCAGGCGGATGGGCCTGTCGGCGCAGGCTGCCTCGGTCATCACGCGGAAGCTGAAAACAGAAGGCCTGGTTCTGAGTGGAAAGCCGATCAAGGGCAGGGTCGGCAAGCCATCCACACCGATCAAGCTCAATCCGTCCGGCGCGTTTTCGGTCGGGATGCGGATCGGAAGGCGACGCTCCGACGTCATTCTTATTGATCTGGAAGGCAATGTTCTGGACCGGCGGACAGCCACCTACGCCCACCCGACGCCAGCGCTCTGTCTGGATCTGGCAAGGACCAGCGTTGCCGGATTCAAGGACGTGCTGAAGGGCGCCCAGAGAGACAGGATCGCCGGGATCGGAATCGGCATGCCCTTCGACCTGTGGAACTGGCTGGATGTTTTGGGAGCACCACAGGAAGAGATGCAGGAGTGGCGGGACTTTTCGGCGCTCCCCGCATTTTCGGAAGTGACGGGGCTGCCTGCCTTCGTGGGTAACGACGGATCCCTTGCCTGCCACGGCGAGTATCTTTTCGGTGCTGCTCGGCACCTGCCGGATTTTGGGTATATTTTCGTCGGTGCCTTTCTTGGCGGAGGTGTCGTCATCGGTAGCCGGCTGTATCTCGGATCGACTGGGAACGCCGGCGCAATCGCCTCGCTGCCAGTCTTGAGCTCTGACGGCAGCATCACCCAGATGCTTGAGGTCGCGTCGATTAACCAACTCGAACGGCGTCTGGACGAACGCACATCGGGCGAGGGCCAGCGCCTGCTGCAAGAGCCCGTATGGACCGGGTTTGAAGATCTGGAAACGACATGGATCGAGGAGACGGCAGTCTATCTCGCGAGCGCAGCCGTGACACTTGTTGCCGTTCT
The DNA here is from genome assembly GCA_020201155.1 of Loktanella sp. Lineage (GTDB taxonomy): Bacteria > Pseudomonadota > Alphaproteobacteria > Rhodobacterales > Rhodobacteraceae > JAIVHI01. The sequence goes on along the minus strand of JAIVHI010000196.1, from coordinate 8,053 downwards.
GGATGTGCCGACCGTGGTCATCGATGGCAGCTTTCCACCACAAGTGCGGCAAAAGCTGATCTCTCGGGTCGAAGCTCTTGTCTCGGACGTTGACACGCGTGGCGTCCGCTGCCCGGAAATCATTCACGGAACGCTTGGAATTACCGCCTGCGCGCTTGGCGCTGGCTATCGGCCACTCGTCGCGCAGTATCTGGTGGAATGAGAAAGAGGATATGCTCGGTTCGAGAGTTAATTATCGAAGATTTGCATTTCAACACCGCGCCAATCTGAATGAGGGCCGGATTTGAGTACTTTTCAGTTTCCCGCCCCTCAAATGCTGTCGGTGGACGCCCGCTTTGGTAGAGTTCAGTAGGCAACATGACCCGCTCTGGACAATCGAACGTAAGCATGTGCCGAGGACAGTCTTGTATCAGGCGTTTTATTCTTGTGCCATAATGGTTTAGATGACGTCTGGGTCAGGACCCGAAGGTGACGTGATGCGCGTCACCGCCATTGTCTGCCTTGCCTATGTCATCGCCTGGGGAGGGGTCACGGCTGTGCTGTTCGGAATCGGCTGAATTGAAATCTCGCAGCGCACGCCGGTAAGTCGGCAAATGGGGCAAAAGCTACGTCGCTTCCTGCTATAGCTATTCTGGGAGCGTTGTCCTATTCGGTAGGCACTTTATCGGTGATGCGCACTTTGGCTGCGGTTCCACGAAAAAGCAGGTGTCGGCACCAATGTGACGGAGATAAGTGCAATGAGACTGATCAGGAAACTCATCCACCCTGACGTCGAATCGGTGGCGGGTGCGACTCTCATCCGCCGTGCGGCGCGTGGGATCGTGCTGCGCGAGACTTCTGTGCTGCTGCTGTTTACCGAACGATACAATGATTTCAGCTTTCCGGGCGGCGGCGTTGATCAGGGCGAGGATCTGATCGACGGGTTGCGTCGCGAGCTTGAAGAAGAAACCGGCGCCAGCAATGTCCGCGTGCGGCGTGATTTCGGTTATATCGAGGAACTGCGCCCGCATTGGCAGCCGGAATTCCCTTTGATGAACATGACGTCGCACTTCTATTTCTGTGACATCGATCCCGAATTGCGTGCCACGAAAATGGAAGACTACGAAACGGCCAACGGGATGCGCCCGGTCTGGGTCAACTTGGAGGATGCGATCACGCATAACCGCGGTGTGATGCATCGCCGCGAGGCCTCGATGGGGCTGTCGATCCAGCGCGAAACTTTCATGTTGGAAGAAATTGTGAACGATCTGTCAAAGGCAGCATAGCCGAGATGCCTTGCACCGCCCCGCGCGGTGCAAGTTAACCCGGGTCAGGTTCTGTCCGGGTAGGGCCGCAAGCCCAGCAACATCTCGGCCTCCTCGGTGAGAGGGCGCGTGAGACAGTCATTGTCGGTCTGATCGGCCAGTTGCGCGCGAAACAGATCATACACTGTCGAACGATCCTGACCGGTGTCGATTTCGGCGCATTTGCCCTTGTCGGTAAAATGTTCGACGATCGGCAAAGTCTCGGCCTTGAAGATGTCAAACCGCTGTTTCATCGCTTCGATATTGTCGTCGCTGCGGTTCGAGTATTGCGCGCGGCCCAATATGCGCCGGGTCAGCACGTCAAGCGGGCATTCGAAATAGATCATCTTGGGCAAGTCGCTGTCCTTTCCGAACACCGCATACCAAGCATCCAGATTGCCGAACGACCGTGGGAAGCCGTCGATCAGAAAGTTCAGGTTGCCGGTGTCACGGACGGTCTTTTCCATGGCATCCTTCAGTAGCTTAACCACGATTTCATCCGGCACCAACGTGCCGGCATCAATGTATGACTTGATAGACGCGGCCCTTGGCCCCTCGGTCTTCAGTTCGGTGCGAAGCAAATCGCCGGTGGACAGGTGTGTCCATCCCAGTTGAATCTGAGCCAGTTTACACATCGTGCCTTTGCCGGCACCGGGACCACCCAGAATGAAGATGATGTTCGGATCGGGGCTGGCCAGACGCGGATCGCTATCGTGCAACGTCACCTTGGGTCCGGGCGCGACCCCCATTTTGTAGACGTTCCAAGGCCGGTCGGTCGGCGGCAGCGCGTCATCGCAGGTCAATTCATAAGCCAGATGACCGTCGAGCCGCGAAATGCGCCAGGACTTGTAGCTGTTGGAATAGGAGATTGCGGGGCTGCGCGCGGCCTTGCCGTCGGCCCGGTCCCAGGCTGGCTTGCCGTTCCAGAAGCCCGGGCTGGACAGGGTGCCGGACTCGGACTCGGCAGGCGGGGCGGCCGAGGGAATGTATAGACCATCGACTTCCGGCAGACCCGCGCCAGAGACTTCGAGAAAGAAGGTGTTGGATGCATCTGTGTCGGTTTTCGTCATGTGGTGCCTTTCTAAGCGGGTGCGTCCAAAATTCAGCCAATGGGATGATCATACCAGCCACTTCAGATTGCTTGCCGTGTATACGCTATGACTACAATTGGACACAGGATGCAGGGCTACGCCCTATGGAAGTCGCCATTGAGCTTTGCGGCACGATTTGCGACCAAGTCCCATGCTCAAGATATCGGGAATATCATATTCGATTGGTGGACAGCCACTCTTTCAGGAGGCTTCAGTCGATGTTCCTTCGGGACACAAGGTTGGTTTGATCGGCAAAAACGGGACTGGGAAAACCACTTTGTTTCGGCTGATCCGAGGAGAACTTCCGCTGGAGAGCGGTGAAATTGAACTACCGTCGAACTGTAGAATTGGCTCGGTGGATCAGGAGGTCCCATCGAGCAACAAGACGCTGATGGACACCGTGCTGGAGGCGGATACGGAGCGCGCGGCACTCATGGCCGAAGCGGAAACCGCGATTGATCCGATGCGGATCGCGGAAGTTCAGACGCGCCTTGCCGACATTGATGCGTGGGCGGCAGAAGCGCGTGCCAGCACCATTTTAAAAGGGTTGGGCTTTGATACGGACGCGCAGCAGCGAGCCTGTTCGGAGTTCTCTGGCGGATGGCGCATGAGAGTGGCGCTTGCAGGGATTCTGTTTACGAATCCTGATCTCTTGCTGCTCGACGAACCGACGAATTACCTCGATCTGGAAGGGACAGTCTGGCTTGAGAACTACCTGCAAAACTATCCCCATACGGTCATAATTATCAGCCATGATCGCTCTTTGCTGAACAAGGCGGTTGGGGCAATTCTCTCTGTGGAGGATCACAAGCTGACCTACTTCCAAGGCCCTTATGACCAGTTCGCCCGGCAAAAAGAGGAACAGCGCGCACAGCAGACCGCGCAGGCGCGCAATTACGAAGCACGCCGCGCCCATCTTCAGAATTTCGTGGACCGCTTCCGCTATCAGGCAAACAAGGCCAAGCAAGCACAATCCCGTGTGAAGATGCTGGAACGGATGGCTGCCGTGGCGGTCCCTGAACACCTGGAATCCCAGGTTCTGACTTTTCCTGAGCCTGAAGCATTGTCACCGCCTATCGTCAATCTGGACGGTGTGGCGGTGGGCTACGATGGCCCCCCAGTTTTGCAACGCCTCAACCTTCGGATAGATCAGGATGATCGCATCGCGTTGCTTGGCCGCAATGGTGAGGGCAAATCGACATTTGCCAAGCTTCTGGCTGAGAAGCTGACGCTATCTGCCGGCACGATGACGAGCGCAACCAAGCTGCGCGTCGGCTACTTTGCCCAACATCAGATTGACGAACTTGATGCAGATGCAACGCCCTTGAAGCATCTGGCGTCGGCACGTCCCGACGCCAGCAAGGCCTGGTCGCGGTCCCGGCTGGCAGGCTTTGGCCTCGATGCGGAACAGGCAGACACAAATGTCCAACTACTCTCGGGCGGTGAAAAGGCGCGGCTGTCGCTCTTGCTTGCGACGCTGGAAGCCCCGCATCTTCTGATCCTCGACGAGCCGACAAACCATCTCGACATCCAAGGCCGCGATGCATTGGTTGATGCGCTTACGCAATATACCGGTGCGATCATCCTTGTCAGCCACGACATACATCTTCTCGGGCTGGTTGCGGATAGGCTCTGGCTTGTTCAGGACGGAACTGTGGTTCCTTACGACGACGACCTGGAGGCCTACCGGTCGCAGATGTTGAACGCACCCAGCTCGCAGGACGAAAAGCCGAAACCTGTCACACGGGAGCGTGCTACGCGCAGCGAAATCGTCGGACTGAAGGCTGATGTCCGCGAATGTGAAACACGACTGACCAAGTTGAATGAGATGCGCGACCAGCTGGCTCTGAAACTGTCGGACCCGGCGCTCTACGGTCCTGAAATGGGATCACAAGCCGAAATTTGGCAGAAGAAATATGCTGAAGTCATGGAGGGTATTGCACGTGGTGAGGCTCTTTGGACGGCAGCGATGGAGAAGCTGGAACAGGCTTTGGCTCAGTCAAAATAAGACCGTTCTCGCCCCGGCGTGAATCGGATTATGGCCATATCGGCAAGTCGATGAAGCATCTTTCGGATAAGAGTCTTTCGCGTGACCGGTGCGTAGTTTGACTTTTTGTGGGCAATTGATTAAGTCCGTTTTGGCACTCTGATAAGCAGAGTGCCAAAAGGTGGATCGTTGCGGCCTCGCTTTAGGCCATAGCTGATATGCTCAACAACTGGCTTTCTTCGACCCGCCACCAAACTGCTGCAAGTCGACACTGGAGGGGTTCTTTACCCGCAGACAGACAAGCCAGGTTCTGCTTGCCGCCTGTCCGACATTCGGAAAGGAGTTCGGCATGACAGCGAAGGAACTTTCATTCGACATCGAGGCCCGCAATCGCATGCTGGCCGGTGTCGACCAAATCGCCCGCAGCGTGGGCGTCACACTTGGCCCAAAGGGGCGGAACGTCGTTTTGCAAGACGGCGGGTCCGCACCGCAGATTACCAAGGACGGTCATACCGTCGCGCGGGTTTTCGAAGTGGAGGACCGGTTCGAGAACATGGGGGCGCAGATGGTCAAGGACGTCGCCGCCCGGACCAACGCCGAGGCCGGCGACGGAACCAGCACGGCGACCGTGCTTGTCAATGCCTTGATGCAGGACGGCGTGAAGCTGGTCGCAGGTGGCGCAAATCCGATGGACGTCAAGCGCGGGATCGCCCGCGCGTCCAATGCGGCTGTGGCCGCGCTGCGGTCGGGGGCACGACCGGTCAGCGGCCACGACGAGATCGCCAGAGTCGGCGCCGTGGCCGCGAATGGCGAAGAGGTAATCGGCGCACAGATCGCAGCCGCGATGGATCGCGTAGGCGAGGACGGTGTCATCACGGTCGCGGACAATCCGGGCTTCGAGACGACAACAGAGATTGTCGAGGGCATGCAGTTTGCCAACGGGTATCTGAGCCCGCAATTCGTGACCGACCCTGAAAAGTCCCGTGTCACTTTCGATAAGGCGCTTGTCCTGCTGCACGACGGAACACTCTCGGCGTTGCAACCTCTTTTGCCGATCCTGGACGCGGTCAACGAGGCCGGCAAGCCGCTGCTGATCATCGCGGACGACGTGGACGGTGATGCGCTGTCCACGCTGGTGGTCAACAAGCTGCGCGGTGGCCTTCAGGTCGCAGCGGTCAAAGCTCCCGGCTTCGGCGACCGCCGCAAGGAGATGCTGGAGGATATCGCAGTGCTCACTGGCGGCGAGGTAGTCAGTCACGATACGGGCACCACCGTCGGGACGGCGCGCCTCGAGATGTTGGGTCGGGTTGCGCGCGTCGAGGTGACGGGCGACAGCACGACGCTGATCGGTGGCGCCGGTGACACCGCGGCAATCGCCGCACGGGCCACGCAACTGCGCCGCGCACTGGAGAACCTCCCACAGGGACGCGAGGTCGACGCGCTGCGCGAGCGGCTTGCCAAGCTTTCGGGTGGAGTCGCGATCATCCACGTTGGAGGCATGTCCGAGGCTGAGGTGCAGGAACGCAAGGATCGTGTGGAAGATGCGCTGAATGCGACGCGGGCCGCTGTCGCGGAAGGGGTCACCACAGGTGGCGGTGTCGCACTGGTGCGTGCGGGCCGGATTCTTGATGACCTGAGCGGTGACAATGCGGATGAAAATGCAGGTATCGCCCTCGTGCAACGTGCTTTGAGCGCGCCGTTGATCCGGATTGCAGACAATGCCGGTTTCGACGGCACGTTCGTGATCGGAAAGGTGAGGGCGGCCGCGACCGACACCGAAGGGTTCGATGCGACGCGGGGCGACTACGGCGATCTTATGGATCGTGGAATCATCGACCCGGTGAAAGTCGTTCGCGTGGCGCTCGAACATGCATGTTCCGCCGCAGGTGCGATGATCACGGCGCAGGTCGCTATCGCCGATGCGACATTTAACGTCGAAAAAGATGAGGCCGAGCTCGCCTGACCCTGCGGGTGGAGCGATGCTCCGCTCGACCTGCCTGATCCCCGAGGAGATGACAATGAAACAGCAGATGAAGAACCTGATCGAACGGGTGCTGATAGCCCGCCCCGCCGCGTCGCCGGACGAAATTCGCAATCTGGTCCCAGCCCTGCGCGACAAGAGCGAGCCAAGGTTGTTGCTTCACTCTTTACCGAAACCCGTTTTGCGCGTTTGATGCCATGTCTTGCTGAACGAGTGCCCTTGAAACAACCCTACGATATCCGCTGTGTCGCTCTTTGAATTAAGGTAATTGATATGACGAACTGAATTTCTCTGCTTCGTCAGGTCTATGCGGAATCAAAGAATAGGGACCGACTGAGCAACTTGCCAACTGTTGAGATTTTCGGCCGAATGTGCCATCGAGCCTTCAATCGGATCCTGCTGCTTTCGGCCGGATGGCTCTTCCGGGCGCCTATCCCCCGGCAACCAGATCGCTCCTGCGATTCAACTTCTGTTGCGCCGCGCAGTGGACCGATCACATTTCCAGATGAATATAATGACTGAGATGCATGACGTGGCTCGGACGACATTACTGATCGATGGAAGCCATGTAGATCGGCTCAGATCCAAGCTTGGTCGGGTGCTGGACCTCGAACGATTGATAACTCACTTCGAGAAAGATGGTCGGGCAGTTGCGGCACATTACTACCGAGACAGCCGGGATGCCGCTGAACAAGGACGGCTGGCAAACTTCTTTGACTGGTTGTCGCGTCACAACATCGAACGCTATGGCGCGGATGATTTTAATCAGCCTTGGTATGTCCGGGAGCGCTACGGCAGCAATCTTGTTCACCTTGCCGTCGATGCCATGACAGCGGCGCGGAATGGGGATCACTTGGTGCTGCTGGCAAGTGATGCCAAGCTGATCCCGCTCGTCCGGCAACTGCGCCGAGACAAAGTGTCGGTAACTCTGTTCTCTTCTTTATCGGTGCCCAGAAGCATCGCGCCCCCGCCCCCGCTTACAGAATTGGCGGATCATTTCATCGATCTGGCGGCGGACGACCGCTTTTTTATGCCGTCTTCCAGATAATGGGGTGATTTGACACAGTAAGCGCATTGCATAGGTTGATCTTTCGCAAGGCATGTGTGCAAGAGACGCCCAAGCGTAAGGACCCGGTGAGAGCCCGGGTGGCTCTTCTGGCCGCTGAACCGCCAGATAATTTTTTGATGAACCCTGAAATTTATTGCCGAACCGTCCTGCGCTGGACGTCTCGATGCAGGGTCGTGGAATTATGATGACACTTACAGACTACCGCCAACAATGGTTTGGCAACATCCGTGGCGACGTTCTGGCGGGGATCGTGGTTGCGCTGGCCCTGATTCCCGAAGCCATCGCCTTTTCCATCATCGCGGGCGTCGACCCCAAGGTGGGGCTTTACGCCTCTTTCTCGATCGCGGTGGTCATCGCCATCGTCGGTGGCCGCCCCGGCATGATCTCGGGGGCCACGGCGGCCACGGCCGTGCTGATGATCACGCTGGTGGCCGATCATGGCCTTGAATATCTGCTTGCTGCGTCTGTGCTGGCGGGGCTCTTGCAGATCGGCGCGGGCTTTCTGAAGCTGGGTCGCTTCATGCGCTACGTGTCCAAATCCGTGATGACGGGCTTTCTGAACGCGCTGGCCATCCTGATCTTCATGTCGCAGCTGCCCGAACTGGACCTGAGCACGCCGGGCGTGTCCTACCTGACCTACGC
>JAIVHI010000144.1 GCA_020201155.1 Loktanella sp. | reverse complement strand
CCCGGTTTTCCCCACGCGGCTGCGGTCATTCGAGGTCGAGACGCGCAAGGTTCAAAAATCGGTCGAGAAAGCCCGCCCCTGGGCCAGGCGCATCAATTACATCCTCAAGCCCCGGATGACGGGCCTGACGACGGGCCGGGTGGCGACGCGCATCACGGGACTGGCCGTTGTCCTGTCAGGCGTCATCATGATCCCGCTGGGGTTCATCCCCATGCTGCCTTTCATCCTTGGATTGACGACATTGGTTCTGGGCCTCGGACTGACGGCCCGCGACGGGGTTCTGATCTTGATCGGCTACGCGCTGTTCGCGGTCGGGCTCTATTTTGCGATGCCGGGTTTCGGTGGATTCTGACGCAGCCTCTCCACCTGTTGCCAGAGGCACTTCATGCGAAAGGCCGGGGTGACCGTCTCACCCCGGCCTTTCGTTATTTGACAACCGGCATCAATGCAGCGGTTCAGACCAGCTTGGCATCCATGCTGATCTCGGCGTTCAGCAGCTTGCTGATCGGGCAACCTTTTTCGGTCGCTTTCGCCAGCTCCATGAACTTGTCTTCGGTGATACCGGGCACGCTTGCGGTGACCTCGATATGCGCCTTCGAGACCTTGAACCCGCCGTCGGCAGGATCTTCTTCAAGCGATACGGTCGACTTGGCGTCGATATTCGTGGCCTCGAAGTCATTTTCCGTAAGGTTCAGCGACAGTGCCATCGCGAAACAGGCGGCATGGGCCGCACCGACCAGCTCCTCTGGGTTAGAGCCCTTGCCGTCCTCAAAGCGGGCCTTGAAGCCGTAGGGATGCTCTTTCAGCGCGGCGGTTTCGGTCGAAATGGTCCCGCCTCCGTCCTTGATGGTGCCCTTCCAGTTTGCGAATCCGAACTTGTTGATCATGTTGGTCTCCTTTGTATGTTGTGAAGTGAACGACCCAAACCAGCGCAAGTTCCTGTAAACCTTGACCCCAAGGCGATTTCGGCCTATCCCGCAACAAGTCGAAAGACGGGCAATTCGGCCTGTCTGGCCGCGCAATACCTGCGGCCGTAGATGCCGCACTGTATTGAAAGGGCACCTTTGACCAAATTTACCGATATGAACCTTGATAAAAAGGTTCTCAAAGCCATCGAAGAAACGGGCTATGACACCCCCACACCCATTCAGGTCGGGGCCATCGGGCCTGCGCTTGAAGGCAAGGACGTGCTGGGAATCGCCCAGACAGGCACCGGCAAGACGGCTGCCTTCACCCTGCCGATGATCACGCTTCTGGGCCGGGGCCGCGCACGGGCGCGGATGCCGCGCAGCCTCGTGCTGGCACCGACACGCGAACTCGCCGCTCAGGTGGCCGAGAATTTCGATACCTACGCCAAGTATACCAAGCTGACCAAGGCGCTGCTGATCGGCGGCGTGTCTTTCAAGGAACAGGACTCGCTGATCGACAAGGGCGTGGACGTGCTGATCGCGACACCCGGTCGCCTGCTGGACCATTTCGAGCGCGGCAAGCTGATCCTGTCGGACGTGAAGATCATGGTCGTGGACGAAGCCGACCGGATGCTCGACATGGGGTTCATTCCCGACATCGAGGAAATCTTCAAGAAGACCCCGTTTACCCGCCAGACCCTGTTCTTCAGCGCCACGATGGCCCCCGAGATCGAGCGGATCACCAACACCTTCCTGTCCGCACCGGTCAAGATCGAAGTGGCCCGTGCCGCATCGGCCAATGTGAACATCGCGCAGTCCGTCGTCATGTTCAAAGGCTCGCGCCGCGAGAAAGCCGACAGCGAAAAGCGGGACCTGTTGCGCAAGCTGATCCAGGAAGAAGGCGATGGCCTCAAGAACGCGATCATCTTCTGCAACCGGAAGTCCGATGTCGATATCGTCGCCAAATCGCTGAACAAGCATGGTCTTGATGCGGCCCCGATCCACGGTGATCTGGAGCAGAGCCAGCGCATGCGCACGCTTGACGATTTCCGAACCGGCACGTTGAAATTCCTTGTCGCCTCTGACGTGGCGGCCCGCGGTCTGGACATTCCCGACGTGTCGCATGTGTTCAACTTCGACGTGCCCAGCCATGCCGAGGACTACATCCACCGGATCGGTCGCACGGGGCGTGCGGGCAAAAAGGGCATCACGGTGATGATCTGCAATCCGCGCGACGAAAAGAACCTCGCCGACGTGGAACGCCTGATCGAGAACGAGATCCCGCGCCGCGAGAATTTGGTGGACGGCCCCGCACCCGTCGAAGACGCGGAAAAGCCGGCGGAACAGTCCGAGGACAAGCCCAAGCGGACCCGGACACGCAGCCGCAAGAAGGACTGCAGCGCGGCGCGCGACGGCCTTCAATTCCGTCTCCAGCTTGTCGTCGTCGGCCAGCGTCTTGGCGTCGGCCCGGTTCACGAACTGGCTCAGGTCTTCTTCCATCACCTCGACCAGGGATGCCTTGGACCGGCCCGTTTCGGCCATGCCAGCGATTTCGACCCAAGGGTCGCCCAGGGGATCGCCCTCTTCGTCGATGATGAGCGTGACGACGATCATGCCGTTCATCGCCAGCTTGATCCTCTCGCGCACGATGCCGTCGAACTGTCCGACCATCACCGACCCGTCGATATAGGTGCGACCGGTTTCGATGTATTCGGCGACACTGGGCCGGTTGCCAGACAGGTCGATCATCATGCCGTTCACGGCAACGATGCCCGCAAGCCCCTTGGCCTCACCGATCTTGACATGCTCGCGCAGGTGGCGGTGCTCGCCATGCATCGGGATCAGGATCTGCGGCTTGACGATTTCGTGCATCGCCTCCAGATCGGGCCGGTTGGCGTGCCCCGACACGTGGAACCGCTTGTCGTCGTCGACAATATCGACGCCCAGTTCGGACATCTGGTTCATGATGCGGATCACGCCGCGCTCGTTCCCCGGAATGGTCTTGGACGAGAACAGGAAGGTGTCCCCTTCCTTGAGCTTCAGTCCCAGATAGGACCCCTGCGCCAGCTGCGCGGAAGCCGCGCGGCGTTCGCCCTGCGAACCGGTCACCAACAAAAGCACATTTTCGCGCGGCAGGCTTTGTGCGTCTTCCGGCGATATGGTGCTTGGGAAATCCGGCAGGACGCCGGTTTCCTTGGCCGCTTCGGTCATGCGCTGCATGGCCCGGCCCAGAAGGCAGACCGACCGCCCGGCCCGAACGCCGGCTTCGGCCAAGGTCTTAAGACGGGCGACGTTGGACGCGAAGGTGGTGGCGACGACCATACCCGGTGCATCCTTCATCATGCCCTCGATCTCTTGCGCGATCGATGCTTCCGACCGGCCCGGAGCGGGCGAGAAAATGTTCGTGCTGTCGCAAACCAGTGCACGGACGCCGGGCTTGGAAACTTCGGCCCAAAGCTCTCGGTCGAAAGGGTCACCGACAATCGGGGTCAGGTCGATCTTGAAATCACCCGTGTGCAGTACACGGCCTTCGGGGCTGTCGATGCACAAGCCCGCGCTTTCGGGGATCGAATGGCTGATCGGCAGGTAGCCCACGGTGAAGGGGCCACAGTTCACGGTCTGGGGCCAAGGTTCGATGACCGTGACGACCTTGTCGGGATGTCCGAATTCAGCCAATTTGCGACGCGCGATATTGGCGGTGAATTTGCGGGCATAGACGGGCGCGCCCAGACGTTCCCAATAGTGCCCGATAGCACCGATGTGGTCTTCATGCGCGTGCGTGATGAAGATGGCTTCGATCTGCGACTTGCGCTGTTCCAGCCAGGCAATATCGGGCAGGATGATATCCACACCCGGCGTGCCGTCCATGTCAGGGAAGGTAATGCCGAGGTCGACGACGATCAGCCGTTCTTTCCCCGCTGCCCCGTAGCCATAGACGTAAGCGTTCATGCCGATCTCGCCGGCGCCCCCGAGGGGTAGATATATCAGCCGATCGGCGGCTTTCTTGCGGCTCATACGAGCTCCTTATTGTATTTGTGAATAACGGTCAGGCCGTGCATGGTCAGGTCATCTTCAAGGACATCAAATAGCCTGTCGGCCTGTTGAAACAACGGCGCGAGGCCACCCGTGGCGATGACCTTCATGTCACGACCGCGTTCTGATTTGATTCGAGTGCATATCTCGCGCACCAGACCAACGTAACCCCAGAAGACCCCTGACTGCATGCAGGCGACGGTGTTTGTTCCGACGACCCGCTGCGGTTGGGTGATATCGACATGCGGCAGGGCTGCTGCCGCATTGTGCAACGCTTCGAGCGAGAGGTTTACACCGGGGGCGATCACGCCCCCCACATAGGCGCCGTCATCCTCGACCACGTCGAAGGTGGTGGCGGTGCCGAAATCGACCACGATCAGGTTGCCGCCATGCCGGTCAAAGGCCCCGGCCGTGTTCACCAGCCGGTCGGGGCCGACGATCGTGCCTTCGTCGACGCGCGGCAGCACCGGCAGCGCGCAGTCCGGCTTGCCGACCACATAGGGCCGCGTGTTGAAATAACGGTCGGTGAAGACCCGCAGGTTGAAGACGACGCGGGGCACCGTCGAGGAGACGATGACCTCGGTGATGACCACATCGAGCTTCTGGAAGCTGATGAGGCTGGACAGCCAAACGTAGTATTGATCCGCCGTGCGCTGCCATTCGGTCGCAGTGCGCCATGTGGCGACCAGATCGTCGCCGTCATAGATCGAAAAAACGGTATTTGTATTGCCGCAATCAATGGCCAGAAGCATGCGTCACTCCTTGAAGTAGATATCCGCGGCAGGAACCGCGGTGGGACCGTCTTCGGTTTCCAGCACAAGATTTCCGTCGGCGTCG
>JAIVHI010000325.1 GCA_020201155.1 Loktanella sp. | reverse complement strand
GCTACACGCCGATCATGGGCGTCGTGTCGGTGATGTTTGTGGCATTGGCTGCGCTGATCTTTGGATTGATCGGACGGTATGGAAACCTACCCCAGCTTCTGGGCGCTGACCGAATGAGGGACTGATGGCTCTCCGACTGGCACTATGGCAAGGCGCGGGAGTCCCGGACGATCTCGATGAAACCATTGCCGAGACAGCCCGCGTGGCCGCTCTCGCTGCAGATCGGGGGGCGGATCTTTTGGTGTTTCCGGAAGGCTTCCTGACCGGCTATTATATTCCCGACCTTGCCCCCGGCGATCTGCCAAACGTGGACGCGGCACTTGAAAAAGTTGCTCGAATTGCAGCAACAGAAGGTGTCACGCTTGTAATGGGAAGCCATATCGAGACACCCGAAGGGCTGCGAAACGCTGCGGTAGCGTTTTCGGCCGACGGCGCTGAAATCGGGCGGTATCATAAGCGTGCGCTGTTTGGCAGTTGGGAAAAGACAACTTTCCGCGCGGGCAATAAGGCGCTTCGATTCAAGTGTCGTGGATTTCACGTCGGCGTGGCAATTTGTTACGATGTTGAATTCCCTGAACTGATCCGAGCAGAAGCCGAAGCGGACGTTGACCTCGTGGTAGTGCCCACCGCATTAATGGCTCCACATGATCGAATTGCGCGCCAAGTCGTGCCGGTGCGAGCCATGGAAAACCAGATATTTCTCGGCTACGCCAACCGAAGCGGCCAGGAACACAATCTTGATTTCGTGGGACTGTCGAGCATTTGTGGCCCGTTCGGTGAGGCGCTGGCAATGGCTGATGGGGAACCACAACTGGTTCTTGCGGACCTTGACCGCAATGCAATTCCGGAAGCGCGCGCCGAGGCGTGTTATATCAAGGATTTGCTCACATCCAGCGACATCCCGCATACCGAAACGGCACCGCATGGGCGGGTCCCTTTTTACCCAGCCATTCCTGATTTTGGGGTCGGAATCACTTGAAGTTCTAGTGTGTTGAGGACGATGCTAAGTTCCGAACGTCCGGCTATTTTTGGTGAATGACAGACTGGTCGGAAAGGGAGCGATAGATGAGCAACAGCTTTCAAGCCTCGGCTGTCGTGCTCCTCACAGGCATTTTTTGGGGTGTTTATTGGGTTCCTATCCGCACACTTGCTGAGCTCGGTCTTGACGGTGCTTGGGGCACCGGTGCGATTACGCTTTCCGCTGTAATTTTTTTGCTTCCCTTCATCATCGCAGACCAAAGCTTACTACGTGGCCATAACGTCCTCGCTATCGCTTCGATCATGCTCGGAGGGGTGGCCTTCGCGCTTTACTCAATTGGCTTTCTCTACGGGAAAGTCGCGCTTGTCATCCTGCTCTGGTTCTTCAGTCCTGTCTGGAGTGTGCTGATCGCCAAGTATTTGCTGCGTCTGCAGGTTCCAAGACTACGGTTTGTCGCCATCGCCATTGGTCTCACTGGGCTATTCATCATGCTAGGGAGCGATGGGGGACTTCCAATCCCTCGCAACTTGGGAGAGTGGATAGCTTTCATAGCCGGTATAATGTGGGCTTTTGCTACGGCAGGCATGAGGCTGAAGTCAAAAGTAAAGCCATTGCCAGCAGCGCTCCTATTCGCCCTTGGTGCAACAATGACCTCGCTGCTCGTTGCGCCACTGCTTGAGCCCGTCCCGACAATTGAAGCCGATGATGTTTACGCGATCGCTGTTGCTGTCCTTCTTACCAGTGGACTCTGGTGGGTCATTTCGATTGCTGCCCTTATGTGGGCAACCGTGCGGCTTGACCCGGCCCGTGTCGGCATCCTGTTGATGACCGAGGTGGTGTTCGGCGCGGCTACGGCAGCAGTTTTTGCGGGCGAGAGCCTCTCGGTTGCTGAGATTATTGGCGGCTTTATGGTGGTCATTTGTGGCATCCTTGAAGTCTGGCCGACGAGAGCGGGATCAAGGTATTCAGCAGCCTTAGAACGGTGGTAGTTCATCGCAGACGAAGCATCGGCTTTCCGCCCATCGTGTCGAATTCCGCACTCGAAAAGCTGGGGGCAAAGTATTGGCACGACATTGGTCTGTCGGTTTTCCAGTCTGAGTGGGTGAGAAGAAATTACATACACAGCGAGATGTGCGAAACTGTCACAACGACCCTTGGGAATGCAACGATCTAGGTAGGGCGGAGCCAAGGGGATGGGCCTTTGAAGTGAGTTCTGCGTGGGCTCCAAACAGATTTGCCGTCAAGGCGTATGCTTATCAACACCAGACCTGTAGCAGTCTGGATCTTGCGAACTCCCGTCGCATCGCAGTCATAGATCGGATTGCACTACGCTCTAGCATTTCACGCGCTGTCGTCGTGATAGATGGTGGCACATGAGCTGTTATCGTCAGGATGTTAGGAAGGCGGCGAGAACACGGGTGAAGGATCAATCAAAGTGGGTTTTGTGCGCCAGCAAAGAACATCAACCCACCATCGCTATCGTAAATCGGTCGGATTCGAAGCCGGTTGAGGAATGGCGTTCCATCCTTGTGATAGTTTAATATATCAATGGTGAAGCGCGTTTCTGCCTTCAGGCCCTGTCGGATCGCTTCAATTGCATGCGGATCGGTATCTGGGCCTTGAAGAAAACGACAGTTTTGCCCAAGGGCTTCATCGGGTGAATAACCGGTCTGTTCCTCAAACTCATCGCTTACAAAGATCATCGGGTTGTCGGCGAGAAATGGGTCGGAAAAAACTACGCTCATTTCCACTTCGTCTCGTTCCAAGAGCGACCTCAAAAACGCCATATCAAGATCTTGAACGGACAAAGTATGTTCCTCCTTGTAGATGAAGACCGGTATCCGCTGGTCTTTGCCAGCTCACGGAAAGCGAAATCAGCTTCATCACACTTAATTGATGCCGATTTGAAACGCAATCGCCAACGCTAGATGCCGCGACTGCTTCGAAGCTGACGCAGACCCACGGCATCTGTAGGCTTAAAAACGAATCGCGCGTCGAGTGCCGGTTTCTTACTCTCTTGCAGTGGTGCAGCAGGCTCATTGACGCGCGGCCGGCAGTGGTGCGGACAAAAACGGCCCAATGCTGCTGCAGCGAAAGTTGCCTGCGGTGAAGCCTACGGACTGTTGCAGGCTATCCGGCTTCGCGCCTTTCGCGACTGTGCCATAGCCCTCGGATCAACAGGCCAGCCGTTATAGAGTCCGCAAGGATGATCCCGATCAAGACGGATGCAGGCGCCATCAGCGGTCCCGCGAATTCGATGAATGTGCCGACGATCCCTCCGATCATGCAAGCAAGTGTTACCCATGCAACCCAGGCCATGTTCCGCAAAAGGCCGACTGAAAGCAGGCTGTAGAGAGCTGCTGGGAAGAGAAGAAACAGACTCTCAGATGCGAACCCCGCCAAGGAAAGTCCCAGCACATGCAGAATGGCGCTCATGAGCAGTGGAATTATCGCGTAGTGCATTTTGCAGCCCACTTATCTTGATCAGATACCTCAACCTATGGCTCGACGGCGCAACAGCCAGCTTATCGCATCTCGGGCCGCCAACGCAAAGGGCCGAAAGCCACAGGTGCGCCTTGGGCTCACTTCGGCGTTGCGCGTCTGGCGTGGGTGTCGGGCATCGGCTGAGTCTCGGTCTGCGGGGGGCTCTTGGGTTGGTGGCGGCGGGCCGCCGGGATCGTCGTCGTGATCGGGTGGCAGGCTGTCCTTCGGCTAAAAACTCTTCGTGGAGGCCCACGCCATGACCAATGTGCCGTCACCGTCTTTGCG
>JAIVHI010000324.1 GCA_020201155.1 Loktanella sp. | reverse complement strand
ATACCAAGATGGACAGCACGGTTCGTTATCTCGGTGTCGACCTGGAGGATGCGCTGACAATCTCGGAAGGCGTGGAAATCTGAAGTCGAGGGGCCGGCGTCGCGGTCGGCCCCTCAAACGGCGTGGAGCTCGTTAGCTGCCGGTCGCATGAACATCAGCATGCGCCCGCTTCCAGCCGCGAACTCTACGTTCGTTCCGAAACAATCGGCAACGAGTGATGCGCGCCGCAAATCGCGGCCATTCGCGACGAGAGCTCCGAATGGCCGTATTTCCGTTCAGTAGGTCTCGACGACCTCACCGTAAGCGCCGCGTAGCTGAAGAGTCACGGTGACGTCGGCGCTGTCGCGGTTGCGCCAGAACCAGCCGTGGTCGCCGTCGAATGCGGCTTCGATGCTACCCTCACCGGAGGTTGCGCCGCGGCCCCGGTCGTAGTCGATTGACTGGCCGCCGCCATGGGCGTGCAGGTCGAAATTGATCCGTCCACCTTCCGCGACCCAAGCGTAGTCTGCGATGGCACCGTCGGTCATCTCCATCTTGATTTCGGCAGAAGCATCGGGAGCCAGTGTGAAGGTCAGCATGTCCTGCCAGACCTCCTGTTCCTGCGCATGCGCGGCCCCCACAAAGAGGCCGAAGATGTCGTTGAGTAGGCTCGACTGATCATCATTCGCCGCTTCCATCTGGCGATCCATCTCAGCCTCTTCGGCAAGCTGGTTCTTGATTTCGCCCATCTCGGTCAGTCCGAGCACGCCGCCGATGCGTGTCGGGTCAACCCCGTATTCTGCGGGCAGCACAACGGTGACGAGGATGGCAACAGCGCTCACGCCCGCGATGACGGTCGACCGAAGAAGATGGGCCGAGCTTGGCAGGTCTTCGAGGCTGGGTTTTTCTGCGTTGAACATGTGTTTCTCCGATGTTTCAGGTTGCTACGAAATAGCCGGTGATCTGGTAGCCCATGAGGATGAAGCCCATGGACATCATGACGACATTGGCAGTGTAGGCCTGGCGGTAGAATGCCGATGATTTCCGCCAGTAGCCCATGACAATCAAGATCACGGCGAGGGCCATGATCTGGCCGATCTCGACGCCGACGTTGAACGCCAGAAGGTTTGGCAAAAGCCCCTCCGACGCGATGTCATAATCGAGGATCTTGGTGGCGAGGCCCGTGCCGTGGAAGAAGCCAAAGATCAGCGTCGCGGCCTTGGTGTTCGGCTGGAAGCCGAACCAGCGCTGGTAAGCGCCGAGGTTGTCGAGCGCCTTGTAGACCACCGACAGCCCGATGATGGCGTCGACAATATAGGCGTTCACGCCCCAGCCGAACTAGACGCCCGCCAGCATCGTGGTAGAATGGCCGATGGCGAAGAGGCTGACATAGATGGCGACGTCCTTCATCCGGTAGAGGAAGAAGACGACACCGAGCAGGAACAGGATGTGGTCGTAGCCGGTCACCATGTGCTTTGCGCCGAGGTACATGAAGGGGATGAGGTTCACCCCCCAGACCTCTTGGATATAGCCCGCGTCACCCTCGGTGACGTTATGGGCGAGGGCCTGAGCAGCGCTTAGCATGAATGCCGCCAGCAGAAGAAGGGTCAGCGTGGCCGTTCGGCGTGTGGCCATGGCGCACAAGACCCGTGAACTCAAAGTCATGGATGGATCTCCGGTGTGTTGTTGATAGATCGGGTTACCGCTTTGCGCGGCGCCGATCAGGCACGCGGAGGTCGGTCGATCAGATAGACGCGGTGCAGCCCGCCAGACGTGATCCCAAGCCGCCAGGTGTCCCGGTGGCCCAGGGATGGATAAGATCCCGCAACGGGCGCGAGCAAAGCCTGACTGTGATCGTGGTCGGCCACCTCATGGCTGTGGCCGTGCATCGCCCAGTAGAGGTCTTCCTCGAACCCATGCGAATGCCCGTGTTCGGCGATCATCCGTGTGTGGTCGGCCATGACCTCGACAACCGAGGGCGCGTGGGTTGCGTTCGGTGCGATGGACCAGACCACGAGCGACAGGCAAAGGAGCGCCGCAAACATAGCGCGTCCGAATGTGTGCAAGAGTTCCATCGGTTTTACCTGCTCGCTCGTTTTTACCCGCAGCACGTGCTTTGCGCCGTCTTGCCGTATCCCCCGGGGGAGGTTATTGTGTTACTATGACAAAACCGCGCGTTCACGCAACCCATCCTGCCCTGATTGCCCGGCTGAAACGCGCTGACGGTCACCTGCGTTCGGTGATCGAGATGATCGAGGCAGGCAAGCCCTGCCTCGAGATTGCGCAGCAAATGCAGGCCGTCGAAAAGGCGGTCGCCAATGCAAAGCGCGCTCTGATCCACGATCACATGGATCACTGCCTCGATACCGATCACTCCCCTGAAGACCGCGCCGAGCTGAAGGCGATCTCGCGCTACCTCTGAGGCCGACCCGTGCTGGAAATCCTTGCCGACCGCACCTATCGCCATCTCTTCGCCGCGCAGGTCGTGGCGCTTCTGGGCACGGGGCTCGCCACGGTCGCGCTCGGCCTTCTGGCCTATGATCTTGCAGGCGATAATGCCTCCATGGTGTTGGGCACCGTCTTCACCATCAAGATGGTCGCCTATGTCGGCATCGCCCCTCTCGCTGGCGCCTTTGCAGACCGTGTGCCGCGCCGCGCGTTCCTCGTGGCGCTTGATCTGGTGCGGGCCGGGGCGGCGCTGTGCCTGCCCCTCGGCCGCATTCACACCAACCTTCCAGGCCACCATCCCCGAAGTGCTGCCAGACGAGGCGCGTTACACCCGGGCGCTGTCGCTCTCGCGACTGGCCTACGATCTGGAGAACATCGCCAGCCCGACGCTCGCGGCTCTTCTACTGGCGATCATGAGCTATAATTCCCTCTTTCTCGGCACAGTGGTCGGATTTGCTGCCTCAGCGGCGCTGGTCGTCTCGGTCCTGCTGCCCAGCCCGAAACCGTCGCAGCCGCGCGGCATCTACGACAGCACGACCCGCGGCATCCGCATTTACCTTGCGACGCCTCGCCTGCGAGGGCTGCTGGCGCTGAACATGGCGGCCGCTGCGGCTGGGGCGATGGTGCTGGTCAACTCGGTGGTGCTGGTGCGTGGCGCACTGGGGCTGGACGCATCGGCGCTGGCTTGGACAATGTTTGCTTTCGGGGCCGGATCCATGATCGCTGCTCTTCTGTTGCCGCGACTTCTCGACCGTATCGCGGACCGCCCGGTAATGATTGCTGGCGGCGCGCTCATGGTGGCGACGCTCGCGGCACTGGCCGGGGAGATCATGACGCTCGGCCTCAACTGGCCGGTGCTGCTGGCCTCGTGGTTGGTCGTGGGCATTGGCTATTCCACCGTCCTGACCCCGTCGGGGCGGCTGCTGCGTCGCTCCGCCCACGCCGAGGACCGTCCCGCGCTTTTCGCCGCGCAATTCGCGCTGAGCCACGCTTGCTGGCTGGTCACCTATCCTCTGTC
Organism: Loktanella sp.; assembly: GCA_020201155.1. GTDB lineage: Bacteria > Pseudomonadota > Alphaproteobacteria > Rhodobacterales > Rhodobacteraceae > JAIVHI01. The sequence goes on along the minus strand of JAIVHI010000324.1, from coordinate 234 downwards.
GGGGTGGCTGATGACGCGGTTCGGTCCCGTCGTGGCGCTTGGCCTCCTCGCGGCACTTGCCGGTGCAGGCATAGTGGTGGCGCTACGCTTCTGGCCGAGCGAAGATCCGGAAATCCTTGAGCACACCCATGACAACCTACCGCTCGATCATCCGCATCTGCACGGCGAGCGGCGGCATGCGCATCCCTTCGTCGTTGACGAAAATCATCCCCGATGGTCCTCACAGCTATAGGG
>JAIVHI010000029.1 GCA_020201155.1 Loktanella sp. | reverse complement strand
CCTTGAGAAAGTTTCGGCGGCTTGGCTTGGTGCCTTTTACTTTGATAAGCATTCTACCCTCCTATTCGGTCGCGACCGCGATGGTCGTGTTTTCCGGCACCGTGACCGTGCCCTGTTCCTTGATATGTGCTTCTACGACGTCCCAGATCGCGGGCCCCTCGGTGCCTTCGTTGACGCTTGCCCAACCGGCGACCGTGTAGGTCTTGGACGGGTCGATCAGCTCTCCGGTTTTCAGCAGGGTCATCTCGGTGATGCGCTGGCCCTGTTCCTTGTTGATGTCGATCCGGTAGCCCATGCCACCGACGCGGACCATGTCGCCGCCCTGCTGGTAATAGGGATCGGGATTGAACAGGTTGTCCGCCACGTCTTCGAGGATCAAATGAAGCGTTTCACCCGTCATTTCAGACCGATACGCTTCTGGATAGCTCATTGCGGTTGCGCTGAAGACATCCTCGCGGGTGATGTCCGCACCCGGCAGAACGCTGGCCCCCCAACGGAACCCGGGGGATAGGGCGATGTCCGCATCACGCTGCGATATCAGCGCCTCGCAGATCAGATCGTCCCATGTGCCGTTAAAATTGCCGCGACGGTAGAGAAGGTCCTCGGTCTGGCCAAGAACCTCGGTTAATTCCGCCTCGAAGGGCGCGCGGGTCTCTGACACCAGCGCCGACATTTCGGGATCCGGTGTAATCACATCCGAGAAGATCGGGATCAAACGATGGTTGATGCCTTGCATCCTGCCGTCGCGTACATCCAGGTCCAGTCGGCTGACGAACTTGCCGTGGCTGCCAGAGGCGATCAGGAAGGTGTTGTTCACCTGAACCGGTTCGGGCAGCGCGTCATGGGTATGGCCCGTGAGGATAACGTCGATCCCGTCTACGTTTTCCGCAACTTTCCGATCCACATCGAAACCGTTGTGGCTGAGAAGTACGACACATTCCGCACCATTCGCCCGCGCTTGGTTCACAACCTGAGCGATACGTTCCTGCCGCACCCCGAAACTGAGATCGGGGAACATCCAGCCGGGGTTCGCGATCGGCAGATAGGGAAATGCCTGACCTATCACGGCGATCTTTGTGCCGCCGCGTTCGAACATCCTGGTGCTTTCGTAGGCCGGCTCGTCCCACTCTGCGTCAAAAATGTTGGCACCAAGGAACGCACATTCCAACTCGTTTTCGATGATCTCGGTGACGCGGTCGATACCAAGCGTGAACTCCCAGTGAGAGGTCATCGCCTCGGTGCCCAGCGCGTTGAAAAGCCGGACCATATCCGCACCATTGGTTCGCAAGGCCGGGAGCGACCCCTGCCAGGTGTCCCCACCGTCCAGCAGGATCGCTTCTGGCCGGTCGCTCTTGATGTCCTGCTCAAGAAGGTCCGACTGGCTCAGGGCCTGCTGTGCGGCAAGCTTGCCCCAGTTACCAAAGCCGCTCGCACCATAAAGAGCAGCGGCCGACATGCCTGCCTGCACGAAGTGGCGTCTAGAGATCATGGGGTAGCCTCATATTCAGTTAGTTGCATATAATCGCAGACAAAAACGCCCGCTCTGCGGATCGCAGAGCGGGCGTGATATCAGTTGCGGACCGAGGGGCCTTCGACGCTCAAACCGTTCCCGCGGGAGGCAACGTAAAGCTCAAGAGCCACGAACTCCGGGCTGCCGGCGCTGAAGGTTTCAGCACGCGTATCCCGCACGCAACCTCTGAACCGGCTGTGCGTGGCATTCAGGCGCGCGTTCTTCAGGCGGTAAACCGGAAACCCATTGATCTGGCCTTGCGACAAATGGTCAGAGCGGATGTTGTTGTCGTAATTGTCTTCATGACAATTCGCGCAGGACAACTCCAACTGGCCGAAGCGGGTGTAGTAAAGTTCCTCACCCTTCGCCAACGTCTCTGCCACCGGACCGTCGATGGCGACATTGATCGGCATGCCGCGCGATACGGACGCCATCAGCGCCTCCATGTTCACCATGTCACCCGATGTGTAACCCCAGGGCTCGGCCTCCATACGGGTCTCGCGGCAATCGTTGACCTGCATCGCCAAGGTGCGGACCTCGCCGGCGTCTTCGTTCCATTTCGGATAGACCGGACGGACCCCCGCCATTTCTTCGGGATCTCCATGACAAGACTGGCAGGATTGCTCTGCCGCACCCTCTGCCGTGGCCCATGCGGCGCGGGCATCATCGACGAAGATCATACCCGGGTTGTCGAAGTCATCGGCCTGCAGTTCCTGCGTTTCACGCGACCGGTAGACCCAGCCCGACGTGATCTCGGACAGCCGGTCAAGATGGTCCGGCGCAGGTGCACGGGTGGTGATCTCGAGATCACCGTTGATGACCAGTTGCGCCTCTTCCTGAGCCAGCGCGGATGTTGCCGCGGCCAGCCCCAATACGGCTGAAAGTGCATAGTGCTTCATATGGATGTCCCTCCCTGACCTCCTGTTTCGCGGCACGAGGTCAGGAAACAGTGACTTCCTTGGCGTCCTCGTAGACCGACCCGTCGTCGTCGTACCAAGTGAATTCAAACGTGCCGCTTTCGGGCACAGTCGCTTGGAATTCGAAAAACGGATTGGTGGAAATGGCCGGAGCCAGTTCGACGTCGATTACGTTTTCGCCATTAAAGTTCACGACGAAACGGTTGATGATCGAGCGCGGGATGAGTTCGCCATCTCCGTCGCGGCGCTGACCGCTTTCCATTGTGTGAGAGATGAGCGTCTTGATGGTGATTTCCTCACCGGCACTTGCCTCGGAGGGCACGCGGACGCGGGGTGTTACGTTCTCTGCCATGGTATAATCCTCTGAATTTCTTTGCTCAGCCGCCGCAGCCGCCGATGGTGACTTTCACTTCCTGACGCGCCTGAACGAAGCTGCCGTCGGCCATCTTGGCCACCGCCACGACGTCCTGCGAATTGGCCAGACGAATCCGGGTCGAGGCCATCTGCGCCGCGGCAAGCGGACCGAAAGCGAATGTCGCGACTTCGGGCGTCGGGTTTCCGGCAGCGAGAACCTTGATCTCGGTCGCGCCGGGTGCGGATACTTCGATCGGCACCGTATTGCCGTTCTCGGCGATTTCAGGCGCAGTCAGCGTGATCCCTTCGGACCCGACGTCGGCGCCGCCTGTGAACTCTGCAATTGCATCATCGGTAGATGCAAAGGCCCGCATCGGCAGCATCGCGACTGTCGCGGCGCCTACGGCGGTCAGAATCGTGTCTCTTCTTGTCAGTTTCATCTGTGATCTCCCGTTGCGCATCGATGCGACACGCTTAGTTCGCTTCATTGAGTGTCATGAGATAGGCCACTACGTCTTCAACCTCTTGTGCCTCGAGAATTGGCTCAAGGGGTTCTTCGGCAGCACTGCCCGTGTAACCGTCGCCAGGACGGATATAGCCTTCGGACTTGTAGAAGGCCGGCATCATGGTGTCCGGGAACACCATCTTGGCATTCGCGACAAGGCCGCGCAGATCAGATTCGGTCCAGCGGTCAGCCACACCATCAAGGGTTGGCCCAACCTCGCCGTGGAAGGGATACTGCTCGAGCGCGGTGACCTGATGGCAGGCAATGCAATTGCCCTTACCACGGTCCACCATGATGATTTCACCTGCAGCCGGGTCTCCCGGCGTGCCGGTCAACGACGTTTCGACTTCGCCATAATCGCCGTAGGCCACTTCTGTCGGCGCAACCGGATCAGCCAGTACAGCCGTCCCTGCGAACACGACACCTACAGCGGCAATTTTCACTGAATGCTTCATGGCACCTCCCAACGCCGATGAGTCCCTTTGGCATACCGTAGCGCACCGAACGGACCGCAGGCAACAACATATTCATATTTTTGCGTATGTTGCAGCGCAGCATGGTCGTGCGGCCTTATTTATCTCCCTGATAGTCGGTCAGGCTCACGCCCTGCGCTGCCGCGTCGCTTTGGGCCCACTGCAATGTCGTCAGCATGTCCGCAACGTCCAGAGCGCCGGGTATGACCGTCATGGCAACCTCGGGTGCCTTGCCGTCACCGACCTCGTCCGAATCAAACATCATCATCGTCGGCGTGAACCGAAAGCCCCAGGACTCGACCATCTCGGCTTCGCTCTGGGCCGTCCCGTCGAAGTCGGTCACCTCGATGCCGCCGAACATGTTGATCTGAACGACGAAGAAATCATCGGCCAGCATCCGGGATATGCGCGGATCGACGAAGACCTCTTCGTGCATCCTCTTGCAGTAGATGCAGCCACGCTGCTCGATGATCACCATCAGCTGCTGGCCGTTCGCGGCTGCTTCCGCGGCATCTTCTGCCAGATCCTTGAACGTTTCCTTCAGGAAGGGCGCATCGTGAAGGCCATCGTCACCGATCTCGGCAATCGACGGGGTCGCCCAGAAAAACAGGGCAGCAATCGGTATGAGAAATCGCAGCATGTCCGCCTCCTTTTCAGCCCACGGTCTGGAACCACGGAACGTAGTCCAGCATCCATTGGGCAATGACATTGATGGAATTCGTGGCGATCAGAACGCCGAACAGGATCAGCAGCGCCCCCATGATCTTTTCGATCACGCCCAGATGCCTGCGGAACCGGACCATGAAGCGCATGAAAGGGCCGATGAATAGCGCCGCAAGCACGAAGGGCAGCGTCATGCCGGCGCCATAGACGAAAAGAAGCCAGACCCCCTGCCAGACCGTTTCCTGCCCTGCGGCGGTGAACAAGATCGCGGTCAGAACCGGCCCGACGCAGGGGGTCCACCCGAACGCAAAGGCCAGACCGATGACGAAAGCGCCGGCATAGGTCACATTGCTTGTCTCGCCCGCATCCGCGCGAAGCTGCCGGTAGAGAAAACCGATGCGGATCACACCCAGAAAGTGCAGACCCATGGCGATGATGATCCCTGCGGCGATCCAGCGCAGGATGTCGAAATATTCGCGGACCAGCTGCCCGAACGCGGTTGCCGTCGCACCCAGCCCCATGAAAACGACAATCACACCAAGCGCGAAAAACAGCGCCGAAATCACCGCTCGCCGCCGCATGGCAGGCGTGATCTGTGCGTCAGCCGTGATCTGGTTCATGCCGACCCCTGCCAGATAGCTCAGGTAAAACGGCACGATGGGCAGGATGCAGGGGGACAGGAAAGACAAAAGTCCCGCCAGCAGCGCTCCTACAGATGACACATCGAACATGCTTGCGGCGCGCTTTCCTTGTTATATTCAAGGATAAGATTATGTTTATGGGGCCGTCGGCGTCAATCGGAGTTCGTCATGCGCCCAATTATTGGCCTTTTGGCTGCATTATTAACGTCTCTCTCAGGCCCCCTATGGGCCGAGGTGCAGCTGCTCATGGCAGAAGAGCACGGATGCGTTTATTGTGCTCGCTGGAACGACGAAATCGGGGACATCTACCCCAAGACGCCCGAAGGCCGCACGGCGCCTTTGGTCCGCTACGATCTTCAGCGCGAAGAGGCACCGGCCGAGCTGTCGATGAAGGTGCGCTTCACGCCGACGTTCATACTGGTGCAGGACGGAACCGAAATCGACCGTTTCGAAGGTTATCCGGGCGAGGATTTCTTTTGGGGCCTTCTGGGCATGATGCTCGAAAGGTCCGATATTGATTTAGAAGAGGATGATAGCTTGTGATCCCCGAAAGTCGGTTACCTGTATTTGACGAAAACACGACTTCAGAAGACATGGACCGCATGGTCAAGAACGCCGAGCGTGCGTGCAGTTTTCTGAAATCCATCGCCCACGAAGGGCGGATGATGATCCTTTGCCACCTTGCGACCGGCGAAAAGACGGTCACCGAACTCGAAGACCTTTTGTCGGCGCGCCAAGCGGCCGTGTCGCAGCAACTCGGCCGGCTTCGCATGGAAGGTCTGGTCGTGCCGCGCAGAGAGGGCAAGACCATCTACTACAGCTTGACCGACGAACGACCCAAGCAGATTATGTCGGTCGTTTATGACCTGTTCTGCAAGACAGACTGACCCCCGCAGCCACCAGAAAGGCGCTTAGGACATCATGCTCGAAACGCTCGGAGAGGCAAACACGGCAGCGCTCTTTGGGCTTCTCGGAGGTATCGCTTTGGGCCTGGCTGCCCGTATCGGGCGGTTCTGCACGTTGGGCGCAATCGAAGACGTCCTTTATTCGTCGGATGATCGCCGCATGCGGATGTGGGGGCTTGCGATCGGGGTTGCGATCATCGGGGCACATCTTGCCATCGCCTGGGGTGGCTTCGACGCCGACAATGCCGCCTATCTCGCGCGCAGCTGGAGCCCTTTGGGCACGGTCATCGGCGGGCTGATGTTCGGATACGGCATGGCCCTGTCCGGCAACTGCGGCTACGGCGCCCTGGCCCGGCTGGGCGGCGGCGACCTGCGATCGTTCGTGATCGTCATCGTCATGGGATTATCCGCTTATTTCGTCATGTCCGGCCCACTTGCAGGCACACGCGTCTGGCTTTTCCCCGAATTGCCAGCCGGTGACCGCCCGCAGGGCCTGGGGCAATACCTGAAGACAGCATTCGGGATCGGTCCGGCAGTGGCTGGTATCACCATCGGCGGCGCGATCATCGGCGTCTCGCTGGCCAATAGGGCGATGCTCAAATCGCCATCGCACATTATCTGGGGGATCGTCGTCGGACTGGCAATCGTGTCGGGATGGGTCGGAACCACATGGATCGCGCAGACCGGATTTGGCGCAGAACCGGTCCAGACACATACCTTCGCGGCCCCTTTGGGCGATACGATCATCTTCGGGATGACCGCCTCGGGCACCGCCCTGAGTTTCAGCGTCGGGTCGGTCGTCGGCGTCCTTGTCGGCGCGATACTCGGGTCTTTTTCCCAAGGGCATTTCCGGTGGGAGGCATGCGAAGACCCCCGCGAATTGCGGCGCCAGATCCTTGGGGCTGCCTTGATGGGGCCCGGCGCCATCCTCGCGGTCGGCTGCAGCATCGGGCAGGGCATATCGGCCTTTTCGCTGCTTGCCTTCAGCGCGCCGGTCACCTTTATCGCGATTTTCGCAGGCGCCGCATTCGGGCTGAACCAGTTGATCTTCGGTTTCCCGCAAGTGAGCAACCGGGGAAGGTAGACGCCGCGCCTCAAGAAAACCGTGAGCGGGGCATTTTAAGGCGGATTTTCAGCCCGGCGGAACGTTGTCGCGCTGATCATCCTATACCGCGGGATTAGTGAGAACAGAATTCGCGAATTTAGCGCCCTTCCGGAACAGGTGTTCGGGGCGATCGCGTTGACTTTCGCGTCGATACATCCCTCTAAGGCCATCTTTGCACACGATCGAGAAAGATGACCCTGCCATGCTTTTCGAGCTCTACGATCTGCCCTTCGATGCACAAGGCGCGCGGCTCTTGTTGGGGTTGGTGATGGGCCTCGTGTTCGGGGTCGCAGCACAGGTCAGCCGGTTCTGCCTGCGGCGCGGTCTCGTGTCGGGACCGACCCGTGCGCCCGCGCTGGGCACATGGGCTGCCGCACTGGCAACCGCCATCGCCGCGACCTCTTTGGCCGTCTGGGCTGGTTTCGTCGATCTGTCCGGGCACCGCCTGATGACTGCCGATCTACCACTTCTGGCCATCGTTCTCGGGGGTCTGGCCTTCGGCATCGGCATGACCATGACGCGCGGATGCGCCAGCCGCCTGACGGTCCTGAGCGGGACCGGCAACCTGCGCGCCATCACCGTGATGCTGGTTTTCGCAGTGGTGGCCCATGCAACGCTCAAGGGCGTGTTCGCCCCCGTTCGGGTCGCCTTGGGGTCTGTCAGCACGGATCTGGGCATCGCATCGCTGGCGGAACTGCCGGGCGGGATTTTGACATGGGCCGCGCTTCTGGTGGCGGGTCTTGTCGCCGCTGTGGTCGTGCTGAAGCCGCGACCCCTTCATGTCGCGATGGCAGTGTTGATCGGACTCGTTGTGACGTCGGGGTGGATCACGACGGGATGGTTGCTGCTGGATGACTTCGATCCGCAACCCATCGATTCGATGTCCTTCACCGCGACGTGGGCCGACGCACTGTTCTGGACCGTCGCGTCCAGCTCGATCCCCGCCGGATTTGGCCTTGGGGTCGTCGGCGGCGTTCTTGGCGGGGCGTTTCTGTCGGCCCTTGCGCGACGGGAACTGGCCTTTGTCAGCTTTACCGATGCGCCCCAGACACTCCGGTACATGGCAGGCGGCGCCTTGATGGGTTTCGGCGGCGTGTTGGCAGGCGGTTGCACCGTGGGCGCCGGTCTGTCTGGTGTATCGATGCTGAGCGTCGCGGCCATCATCGCGCTGATGGCGATCGCGGCGGGCGCACTGCTTGCCGATCGTGCGCTGAACCGCATGCCCGTCATGCAGCCGGCCGAGTGACATCGACCGGCGTGGCCGAAGCAGGCCGACCGCCGGATCAGCGCTTCACCGCGAACGGTTGCGTCAGGTGGATGTCCTGACCTCGGACGCCTTTTGCAGGAATTGCCGGATCAACGGCGGCGCAATCAGCAAAAGCCCGATCACGGTCGCGACCAGATCAGGCGCCACGAGAAGGATCGCAGCGAATGCCAGCAACACACGCTCGTACCCTCTCAGCGGGGCTATGAGCCAGTTGGCAAATGCCGCTGACAGCGCCCATATCCCGAGCATTGCGCCACCGGTGGCAAGGAAGAACTCTGACCAGGTGAACCCGTCAACGACGATCAGCAAGGACGGCGAGAAGGCGAAGACAAAGGGCACCAGCGCCTTGCCCATGCCCAGACGGAACGCGGTGTTGCCTGCCTTGAAGGCATTGGCGTCGGCGATGCCCGCAGCCGCATAGGCCGCGAGTGCGACAGGCGGTGTGATGTCTGCCAGAACACCGTAGTAGAAGACGAAGAAGTGCGCGACGAGCGGCTGCACCCCCAGCAAGCTGAGGATCGGTGCCGCCACGGCGATCATGATCAGGTAGTTGGCCGTCGTCGGAATACCGCAGCCCATCAGAACGCAGACGATCGCCGTCATGATCAACGTAAAGAGCAACGTCAGGCTTTCGACCGACATGATCTCGAATGGCAGGAAGGCCAGCCAGGCCGAAATATCCTGCGCCCACGAAGCTGCGGCAGAGGTCACCATGTAGGCAATTTTGAACCCTACGCCCGTCAGGGTCACGACGCCGATCACGATGCCGACAAGCGCGGCAGCGGCAGTAACGGCAAGCGAGAACTTCGCGCCCACCACAAAGCCGTCCCACGTTTCGCGCACGATTTCCCGCGCTGCCGTCTTCAGGTCGTGACGGATGAGATTCTGGAGAACCAGCACCAACAAGCAAGAGGCGATCCCCCAGAAGGCGGCAAGATACGGCGTTTTGCCAGACAGCAGGATCGCGACCAGAACGAAAAGCGGCAGGGTCGTCAGCCAGCCCGCCTTGAAGACGGTCCATGCGACCGGAAGCTCGTCTTTTGTCAGGCCGCGCAGGCCGCGGCGACGCGCCTCGAGGTGGACCTGCACGAGAACGCCGAAGAAGTGCATGAAAGCCGGAACCAGCGCGGCCGTCAGGATCGTCGTCAGTGGCACACCAAGGTATTCGATCATCAGGAAGGCCACGGCGCCCATCACGGGCGGCGTGATCTGGCCGCCGGTCGAGCTTGCGGCCTCGACGGCGGCAGCAAAGTGACGGGGGTAGCCGATCCGCACCATCGCCGGAATCGTCAGTGAGCCGGTGGTCACCGTGTTGGCGATAGACGAGCCCGAGATAGAGCCCAGCATCGCAGACGACAGGACCGACACCTTGGCCGGCCCCCCCGCGAAGCGGCCCGCCAAGGCGGACGCCAGATCAATGAAAAGTTGCCCCAGCCCGATCCGCGTCGCCAGCACGCCGAACAGGACGAAATGGAAGACATAAGTGGAAATGACCCCCAGCGCCGTGCCGTAGATGCCTTGGCTCGTGAGGTAGAGATGGTTGACGATATTGGGCCAGCTTGCACCGGGATGGGTCAGAACGCCGGGCATGGATTGCCCGAAATAGGCGTAAGCGACGAAAAGCAGCGCGATCACCGGCAATGGCCAGCCCATCGCCCGACGGGTGGCTTCCAGCAGGACGACGATCAGGATCGTCCCCATGATGACATCGATGGGCAGCGGGTTGCCCACGCGGAACGCCAGATCGTTGAAAATCCACGGCACATAAAGAGCCGCCACAACGCCGCCAATGGCCAAAATCCAGTCGAACCAAGGAAGGCCCAGCGGGCTGAGAAGGCTGCTACGGGGTTCGCCACCGCGACCGAACGCGACGAACGACAAGAAGATGAGGCCCAGCGTGAAGGCAAGATGCGTGCCGCGATGTGTCGTGGCCTGCGGGATGCCGTAGCCGGCTGTATAGAAATGATAGCAGGAGAGGATAAAAAGCGCGATGGCCGCGAACCAGTGCAGCGGTGGCGTCAGCGGACGAAATCGCACCTCTGGGTCGTAGCGCTCTTCCAAAGCCCTCATCTCGGCCTCGGTCAGTGCCTCGGCACGCGCGGCTTCTTCACTCTCGGTTTTCTGCGATGTCATTTCCGGCCCCCTCGGAAAGAGACCGGCCCCCGAAGGGACCGGTCAGAAGATCTCATTCAGAGATCATGCCTGCTTCACGGTAAAAGCGCTCGGCGCCGGGATGCAGTGGAATCGCGATCCCGTCGAGGGCGGTTTCAAGCGTGATCTCGCGGCCCTTCTGATGACCGGCATCAAAGAGGCTGCGGGTGCTGTCGTTCCACAGTGCCTCGGTGATCTGGTAGACCAGCTCTTCGGGTTGATCGGCGTTGGTGACCCACTGGGCGCCGACAGAGATCGTCAGCACTTCCTCGGAGACGCCTTCGTAAGTTTCCGCGGGAACGGTGTTTTCCGCGAAGAAGGGGTATTCCTCGATAATGCCGGCGGCCTCGGGGCCGTCGATCGAGACGAGCGTGATATCGTTCTGGCTGGCCAATTCGGCGATTGCACCTGCGGGAAACCCACCCACGAAGAAGAAGGCATCCATCGCTCCGTCGCGCATGCGCTCGGCAGCTTGGTCGGGCTTGAGGAATGCGGCCTCGATCGCGTCCTCGTCGATGCCATAGGCCTCCAGAATGATACGCGCATCGACCAGCGTTCCAGAACCGGGTTCGTCAAGCGAAACGCGCTTTCCGACCAGATCCGCGACGCTTTCGATACCACTGTCGGCCGCGGCGACAAGGTGGATGGTCTCGGGGTAGAGACTGGCGATCGCGCGCAGGCTTTCGACCGCCTCGCGGTCTTCCCAGATACCGGTGCCGGTCTGGGCCCAGCTTGCCACGTCGGATTGGGCAAAACCGGATTCCAGCGTTCCGCCGGCGATGGCGTTCACGTTGGCGACCGAACCGTTGGCCGACAGCGCGGATGCGATCAGGCCGGGCACACCGCAGGAACCGCCTTCCTCGCAGGGGCGCGATCCGGGCGGGCTGGAAATCGCGTTCGCGATCAGACCACCGATTGGATAGTAAGTACCGGATGTGCCGCCGGTGCCGATGCGGAAAAATTGCGGCTCTTGAGCCGTGGCTCCGCTCGCTGCAAGAATTCCCATCGCAGCGGCGAAGGAAAGAATACGCTTGAACATGATCTTGGCTCCC
>JAIVHI010000143.1 GCA_020201155.1 Loktanella sp. | reverse complement strand
AAGAGGACTACACCAAGTTGTTCGGACGCACCGTCAGCGGGCTGGACGTGGAGATCACCGTCTGGTCGGTCAATGCCACCACCCCGCCAGAAGAAGTGTCGCGCATGGCCCCAGCCAAACCGCTGGGCGAAGCGGCGACATCCGGCTCTCGTGACATCTTCGACCCCGCGCAGGGCCATTACCAGACCGCGCACATCGTGGACCGCACCGCAATGACCGAGGGTCAGACCGTCCCCGGCCCTGCCGCCATAGTCGAGGACGAGACGACGATCATCGTTCCCGCCTCGCGCAGCGCCCTGCGGCAGCCTGACGGCTGCATCGACCTGACCGTGAAAGGCTAAACACATGGATCATTCGACCGTGGCCTACCAAGTGATGTGGAACCGCCTGATCTCGGTCGTCGAGGAACAGGCGCAGGCGCTGATCCGCACGGCCTTTTCGACCTCGGTGCGGGAAGCTGGCGATCTGTCGGCGGGCGTCTATGACACGCAAGGCCGGATGCTGGCGCAGGCGGTCACCGGCACGCCGGGGCACGTCAACGCGATGGCGGATGCCGTGGCGCACTTCATCAACGACATCGGCCGCCAGAACATCCTGAAAGGCGATGTCTATATCACCAACGACCCCTGGAAGGGCACCGGCCACCTGCACGACATCACGATGGTCACCCCATCCTTTCACAAGGACGTGCTGACAGGCTTTCTGGCCTGCACAGCGCATGTGGTGGACATCGGCGGGCGGGGCTTGGGCGTCGATGCCAACAGTGTCTACGAAGAAGGTCTGTTTCTGCCGATCATGAAGTTCGCGCATCAAGGCGAGGTGGACCAGACGCTTGTTCAGATCATCCGCGGCAACGTGCGCGAGCCCGACCAGCTGATCGGCGACGTCTACGCGCTGGCCACCTGCAACGAAATCGGCCACCGCCGCCTGATCGACATGATGGAGGAATTCGATCTCGACACACTCGACGGGATCGCCGCTTTCATCCTCGACAATTCGCGCCGTGCGACGCTCGAACGGATCAACGCACTGGAACAGGGGCAGGCCGAGGCGTCGATGACCATCGACGGGTTCGAGACGCCGATCACGCTGAAGGTGAAACTCAGCATCGAAAAGGACCGGATCCTGTCGGATTTCACCGGCACCTCGCCCGTGGACAAGAAGGCGATCAACGTGCCGCTGGTCTATACCAAGGCCTATAGCTGCTACGCGCTGAAATGCGCCATCGCACCCGAAATCCCGAACAACCAGGCGTCTCTGGCCCCATTCGAGGTCACGGCCCCCGAAGGCAGCATCGTCAACGCCGTCCACCCCGCGCCCGTGGCCCTGCGGCACATCATCGGGCATTTCGTCCCCGACACGGTTTACGGCGCGCTTGATCAGCTGTTGCCCGGCCTTGTGCCCGCTGAAGGCGCAGGCTGTCTGTGCAACTTCCAGGTCAGTGTGCGGCCCCGCAGCGACGCCCCAGCACCTGCAGGCGCGCGCAGGGCCGAGGTGCTGACCTTCAACTCCGGCGGCGCCGGCGCACGGCCCGGTTTCGACGGGCTCAACGCCACCGCCTTTCCGTCGGGCGTCATGACGATGCCGGTCGAGGCGACCGAACACGCAGGCCCCGTCATCATCTGGCGCAAGGAACTGCGCCCGGACTCCGGCGGTGCGGGCAAGCAGCGTGGCGGGCTGGGGCAATACATGACCGTCGGTGCGCGCGAAGGGCACGAGTTCGACTTTCAGGCCATGCTCGACCGGGTCGATCACCCGGCCCAAGGGCGCCACGGCGGGCAATCTGGCGGTGCAACGCAGATTGGGCAGGACGACGGCACCGCCATGCGGGGCAAGGGCAAGCAGTTCGTCCCGCACGGACGCAGTGTCGAAATGGCCTTTCCGGGCGGGGCGGGCTATGGCGATCCGGCCCGGCGCGACCGCAGCGCGGTCAAGCGCGATCTGGCGCGTGGCTATATCTCGGAAGAGATCGCCCGTGACACCTATGGCCTGACCGACGCCGAGGTCGCCGAAGTGACGATTGCCTTGCGAAACGGGAGCGACATATGACCGACAGCCTCGACCCCACCGATTGGGACGCCTTCCGGGCCGAGGCCCACAGGTTGCTCGATAGCAGCCTCGACCGGCTGGAGGACGCGCGCAACCGCCCGTGGCAGCCGGTGCCGCAAGAAGTGCGCGCCGGCTACCGGTTGGGCGACGACGAACCGGGACAAACCACCGCCGAGATCGTGGACGCCCTGCAGGACCGGATGATGCCTTATGCCACCGGAAATACGCATCCGCGGTTCTTCGGCTGGGTCCACGGCACGGGCATGGCCGAGGGCATCCTGTCCGAAATGGTCGCAGCCACGATGAACGCCAACTGCGGCGGGCGCGATCACGGCATGGTCTATGTCGAACGCGAGGTCATCGACTGGACCCGCCGCCAGATGGGCTTCCCTGAAGATACCTCGGGCGTGCTGGTCACGGGCACGTCGCAGGCGACCGTCATTGCCTTGCAGGCGGCGCGGGTGCGCGCGCTGACGCATGTGCGGACCACCGGGCAGGCTGACGACCTGAACGCCCTCGCGGACATCGCCGGGGATCAGGGGCTATGGCTGCACATCGACGCGGCCTTCGGGGCCTGGACCCGTCTGGCCGCCGCCCCGTACCGCCAGCTGACCGACGGGATCGGGCGTGCCGACAGCATGGCCTGCGATTTTCACAAGTGGATGGCCGTGCCCTACGATTGCGGGATCGTGCTGATCCGCAACGAGGCCGAGCACAGCGCCGCCTTCGCCGCACGTCCCGCCTATCTGACCGGCATGGACAGCGGCCTTGCCGGTGGCGATCCGTGGTTCTGCGACTATGGTGTGGACCTGTCGCGCGGGAACAGGGCGCTCAAGGTGTGGACAGCCATCAAGGCACACGGCACCGCGAAACTGGGACGGACCGTCACGGCCAATTGCGAACGTGCCGCACAGATGGGTGCGTTGGTAACTGCCGCGCCGCAGATGCAGCTGGCCGCACCGGTGGTGTCCAATCTTTGCGTCTTCACTGCCGATACCCGGCTGTCGCCGGATGCACAAAGCAGGCTGAATATGCGGATATCCCAGGATTTGCAGAACGCGGGCGTCGCGGTTTTTTCAACGACCCTCGCCGAGATCGGCGGGGCAAGCGTCACCTGCCTGCGCGCTGCCATCACGAATCACCGAACGACGCCCGAAGACGTCGAGATCGCCATCGCAGCCGTCGCCCGCGCGGCCGGTCACGCGTAAAGCCGCAGACCTGCGATGGCCACATCGGCCTGCATTTTCGACCCGACCGCAAGGATACCGATGCGGCGCAAGCGGCCAGCATCGAACGGCACATCCGTCTTGTTCCGCTCGAACTCCGAAAAGGCGAAACGCAGGGTCTGCCAGTCTTGTGTCGCGGTGAAGGCGACACGATAGGATTGCCAAGGACGCGAAAGGTCATTCGTGCGAAGCCGCAGATCATAGGACTGCCCGTCACCGATCACATCGATCTCAACACCCATAAACTCACTGGCATCCAGAACGCCGCCCGAGCCGCCCAGATCTGCCGCCATCTGCACGAAGCCACCATCGTTCTCCAAAGAGACATCCCCGGTCAACCGCATGGCCTCTCGCCCGGCCACCGTCATGGCGCGCAACTGGCCTGTCGACACACCGCCCATGACCGTATCGGCCACGAATTCCCAATCAGGTGACAGTTCCACCACGCTCTCCTTGCATTGCCAGGAATCAGCTAGCACGAAAGCCCGGAAGACAAATGGTTAAGTTGCAGTGGTGAGCCGTGCAGGA
>JAIVHI010000028.1 GCA_020201155.1 Loktanella sp. | reverse complement strand
GCGCCCATCGCGATGGAAGACGGCCTGCGCTTTGCCATCCGCGAAGGCGGCCGGACCGTCGGCGCCGGTGTCGTGTCGAAGATCGTCGAGTAAGACGCGGCTTGGGCGCAAGCCCCAGCGCGATCCTCGCTCAAAGCAAAAGGCCGCAGCACAAGCTGCGGCCTTTTTCGTGGAACCGCTTTGAAAGTGGAGCGTCTCTCTTTCACCCGGCCTTAATCCTCAGGGTGCATTTGTCGTGTACAGTGGAGAAAAGGCAGGCCCCAAATGACAATGCAGTGGCTCGGTGAGGCGATTGGCCCAAAGACATCAGCGGTCGGTTCCCATGATTTTGTGGATCTCGCCTTGAAGACCGTGCGGGAACATCTGGAGATGGAGGTCGCCTACCTTTCCGAATTCGTCGACGGGCATGCAATTTTCAGGGCGGTCAGTGCGCCAGGTCTGGAAGAGATGATCAAGCCGGGCGATAGCCGCGCCCTGAGCGATATCTACTGCCAACACATTCTGGATGGTCGACTACCGAACGTGATTCAGGATACCCACGATGAACCACTGGCCCTGACCATTCCCATTACCCACGATATCCCGGTCAGAAGCCACGTCAGCGTCCCGGTCCATCGCCCCGACGGCAGTGTCTACGGCATGTTCTGTTGTCTCAGTCCAAGGCCGAACAGATCGCTGAATGACCGTGACCTGAAAGTCATGCACACATTCTCCAACGTGGCGAAGCGTCAGTTACATGCGGATATCGACCTTCGTCACGCCCGCGACATGGCACACGCTGCGATAGACAATTTTCTGAACAGCAGGAATTACGACATCGCCCTGCAACCGATCATTCCGATCGGTCAGGCCACCCCCTGCGGGTTCGAGGCGCTTTGTCGCTTCGATAGCATCCCCTATCGTCCACCGAACCTCTGGTTCGACGATGCAAGACTGGTGGGCAAGGATATCGATCTCGAACTGGCGGTGATCGCCCGGGCCCTCGGCCTTTTGAAGCATCTCCCCGAACCGGTGTATCTTTCGGTCAATGCGTCCCCCGTGACCATCGCGTCAGGGCGTCTGTCGGCCCTGTTCGCGGGTCTGCCCGCGACCCGGATCGTCCTTGAAGTGACAGAACACGAGATCGTCAAAGACTACGTCCCCTTCGCCGCTGAACTGCATTCACTGGTGCAGACTGGTATTCGGGTGGCGATCGATGACGTTGGCGCCGGTTATTCGGGGTTGAGCCATATTCTGAAAACGCGGCCCAGTCTGATCAAGCTGGATATGGAACTGGTGCGTAACATCGATCGCGATACTGCACAGCAGTCCATGGTGCGCGGGTTGGCGCATTTCGCGGCATCTACCACGGCAAGTCTTGTCGCCGAGGGGGTTGAAACTGCCGCAGAGCTCGAGACTTTGTCGACTTTGGGTGTGGACTTGGCTCAGGGCTACCTGCTTGGCCGGCCGTCCGATCTGAAAGCCGCACAGGCGTGGTTTGCCGTTTGATGTGGCACCGGTCAATCTGGACGGCCCCGGTCCTTTCCGCGCATTGCGACCCGGGTTTTCCACTGTCGTCCGACAAGCCTTACGCTTTTTCAAATTGCCCCTTGCCATCTCGGCCTGCCTTCTAATATACGCGCCAAATCCGAAGGGTCGCGTGCATGCCATGCAAAGCCTTTGGACCATACGACGCGATGAGGGGCCGGGATGAGCCCGCTTCCTCCTCTCCGTTGGGACCCTCGACAGAAGGGTGATGTCACATGGCAGCCAGCCAGAACATCCGCATCCGCCTCAAGGCGTTTGACTACCGCGTCCTTGACGCATCTACCCAGGAAATCGTCTCGACCGCCAAGCGCACCGGCGCCAGCGTGCGCGGGCCGATCCCGCTCCCGAACAAGATCGAAAAGTTCACCGTCCTGCGCGGTCCGCACATCGACAAGAAGTCGCGCGACCAGTTCGAAATCCGCACGCACAAGCGCCTGCTGGACATCGTCGACCCCACGCCGCAGACCGTGGACGCCCTCATGAAGCTCGACCTCGCCGCCGGCGTGGACGTGCAGATCAGCGTGTAAGGAGGATATTTGAATGCTCCGTACAGGATTGATTGCAAAGAAGCTGGGCATGACCCGGCTGTTCATGGACGACGGGCGCCAGATTCCGGTGACCGTGCTGTCGCTCGAGAACCTTCAGGTTGTCGGAACCCGCTCTGCTGACGATCATGGCTATACCGCTGTCCAGTTGGGCGCCGGCAATGCCAAGGTCAAGCGCGTGAACAAGGCCCAGCGTGGCATGTTCTCGAAGGCGGGTGTCGAGCCCAAGCGCAAGGTCGTCGAATTCCGCGTCGCCCCCGAGAACACCATCACGGTCGGTGAGGAAATCACAGCGAACCACTACTTCGAAGGCCAGTTCGTCGACGTATCCGGCACCTCGATCGGTAAGGGTTTCGCCGGTGCCATGAAGCGGCACAATTTCGGCGGCCTGCGCGCGACGCACGGTGTGTCGATCTCGCACCGCTCGCACGGCTCCACCGGTCAGTGTCAGGACCCCGGCAAGGTGTTCAAGGGCAAGAAGATGGCCGGTCACATGGGCGCCGCCCGTGTCACCACCCAGAACCTGCAGGTGGTCAAGACCGACCCCGAGCGTGGTCTGATCATGGTCAAGGGCGCCGTTCCCGGCTCCAAGGGTGGCTGGGTCACGTTGAAGGATGCGGTCAAGAAGCCGACTCCTGAAAACGTCATCTACCCCGCAGGCCTGAAGTCGCTGGACGACGAAGCCAAGCGTCTGGCCGAAGAAGCCGCAGCCGAAGCCGCTGCCGCCGAGGAAGCCGCCGCGAAGGCAGCCGCCGAAGCGGAACAGGCCGCTCTGGAAGAGGCCGAAGCTGACCTGGCCGCGGACGACGCGGTCAAGAGCCAAGCGCCGGAAGGAGGCGACAACAATGAAAACTGATGCCATCAAACTTGACGGCGGCACCGCAGGCTCGGTCGAGCTTGACGACGCCATCTTCGGCCTCGAGCCACGCAAGGACATCCTCCACCGCGTGGTCCGTTGGCAGCGCAACAAGGCGATGCAGGGAACACACGACACCCTGGGTCGTTCGGAAGTGTCCTATTCCACCAAGAAGATCTATCGCCAGAAGGGCACCGGCGGCGCACGCCACGGTTCCCGCGGGGCACCGATCTTCCGCTCGGGTGGTGTCTACAAGGGCCCGACCCCGCGCAGCCACGCGCACGAGCTGACCAAGAAGTTCCGCAAGCTGGGTCTCAAGCATGCCTTGTCCGCCAAGCAGGCGGCCGGTGAGCTGGTCGTCATCGACAGCATCGATCTGGCGGACGCCAAGACCTCGCTCCTCGCCAAGCAGGTGACGGATCGCGGCTGGAAGCGTGCGCTGATCATCGACGGTGCCGACGTGAACGAGAACTTCAAGCGCGCCGCCGCCAACCTCAATGGCGTGAACGTTCTGCCGTCCATGGGCGCGAACGTCTACGACATCCTGAAAAGCGACACTCTGGTCATCACCAAGGCCGGTGTCGAAGCACTGGAGGCTCGTCTGAAATGAGCGCTGATGCAAAGCACTACGACGTGATCCGCAAGCCGGTGATCACCGAGAAGGCCACGATGGCGTCCGAACAGAACGCCGTTGTCTTCGAGGTCGCCATCGATGCGAACAAGCCGCAGATCAAGCAGGCCATCGAGGCACTGTTCGATGTCAAGGTGAAGGCCGTGAACACGTCCATCACCAAGGGCAAGGTCAAGCGGTTCCGGGGCCAGATGGGCACGCGGAAAGACGTCAAGAAAGCCTATGTGACGCTCGAAGAGGGCAACACGATCGATATCTCGACCGGCCTTTGAGGGTCGCAAGTCGAACGTAATCAAGGCCTCGCCGGCAACGGCGGGGCCTTTTGTATTTTGGGCCCGTTTCGTATGAAGATGCGTCGTGGATATCATGGGTTCCACTGATCTTTGTGCTAAATGGTTTCAACTGGTCGCGGGGTGTTTGGTGAGGACGTACTATATCAATCTCGACCGGCGGCCCGACCGGCGCGACCGGATGGATGCTTTGGCCAAGGCGCGTGGGCTGGATGTGACGCGCATCGCGGCTGTCGACGCGGCGGCCGCGGATTTCTCCACGCTGGCGCAGGACATGATGCGCAAAGGTCCGACGGGCGAAATGTCGGACGGCACCGTTGCTTGCACACTCAGTCACTTCAAGACCTGGAAAACCTTCGTTGACGATCCGTCGGCTGGCGATCACGCCGTCGTGCTTGAGGATGATGTTGTTCTCGCTCCGTCGACGCGTCAGGTGCTTGCCGACCTGTCTGCTGCCCATCTGGCGGGCTATGGCCTTGTGAAGCTGGAGCTATTCGACACGATGACCAAAGGGGCGTTCGTGGGTAGGACCGTCCCGTTGAGCGATGGATTTGCGTTGCGCGACTCCTTCCAGATTCTGGCGGGTGCGGCGGCTTATGTGATAACACGAGATCTCGCCCGCCGTCTTCTGGACTACCGCTCTGCCATTCGAGTGCCCATTGACCACTTTCTTTTCTACCCGCGCGCCGTACCGGGGTTCTGGGGCGGACCTTACGCCGTACTCGATCCCCCTGTCGCGCAGCAGGATCCGACGACGGTCTCCGATATCGCCGCGGTGCGCAACGTGGGGTCGAAACGAAAGCGTGCATGGAGCCGTTTTGGATACGAGGCGGCACAGACGCCGTTGATCCTGCGGAAGCTGCTTGCCGGGCAGGCGCGTCTGGTGAAGTTCGACGGGACACAGATCGTCGCGACGGACTGAGGTTATCAATGTGTCAGGACTATTGACGCCCCGGCCCTTGCCACGCTGCGGTTGACCTACTATAGCCCACGAACACCCAGCCTCGGATTCGTCCGGGGCTTCGTGTTTATGTCGGGACGGCGGGGTGAACCCCGCCTTACGGGCAACAGGGTAGGTCGGGGGTCACCCCGACATATCTTAACAAACCGGGCACCTTCGGGGGCCTTCAACATCAGGATCGGGCGCTTGCGCTTCGGTCCGCCAAGCAAACGGAAGAAGCTAACATGGCACTCAAGTCGTATAAGCCGACGACGCCGGGCCAGCGTGGGCTGGTGCTGATCGACCGTTCGGAGCTTTGGAAAGGACGTCCTGTCAAATCCCTTACCGAGGGTTTGACCAAGTCGGGCGGCCGGAACAACACCGGACGGATCACCTCGCGTCGTCGTGGTGGAGGCGCAAAGCGTCTTTACCGGATCGTCGATTTCAAGCGTAACAAGCTGGACATGTCCGCTGTTGTCGCGCGAATCGAATATGACCCGAACCGCACCGCCTTTATCGCGCTGATCCAGTACGAAGACGGCACCCAGAATTACATCCTCGCACCGCAGCGCATTGCCGTGGGCGACAAGATCGTGGCTTCGGCCAAGGCCGACATCAAGCCGGGGAACGCGATGCCGTTCTCGGGCATGCCCATCGGTACGATCGTCCACAACATCGAGCTGAAGGCCGGCAAGGGCGGGCAGATCGCACGCGCGGCTGGCACCTATGCCCAGTTCGTCGGTCGTGATGGCGGCTATGCCCAGATCCGCCTGTCTTCGGGCGAACTGCGTCTGGTCCGTCAGGAATGCATGGCCACCGTCGGTGCCGTGTCGAACCCGGACAACGGCAACCAGAACTTCGGCAAGGCCGGTCGTATCCGCCACAAGGGTGTGCGTCCGTCGGTCCGTGGTGTCGCGATGAACCCGATCGACCACCCGCACGGTGGTGGTGAAGGCCGGACCTCCGGTGGTCGGACCCCGGTGACACCCTGGGGCAAGGACACCAAGGGCAAGCGTACCCGCAACAAGAACAAAGCGTCGCAGAGCCTGATTGTCCGCTCGCGTCACGCCAAGAAGAAAGGACGCTAATTTATGACGCGTTCCGTCTGGAAAGGGCCTTTTGTGGACGCTTACGTCCTCAAGAAGGCCGAAGCCGCCCGCGAAAGCGGCCGTAAAGATGTGATCAAGATCTGGTCGCGACGTTCGACGATCCTGCCCCAGTTCGTGGGCCTGACCTTCGGCGTCTACAACGGCAAGAAGCACATCCCCGTCAACGTCAGCGAAGACATGATCGGTCAGAAGTTCGGTGAATACTCGCCGACGCGGACCTATTACGGTCATGCGGCTGACAAAAAAGCGAAGCGGAAGTAAGCCATGAGCAAGGATAAGAATCCCCGCCGCGTGGCCGACAACGAAGCAATGGCAAAACTGCGCATGCTCCGTACGTCCCCGCAGAAACTGAACCTCGTCGCCGAGCTGATCCGTGGCAAGAAGGTGGACAAGGCCCTTACGGACCTGACCTTCTCCAAGAAGCGGATCGCGCTGGACGTGAAGAAATGTCTTCAGTCCGCGATCGCCAACGCCGAGAATAACCACAACCTTGACGTCGACGAACTGGTCGTCGCCGAAGCCTATGTCGGCAAGAACCTGATCATGAAGCGCGGTCGTCCCCGTGCCCGTGGCCGGTTCGGCAAGATCATCAAGCCGTTCTCGGAAATCACCATCAAGGTGCGTCAAGTGGAGGGAGAAGCCTAATGGGTAACAAAGTTAACCCCGTCGGCATGCGTCTCCAGGTCAACCGCACCTGGGACAGCCGCTGGTATGCCGATACCAAGGACTATGGCGACATGCTTCTGGAAGACCTTGCGATCAAGGACTTCATCCGGAAGGAATGCCGTCAGGCCGGCATCAGCCGCGTGATCATCGAGCGTCCGCACAAGAAGTGCCGCGTCACGATCCACGCAGCCCGCCCCGGTGTCATCATCGGCAAGAAAGGTGCGGACATCGAAGGTCTGCGCAAAAAGCTGGGTAATCTGACCAAGTCGGAACTGCACCTCAACATCGTCGAGGTTCGCAAGCCCGAACTGGACGCAGCCCTGGTTGCCGAAAACATCGGTCAGCAGCTTGAACGCCGTGTGTCCTTCCGTCGTGCCATGAAGCGCGCCGTGCAGAACTCCATGCGTATGGGTGCCTTGGGCATCCGTGTGAACCTTGCTGGCCGCCTTGGCGGCGCCGAGATCGCCCGGACCGAATGGTACCGCGAGGGCCGCGTGCCCCTGCACACCCTGCGGGCCGACATTGACTATGCGCTCTACGAGGCGATGACGCCCTACGGCATCATCGGCATCAAGGTCTGGATCTTCAAAGGCGAGATCATGGACCACGATCCCTCTGCGCGTGACCGTAAACATGCTGAGCTCCAAGAGGGTTCCATCCCTCGCGGCGCCGGCCGTCGCTAAGGAGACCTGAACCATGCTTCAGCCAAAGCGTACCAAATACCGGAAGGCCCACAAAGGCCGGATCAAGGGTCTTGCCAAAGGCGGGTCCGATCTGAACTTCGGGACTTTCGGTCTCAAGGCTCTTGAGCCCGAGCGCATCACCGCGCGCCAGATCGAAGCCGCACGTCGTGCCATGACGCGTCACATGAAGCGTCAGGGCCGCGTCTGGATCCGGATTTTCCCGGATCTGCCCGTCACCTCCAAGCCCATCGAAGTGCGTATGGGTAAGGGTAAAGGTTCGGTCGATTTCTGGGCCTGCAAAGTCAAGCCGGGCCGCGTGATGTTCGAGATCGACGGTGTCGGTGAAGACGTCGCCCGCGAGGCCCTGCGCCTTGCCGCGATGAAACTGCCGGTCAAGACCCGCACGGTCCAGCGCGAAGACTGGTAAGCCAGTCGTCCACATAGAAACGAAAGACCCCCGCCGAGTGATCGGCGGGGGTTTTTCTTTGCCCGATGTTTTGAGTGACGGCCTTTAGCCCCAGTTGTAATTGAAGCTGACGCTGATCCGCTCGTCCTCGGACATGTTCATCGGAACCTCGTGGCGCAGCCAGCTTTCCCAAAGCAGCACGTCGCCCACATCAGGCTTTTCATAGTGAAACTGCCGCAGATGGGCGGGCGCGTCTTTCGTGCGGGTGGGGGCCGCCATCATCATCGCAAGCCGGGG
Organism: Loktanella sp.; assembly: GCA_020201155.1. Classification (GTDB taxonomy): domain Bacteria; phylum Pseudomonadota; class Alphaproteobacteria; order Rhodobacterales; family Rhodobacteraceae; genus JAIVHI01. The sequence continues at coordinate 2,256 of JAIVHI010000028.1, read as the reverse complement.
GTCCTCGAACTTGATCGCGCTCGTGCCCTTGGGCATCGCCACGTAGGTGGTCCCTGAAATCACGCTATGGGGATGGATATGCGCGGTGTGGATGCCGCCTTCGGGCAGGATGTTGATCCAGAGGTCCTCCAGCTTCAACGCCTTGTCGCCCAGATCGAAGTGAAGGTCGGCTGCGAAGGTCGCGACATGCTGGTCCAACGCGGCTTTCAGATCCTTGAAGATCGGAAACCGCCAAGGCAGGTCGGTCAGCGAGGCATAGGACGTGTAGCCGGGATAGCCCTGCGCCTCGCACCATTCTTGCCCGGCCTCGTCGTCCTCTGCGATCGAGAGACAGGACGCTTCGAGTTCGGCGGTGTCGATGGCGCCCAACGGGGCACGGTAAAGCGGGGTGGTGAAGAGGGGGATGAGTTTGGTCATGGCGCTAACTACCCGTTGTTTTGCAGCTTGGCGAGAGGTGGCGCATTCCTTGCCGGAAAGGGTTGCGTGAAGGGTGAAACCCTCCTATACGGCCCACTTCTACCCACCTCCACCGGGAATCAGGTCACCCTGAAAGGGGCCTTCCGGTGATGTTGAAAAGGAGCCGTCCGATGGACGCCACTGAACTGCGGGGCAAAAGCCCCGATCAGCTGCGTGATGCGCTGAAAGATCTCAAGAAAGAGGCCTTCAACCTCCGTTTCCAGCAGGCCACCGGCCAGATGGAAAACACAGCACGCATTCGCACCGTCAAGCGTGACGTTGCCCGCGTGAACACCATCCTGAACGAAAAGGCTCGCGAAGCCGCAGGGGAGGCCAACTGATGCCCAAAAGAATCCTCCAAGGTGTTGTCACCTCGAACCAGAACGAACAGACCGTCACCGTTTCGGTCGAGCGTCGCTTCAAGCACCCGCTGCTGAAAAAGACCGTCCGGAAGTCCAAGAAGTACCGGGCTCACGACGAAACCAACGCCTTCAACGTCGGTGACACCGTCCGCATTCAGGAATGTGCACCGAAGTCGAAAACGAAACGCTGGGAAGTGATCAACGCCTGATCGCTTCTCTTTTAACCGAAACCCTGGGGGCCCGGTCGGAAATCGGGATTAACCTCATAGGTCGAACAAAGGAAAACCCATGATCCAGATGCAGACCAATCTGGATGTAGCTGACAACTCCGGCGCCCGCCGGGTTCAGTGCATCAAGGTCCTGGGCGGCTCGCATCGGCGCTATGCGTCGGTGGGCGACATCATTGTCGTCTCCGTCAAGGAAGCGATCCCGCGCGGTCGCGTGAAGAAGGGTGACGTGCGCAAGGCCGTCGTCGTCCGCACCGCCAAGGAAGTCCGCCGTGACGACGGCACAGCGATCCGCTTTGACCGGAACGCCGCCGTCATCCTCAACAACAACAACGAGCCTGTCGGCACCCGCATCTTCGGGCCGGTGGTTCGCGAGTTGCGCGCGAAGAACTTCATGAAGATCATCTCGCTCGCCCCGGAGGTGCTGTAATATGGCTGCCAAACTCCGCAAAGGTGACAAGGTCATCGTTCTGGCCGGTAAAGACAAAGGTCAGACCGGTGAGATCAAGTCCGTCGATCCAAAGGCCGGCAAGGCCGTTGTCGACGGCGTGAACATGGCCATCCGTCACGAAAAGCAATCCCAGAGCAATGAAGGTGGACGCACGCCCAAAGCGATGCCGATCCAGCTGAGCAATCTGGCGATTGTCGATGCCAACGGCAAAGCAAGCCGCGTCGGCTTCCGCGAGGAAGACGGCAAGAAGGTGCGTTTCGCCAAGACCACGGGAGACGTGATCTGATGCTCGATAACGCAAGCTACACCCCGCGCCTTCTTCAGCAGTACCGCGACACCATCCGCGCTGCGATGAAAGAGGAATTCGGCTACGCCAACGAAATGCAGGTGCCCAAGCTCGACAAGATCGTGCTGAACATCGGCTGTGGTGCGGAAGCTGTCCGTGACAGCAAGAAAGCCGTCTCTGCCCAGCAGGATCTGACGATCATTGCCGGTCAGAAGGCCATGACGACCAAGGCCAAGAAGTCGATCGCCGGCTTCCGCGTCCGCGAGGACATGCCCCTAGGTGCCAAGGTCACGCTGCGCGGCTTCCGGATGTACGAATTCCTTGACCGCCTGATCACCGTCGCCATGCCGCGGATCCGCGACTTCCGCGGCGTGTCCGGCAAAAGCTTCGACGGTCGTGGCAACTACGCCACCGGCCTGAAAGAGCACCTCGTGTTCCCCGAGATCAACTTCGACAAGATCGACGAGAACTGGG
>JAIVHI010000142.1 GCA_020201155.1 Loktanella sp. | reverse complement strand
CTCGGGTGGCACATCCACCGGCAAGACCGTGGCCGCGCGCAAGATCCTCTCGCACGTGCCCGGACAAGAACGCATCGTCACCATCGAGGACGCCGCCGAGCTTTTGCCGACCCAGCCGAATGCTGTGACGCTCATCGCCAACCGCGATGCCGCGTTCCAGACCGCCGATGTGCTGCTGACCGCCACCCTGCGTTTGCGCCCCGACAGGATCATCCTCGGCGAGGTGCGCGGCCGCGAGGCCATGACCTTTCTGGAAGCGATCAACACCGGCCATGGCGGGTCCATGACCACGCTTCACGCCGAAACCCCGCAGCTTGCCGTGCAGCGCCTCGCCATCGCCGCGCTCAAGACCGAAATCCCGATGACCTATGCGGACATGATCCAATACATCGAGAACTCCATCGACGTGATCATCCAGGCCGGTCGCCATGACGGCAAGCGCGGCATCACCGAATTCTACCTCCCCGGCGCAGATCAGAAAGGGCACCCCCATGAAAACCTTTGAATACGACATCCGGTCCTTCCCCATGACCCGCAAAACCAGCCTTGCCGACATGCAGGCCTGCCTGAACGAGAAGGGCGCAGACGGGTGGGAGGTCGTGTCGATCAGCTCCTCGGAATTCGCCAATGTCGGGCACACGGTCTTTCTGAAACGCGAAACCACAATCGTTGGTGCCGCAGCATGAGGGTGACACGGTTTCGCCTTGCCGTGACCGCGCTGGCCCTGAGCCTGACGGCTGCCCCCGCGTTCGCCGAGCGCGACCTGGTGCCAACCTTGGAGCGCAGCTTCGATGTCTGTCCAGACCGCCCCGTTGAGCCTGTCTGGATGCAAGAGATCCCCCTACGCCAAGCCTACCAGCGCGTGTTAATTCAGGACATCTACCGCGCCCAGAACCTTGAGCGCATCATTGAGACCGGCAGCTGCACCTGCGACATCCGGTTTCCGTCATGGGAAGAGGCCCAGACCACCTTCCACGACAACCATGCCGGTTCTGAGCGGTGGGAAATGCTGCAAGCCTCGGACGGTTACAACCGTCGCGCCAACGCCGCCCGCCCTGCCGCCAAGGTCCTCTGCGACGCCGCAGGAAATTGGTAAGGTGGCCTTGCGATGAGTGTCGTCACCTACTTCGTTGAAACCTCTCAAGCCTATCTCGACACCGCCGCTGAAACCCAGTTCGGCGCGGTTGCGGCAACGCTCTCCTCCGCCATCCTGGCCGGGATCGACAGCATCGCCGGCGCGCTGGTTGCCTCGGTCGGGGGCGGCAGTCCTGGCCCCTCTGGCACCTTCGCCGAGGAATTCGACCGGCTGATCGCGGAACTCGGCAACTATCTGAACGCGGCCGGGTCCGAATTGAACTGGATGGCCGGCGCCATGCTCGACATCGCCGGTGTCCTCCTGCTCTCGATCCTCGGCGGGCTGGCCGCATTCATCCTGGTCGCCTCGCGCCTGATGATCGCGCTCCTGATCGGTATCGCACCGGTGATGATCTTCCTGACACTCTTTGAGGTGACCAAGGATTATTTCGCGCGCTGGCTGTCCGCGTTGGTTTCCTTCGCGCTCTACCCGATCATTGTGGCAGGTGTGTTCGCGACAATCACCGGGGTGTCCTCGGCACTTATTGGCGAGTTGGGCGACCCGGAAGGGGCCACCAATATCGGCGCGCTCATTCCGTTCTTCATGATGGTCCTCATGGCCAAGGGGTTCATCATCGCCACGCCGTTCATCGTGCGCGCAATCTCAGGCAACATAATGATGCCCGCCCTCTCCGGCGGTCTCGGCGGCGGCTACAGTTTCGCCCGCGCAGCCATGGGCAGCCAACAGTCCTACAATCGATATCTGATCGGAGGGGCGAGCGGAGCGGAATATGCAGCGCTACGGGCGCGGCAGTTCTTCGGCGTGCAGCAGATGCCAGTAAGGCAAGGCATGGGGCAAGCGGGTTCTGCAGGCGGCACAGGATCCGCAGACTCAGGGTCAAAAATGTTGGCGCAGCTTGCAAGATTAGGACGGCTTGGTCGCCGGTGACGGCCCTTAGCGGATGAGGTGGGTGGCTCCTGCTCCACCGGCATCGAATGTGTGCCAAAGTGCAGTTGTTGTTGACTGCTAGGAAAGGAGCCACCCAATGACAGTTAAGACAATCGGCCTGGATTTGGCTAAGGATGTTTTTCAAGTTCACGGTATTTCTGAGAACGGGCGTGTGATCTTCAACAAGGCAATCAAGCGGGCGAAGCTTTTGGCGTTCTTTGAAGCCTTGCCGCCTTGCACTGTCGGGATGGAAGCTTGCGGATCAGCTTACCATTGGGGTCGCACGTTACGCAGGCTCGGCCACGATGTCAGGCTGATGCCAGCGAACTACGTGAAGCCCTACGTCAAACGTGGAAAGACAGATGCGGTTGATGCGGAAGCGATTTGCGAGGCAGTCAGGCGTCCGACGATGCGTTTTGTTGAGATCAAAACTGAGGATCAACAGGCGGTTCTGTCGATCCATCGCACCCGCGATTTGGCTGTCCGGCAGCGCACCCAGATGGCCAACATGATCCGCAGCTTGCTACGCGAGTTTGGGCATATTCTGCCGATTGGGATTGAGGCGGTCACAGCGTTCGCCAAGCGCCATCTGGATGGAGATCACCCGGACATGCCGGATATCGCAAACGGCATGCTCGGCATGCAGTGCTATCAGTTCATTGGCTTGAACGAGCGTATTGCGGGTTACACGAAGATGATTGAACAACATGCCCTGCTGAGTGCAGATGCACGCCGGCTCATGCGTATGCCTGGGATCGGACCAATCACGGCATCGGCAATTGTCGCAACGATTGGCGACGCACATCAGTTCCGGACAGGGCGCGATCTGGCGGCCTGGCTCGGACTGACCCCTCTCAACAAATCCAGCGGCGGCAAGGAACGTCTAGGCAAGATCACGAAGCAGGGTGATCGCTACATTCGCAAACTGCTGGTCGTGGGCATGACGTCTCGCGCTGTCATGGCGAAACGTTCGCCAGAGAAAGTCGATCTCTGGACGGCGAAGATCATCGCAGACAAACCATTCCGATTGGCAACAACCGCCATGGCCAACAAGGCCGCTCGGGCCATCTGGGCGATGCTCACAAAGAAACAGGAATACCGGCAGCCTGCGTTCTAACCACGCCGACTGCACACGAGATGCAAGACGTTGAAGTGATGAACCAGATCGTTCCTCAGATCGACCATTTCCCTCAGTTCACACGCTACCCGCGCGAAGTCCGTGTCCGGAAGGCGAACCGCCATATGCATGGCGAACCAGTCGGGGGCCTCTGGCGAGTCGGTCATCGCGTCTTCGGGCGGCCTGATTCCATCGGCCACAACATACGATCCGATGAGCTCGCCAACTAAGGAGCCGAGCGTCTTGCCGGCCGTGCCGTCAATTCGTGCAGTGCAAACCCGCTCCAAGTCATGAATCGGTCCTGAGAGGCTATGATGCGCCACCAAGACCTTGATCACCCGCTCATACTGTTGCAGCCGCAACATACATCGCCCCAGCAATCGTTGAACTTCTTGCTGTAGCTGAGGCAAGTCTTCGTAATTCAACGCCGTCAAGGCATCATCCTGGTTCGTTTAAGTTGAGTGCAACTATATCGCGATGTTGCGAAATGTCATGCCCGGCCTAAAGGCGTTGAGAAGGTTCCGCCCCAAACGGCCCAGAGCTGCCTTCCACCCACCACGCCGATGCCGCGTCGCAGCTTCACCAGACCGGTCATTCGTCCATGGCGCAGCATTTTCGGAGGATGAAGGTCGGCAGTGCGGACAAAGCTGACATCTATCGCGCGCTTTCTTTGCGCATACCTATGAGCTTTGCGCGTCAAAAAGCGGTAATCAGACACCAAGCTTACGCCGAAGCGTTATTGGGGCGGCCTTGTGAATGGCAACGAAGTCATGAGCGTGTGCACCACTTTCGTAGGGGCGCAAGGATACCGAAAACCAGGCCTTAGGCAACGAAAATACATCATATCCGTAAGAAGGCTTATCCCTTTAGTTCCGGAGTGCCAACATATAGATGACCGTGTTGCCACGAAGCCTTTGTTCCTGTATTGTTCTATCATGCCTGCTCGCTGGTCATCAGATCGCCCCATGTCGCG
>JAIVHI010000141.1 GCA_020201155.1 Loktanella sp. | reverse complement strand
AGGTCCAGTTCCTGCGTGGCGAGCTGTTCAGTAACCACGCCATTGCTACCGCAGCTTACGCGGCTTGACTGTTCGTCACAGATGCCATCGGCACCCAGTTCCAAGGCAGCAATTCATCCAGCCTGTTGATCTTGTGATCATGGATGCGGTCGAGGATGTCAGCAAGATATGCCAGCGGGTCGAGACCGTTCAGCTTGGCCGTTTCAATGACCGTCATTGCGCGCGCCAGGGTTTCCGCACCGGTATCGGCTCCTGCAAATAACCAATTTTTCCTGCCAATTCCAATCGGACGCAGGGCACGTTCGGCCAGGTTGTTGTCGATGGCCACACGCCCGTCGCTTAGAAACAGGCTGAAGGCCTCCTGCCGCGCGAGTCCATAGCGGAATGCCTTGGCCAGATCGCTCTTGCCAGGGATGCGCAGAAGCTGCTGTTCGGACCAGGCAAAGAAAGCCTCGACCTTGGGCCGGCTGAGCTTTTGCCGCGCCGCATAGCGGACGTCAGCGGGCTGACCGTTGATATCGCGCTCGATGTCGTAGAACTTGCCGATCTGGTCGAGTGCCTCACGGGCAATCTCGGATTTGGTCGAGGACCAGAAGTCATGGAAGTCACGCCGCAGGTGGGCCCAACAGGCCGCCTCGCGCAAACGCGGTTTCTCACCGGGTTCAGCCGCGTAGAGCTTGGCGTAGCCTTTGTAGCCATCCGCCTGCAGGATGCCGCGCGCATTGGCCAGATGGCCAAGAACATGCTCTTCCTTCCAGTCCGGCGCAAAGCGATAGACTGCACCCGGCGGCGATGACCCAGCCCATGGTCGCTGGTCGCGCACATAGGCCCAGATCCGGCCTTGCTTGACACCCTTGCCAAGCCCCTTGTCGCGCAGGCTGCGATCCAGCACCCGGATGGGTGTGTCATCCGCATGCAGCAAGTCGCTGGCCATGATGTCAGTCTCGATCCTTTCGATCAGCGGCTGCAGGGTCTTCATCGCCCGTCCGCACCAGCCGACCAGCGTGCTTTCGGGAATGTCTGCCCCCATGCGGGCAAAGATCTCGTGCTGGCGATAGAGAGGAAGGTGATCGTCGAACTTCGAGACCAGCACCTGCGCCAACAGGTTTGGCCCTGCCATGCTGCCCGGGATCGGGCGGCTGGGGGCTGGTTCCTGCACCATCCGCTCACAACGGCGGCAGGATTTCTTGATCCGCGCGATCTGGATCACCTTCATCTGCGCGGCGATCATATCGAGCAGTTCGCTGACATCTTCACCAACCACACGCAGATCGCCACCACAGTCCGGGCAGCAGGTGCCGGGGTCCAGTTCGCGGCGTTTGCGCGGGGTTGTGTCCGAGACACGCGGGCGGCGGCGCAAAGCAGGCGCATCGGGAGTGTCCGGTGACGGTTCATCCAGCCCTTCGTCGATGGGTGCGTCATCTTCCTCGGCCACCGCGACCAATAGGTCTTCCAGCGCCAGTTCCAGCTGCTCGATCTCGCGTTCGATCTTTTCCGAGGATTTGCTGAAGGCCAGTTTCTGCAACTTGGCGATCCGCAGGCGCAGGGCCTGAACCAGCTGGTCATGGACCCGTAATGTGGCCGAGATCTTGGCGTTCTCGGCTTGCAATGCTGCGATCATCGCCTTCAGAACAGCGGGATCATCTGGCAGATTTTCAGCAGGCTTTGACATGCCCCTGACTACCAAAAATCAGGCCAAAACGCCATAGAAACAAAGCAAATTAAGCAGCAAAATCACCCCACCCGGGCAGGCGGAGCACCCCAATCCGGACGCCGCCAGTCGATCCCTTCCCACAGCATCGCCAGCTGTGCCGAGGTCAGACGCATTGCCCCATCCTGGGCATTCGGCCAAGGGAAACGCCCTCGCTCAAGCACCTTGTAATAGAGGCAAAATCCCTGCCCATCCCAATAAAGCAACTTCAGCCGGTCACCACGACGACCCCGAAACGCAAAGACCGCACCACTGGCGGGCTTTTGCCGCAACACGTCCTGGGCCAGCGCCGCCAGACCCGCGATCCCCTTGCGCATATCCGTCACACCGCAGGCCAGATACACACGCACACCAGTGCCGGGGCCGATCATGCCGCGTCCACCGCGCGGATCAGCCCCGTCAGCGCGGTCGGATCGATCGTGCTTTCAAAATGCAAGCTGCGCCCGCCACGCAGACGCAATTCAACCGCAACCGAGGGCAGTGCCGCAGCGACCGGTGCCTGTGCCACCGGCACGCCGGCCGCAACTGGCATGTCCATAGGGAAGAACAGCGCCCCGGCATCCGGAGACCACAGGCCCTTTTTCTTGAGGTCATGCCGCCACGCGTAAATCTGCTGCCGCGTTACCTCATGGCGCTGCGCCACCTGTGTCACCGTGGCCCCGTTGATCCCGACCGACATGACAATCTCAAGCTTGTCATCATCACGCCAGAAGCGCCGCCGCTCCAACCCAAGAATTTCACCGCGCATCCCAGACCCCGTCTAAGAGACGTCGTTAATGACGTCTTTAGCGACGTCTCTTAAATCATCGTCACAGCGTCAGGCAGGCGGTGCCAATGGTGTGGTTACGACGAAACGCAGCGGCCTCCTGTACCAACCGGTGGGGCACAGCCCTTTTACGATCAGGTCGCCGCAAGAAGATATCCCACGAAAAAAAGCCCCCGGATCACTCCGGGGGCTTTCGCCAAATGGCCGTACATGACCCCTTTTCAGATGCTGGCTTACGAGCCAGCCTCAGGATCAAGCGAGGTGATATAGGCCCAGACGTCGGCCGCATCTTCATCCGAGCGCAACTTGTAAGCCATCTTGCTACGGGCACGGTTGTCGTCCAGCGTTTCTCTCATCCAGCCGGTCGGATCCTGCACATAGGCGACGAAGGTCTCTTCATTCCACTCCATGCCCATCTCTTCTCCAGCGGAAACCAGTCCCTTGCTGTAGCGG
>JAIVHI010000195.1 GCA_020201155.1 Loktanella sp. | reverse complement strand
TTCGGTCCCTGGTCGGTTTCGCTTATCGACAGGATCAGGGGGGCGCCTGCGTGCCAGAACCAGATTTCCGTCGCATCGACCCGGTGCCAGTGGCTGCCGCCACCGGCTTTCAGCAGAAAATAGATGCAGGTGCCGGTCGGGCGGCCTTCGTTCGTGGCGATCCATGTCTGGCGGTAAAAGCCGCCTTCGGGGTGCGGGGCGAGGTCGAGATGAGCGATGATGTCGTCGGCGGTCAAGTATTTCGGCCTTTCCTAAACTGGCTTTGCTTAAGCAATGGAACCCGGATGGCAGCGGAACTGCCGGTCAGCACGGCGGTTGTCACCCCAGAACGCAAACAAGGAGAGCGTAACGATGACCTTTTTGAAAACAACCGCCATGACCGCGGCACTTGCTTTGGCTGCCAACGCCGGTTTCGCCGAATCCCACGTTGCTGCGACGGATGATGACATGACCACCATGGAAGACGACACCATGGCCATGGACAACGATGAGATGGGCATGGACACAGCGAACCTGATCCGCACCCGCGACATCACCGGCGGCAACGTCTACACCATGAACCCGGACGATTGGGACGCGGACAACGAAGCCTACGACACCAACATGATGTACGACACGGTTGGCGACAACTGGGAAAACATCGGCGAGATCGAAGATATTGTCCTGTCCCGTGATGGCCAGATGATCGGTATCGTGGCCGAAATCGGTGGCTTCCTCGACATCGGCGACAAGCATGTCATGATCCCCGTCGAAGAGGTACGCCTGACGGCCGTTGACGACCAGACATATGCCTATGTGACCCAGTACTCGCAAGATCAGCTGGAAAGCATGGAAGGTGTCGACGAAGGTTGGTGGGACTAATCCCCGATCAGTCGTTTATTCGGAAAAGGGGGCCTTCGGGCTCCCTTTTTCTTTCCCTGCCACAAGAAAAGGGTGTCAGGAGCAGATTGAAGGGAACGATCTGTCGGCGGTAGGGTTTTGGTAATGACGGCGCACCGGACGATCGCGCCGACATTCTTCCACGGTGCTAGGGGCAATACCCCGCGCATTGGTGGAAAAGGGGCTGCCTTGCACGGGCGGCCCCTTCTTCGTTCAGCCTTTCAGGATCGAACGGCCCGCGTATTCGGCGGTTTCACCCAGAAGTTCCTCGATGCGGATCAGCTGGTTGTACTTTGCCCGATGGGACATGACGTTGGTAAAGCCCGCCCGATGCGCCATGTCGACCGCCTGCAGCGTCTCTGTCAGCGTGCCGATCTGGTTCACCTTGACCAGCATCGAATTGGCCGACCCCTTGGCGATCCCGTCCTTCAGGCGCGCGGGATTGGTCACGAAAAGATCGTCACCCACAAGCTGGACGCGGTCCCCGATCCTGTCGGTCAAAAGCTTCCAGCCGTCCCAGTCGTCCTCGGACATGCCGTCCTCGATGCTGATGATGGGATAATCGGTGGACAGCTGTGCAAGGTAGTCCGCATTCTCTTCCGAGGTCAGGGATTTGCCTTCGCCCTTCATCTCGTACTTGCCGTTCTCGTAGTATTCGGTCGCGGCGCAATCCAGCGCAAGGTAGATATCCTCACCCGGTTTGTAGCCGGCCTTTTCGATGGACTTCATGATGAAATCCAGCGCGTCTCGGGTCGAGTTCAGGGCAGGGGCAAAGCCGCCCTCGTCGCCGATGCCGGTGTTGTGGCCCGCCGCGGTCAGTTCCTTTTTGAGGGTATGGAAGACTTCGGCGCCCATGCGGATCGCCTCGCGGATGCTGTCCGCGCTGACCGGCATGATCATGAATTCCTGAATGTCGATCGGGTTGTCGGCATGTTCGCCGCCGTTGATGATGTTCATCATCGGAACGGGCAGAACGCGGGCCGAGGTGCCGCCGATGTAGCGGTAAAGCGGCTGGCCGGTGTATTCGGCGGCGGCCTTGGCGACCGCAAGGCTGACGCCCAGGATCGCGTTCGCGCCAAGACGGCCCTTGTTGGCGGTGCCGTCAAGTTCGATCATCGCCATGTCGATGCTGACCTGCTCGGTCGCCTCGAAACCCAGCAGTTCCTCGGCGATTTCACCGTTCACGGCGGCCACAGCCTCGGTCACGCCCTTGCCCATGTAGCGGTTCTTGTCCCCGTCGCGGCGTTCGACGGCTTCGTGTGCGCCGGTCGAGGCGCCCGAGGGCACGGCGGCCCGTCCCATGGTGCCGTCTTCGAGGGTCACGTCCACTTCGACGGTCGGGTTGCCCCGGCTGTCGAGGATTTCGCGGGCATGGATATCGACGATCGTGGACATGGAAAGGCTCCTGAGAGTTTGCGGCAATTTGTCCGCCTCATACCAAGGGTTGTTCCGCAAGGGAAGCGGGACGGCGGCGCTGCCGCCAGAGCGAATAGAGGCCCGACACCACGATGATCGCAGCCCCGGTCAGCGTCAGCGCATCGGGCCGTTCGCCGAAGGCCAGAACGCCGATCACCAGCGCAAAGACCAGCCGCGTGTAGCGAAACGGCGAGACGAAGGAGAGATCGCCGACACGGGTTGCCAGAACGATCGTGTAATAGGCGAACATGCCGATCCCGATCGGCGCGTGAGCAGATCGCGCCCGCCCAAACCGACGACCGCCATCAGTGCGAAAAGCGCATTGGGATCGAAATCCTCGGTCCCCGGACGGATGATGAGCAGGACACCTCCGAAACCGACCGCGATGGCCGACCAGCGCCGCCATCCCACCGTTTCACCCAGAAAAAGTGCGGCCCCCATAGTCACGACCAGCGGCGTGGCCTGTAGGATCGCGGAGGCGACGGAAATCGGCGTCAGCGCGAGGGCTGTCACGAAGCCCACGGTGCCGAACATCTCGCAGCCGTTGCGCGCCATCACCATCGGGCTGAAAAACTGCGGACCGAAGATCTGCTTGCCCTGAAACTTGACCGCGGCCCCGAAGATCAATGCGCCGCCCGCCCCCAGAAGAGTCAGGATCTGGCCGACGGGCAGGGCGCCCGCCATTTGCTTGATGAACATGTCCTCGACCGCAAAGCCGAACATGGCCACCACCATCAGGATTGCGCCGCGCAGATTGTCCATGGGTTCACCGTTTTGTGCCTGTCGGGGCTATCCGTTTGGCGCACCGATGGAAAGTCACTGTTTCCGCACAGAGATGCTGAAACCTTTACGATATTTTCAGCGTTTCAGTGATGAATACCTGATGTGGGCGGACAAAATGCTTTTGCTGCCGTGACTGAACAAGGACCGAAAAGATGCGTTATTTTTCTGCGATGTGTGTCTGGGCGATGGCCACCGGCATGGCGACCCTTCTGGCAGGTTAGGTTTTCTTGGCCGGGACGCCGTAAAGCTCCAGTCGGTGCCCCTTGAGGGTGTAGCCCAGCTTGGCCGCGATCTTTTCCTGAAGCGCCTCGATCTCGGGGTCGACGAATTCGATGACCTCGCCCGAATGCATGTCGATCAGATGGTCGTGGTGCTCACGATCGGCCGTTTCATACCGGGCGCGCCCGTCGCCGAATTCGTGCTTTTCCAGTATGCCGGTTTCTTCCAGCAGCTTGACGGTGCGGTAAACCGTGGCAAGCGAAATACGGGGGTCCGCAGTCGATGCGCGGTTGTAAAGCTCCTCCACATCGGGATGATCATCCGCACCTTCCAGCACGTCCGCGATGGTGCGGCGCTGGTCCGTCATGCGAAGGCCCGCCGCTTCACAGCGTTTCAGGATTGTCTTGTCCATGCACCCCCCTTGGCTTTGGCCGGCTTTCTAGGATGACACGTTGTTTGTGTGAAGCCTAGAACCACAGACTGAGCCGGACCAGAATCCCGTTAGATGACAAGACGTCCCTCCATCATGCGAACAGCGCTGCCAAAGACTGTGACACTCTCCGCCGTCGCCTGCGTCTCGATCCGCGACGGGCGCCCCATATCTTCGCCCTGACGGATCGAGAGCCGCGCTTGGCTGTCCGAAAGAAGTGCGGCAAGCGCGGCGCAGGCCGATCCGGTTGCCGGGTCTTCGGGGATGTTGTCCAAAGGGGCGAACATGCGGGCGTCGACCTGCGCCCCGTCGCGGACATAGGCGAAGATCGCAAAGTCGAGCCCCGCGGGGTAAAGTGCAGCACCTTCACGGATCGCGGCGACCGCGGGTTGCGCCCTGCGCAACAGCGACCGGCTGTCCAGTTCCACCAGCACGAAGGCCAGCCCCACGCCGCCCAGAACGGGGGGATGCCGGTCAAGACGCAGGGCGTCTTGCGGCAAGGACAGGGCCGCTGCGACCAGTGCAGGGTCGGGGTAGGCTTCTGCCGTGAACGAGGTGCTGGTGGTAAATGCAGCCTTGCCTTCGGACACGCGGCAGGTCAACGGCCCGACCCCAAGTTCCAGCACCATCGGAGAGGTCTGGCCTGCATCGGACAAGGCGATGGCAGTGCCGATGGTCGGGTGTCCGGCAAATGGAATTTCCATGGTCGGGGTGAAAATCCGCACGCGCGCGGTGTGGGACGGATCATCGGGCGAATAGACGAAGGTGACTTCCGAAAAGTTGAATTCCGCCGCGATGGATTGCAACTGCGCCTCGGGCAGGGTGGACGCGTCAGGAAAGACGGCCAGCTGATTGCCGCCAAAGGGGGTGTCCGTGAAGACATCATAGACGACATAGCGGGTCATCGGACGACGGCCTGCGCTTGCGTCATTGCGACGAATGCGAAAGTTGACGAGTGGATCATGACGCCCCCAGAAACGGTGCGCTAGGCACTAGCACCTAAAAAGCCGCGATCAAAGTCCCGGAACACGAACCCACGTGCCACCAAGCTGATGAACCCGCGCGCCCGATCGCAGTTTGAACCGTGCAAGCCCCGGCGCTGTTTCGGTGTCGATCGTGCCGAGGTCGATATCGGTCACATCTGCGGCAAGTGCCGTCCTGGCGCGGTGCAACAGCGCGTGATGTGCGCCTGACCGGCGACCATCGGGTGTGGTGCAGCCCATGAGGTAGGTCGCGTTCGGCGGGTGCCTTGCAAAGATCATCCATGCGACGATCCGGTCCTGAAGGCGCGCGATATGGACCTCCAGATCAGGGCTCATGGCGTTGATGAAACCCGGTGGCAAACCCCTGTAGCGGCGCTGCTTTTGCTGGCTTCGGTCCTGCTGCAGCAGTTCGGCATGGTGCGCGCCCAAGGCTTCGGTCGACAGCGACAACTCGTGGCTGCATCTGCGTGCGGCATCCCATTTGGGGTGGGCGGGACTGGACCGGCTCAGGACGGCCACGGTCGCCGCTGTGATCACCTGCCGGTATCCGGCACCGCGCAGCACTGCAGGTGGCGTGCTGTCCGCATTGACGATTCGCGGTCCGAACCGCCGCAAGAAGACCGTCTGTTCGCCGGCATCCTGCGTCCGCCAAAGCGGTCCGCGCGAGGTCAGGGTGGTCCCGCGCGAGATCACCAGCATCCGTGCTGTTTCGTTGTCGACCCAGCGCGGCAGGCGTCCCAGCCGCTGCAAGGCGTCGGCATAGGCCCGTGATTGCTGAAGCGGCAAAAAATCCATGCAGCTATTAAGGCTTTAGAAACTGAAGGCTGCGTTAATGGCGGAATGATTGCTGCGTCATCATCCCGCCATATCGCGCCAACGCCACGCCTGACTGCTTTCGGGGCGTCGCTGGTCGCTGTCGCCGCCGCGGTTCCTGTCGGCGTCATTCTCTGGACGGTCGAAGCCGCCCTGCGATGGTTCTAAAGCGTTTCGCGAAAAACCTGATTCACAGATTTTCGCGAAACGCGGTGCTCCGTTCAATCGTTGCACGCGTTCCGCCTTTCGCTGATGCCTCAGGTTAAAGGCGGAACGCTTTAGCCCAGTTGCACCAGCGCATGACGCTTCTTGCCCGCCGACAGCTTGATCGGTTGCGCCAGATCGGCGGGGCCAACCATCGTACCGGCATCCGTCAGCGGCGCGTCGTTCATCCGTGCGCCGTTTTCCGCGATCAGGCGCTTGGCTTCCTTGCCCGATGCGGCCAGACCGGCGCGGGTGATCAGTTGTACGATGGAAATGCCGTCCCCGATTTCTGCAGCGGTCAGCGTCAGCGTCGGCAGGTCCTCGCCCACGCCGCCCATCTCGAAGACCTCTTTCGCGGTCGCGGCGGCGGCTTCTGCGGCCTCGGCCCCGTGCAGCAGGGTGGTGACCTCGTTGGCAAGGATGATCTTGGCTTCGTTGATCTCGGACCCCGCAAGCGCGCCCAGCCTGTCGCATTCGTCCACCGGCAACTCCGTGAACAGCTTCAGGAACCGGCCCGTGTCGGCATCGGTCGTATTGCGCCAGAACTGCCAGAACGCATAGGGTGCCAGCATGTCGCCATTCAGCCAGATCGCACCGCCCTGCGACTTGCCCATCTTGCGCCCGTCAGACGTGGTCAAAAGCGGCGTGGTCAGCCCGTAGATTTCGTTGTCGAGCACGCGGCGCGTCAGATCGATCCCGTTGACGATGTTGCCCCATTGGTCGGACCCGCCCATCTGCAACAGGCAGCCGTAGCGCCGGTTCAGCTCCAGAAAGTCGTAGGCCTGCAGGATCATGTAGTTGAACTCGAGGAACGACAGCGATTGTTCGCGGTCCAGCCGCGACTTGACGCTTTCGAAGGACAGCATGCGGTTCACACTGAAATGCCGCCCGATGTCACGGAGGAAATCGAGGTAGTTCAAACCGTCGAGCCATTCGGCGTTGTTCAGCATCAGCGCGTCGGTCTCGCCGGGGCCGTAGCTGATCAACTTGGCAAAGACCTGCTGCATTCCGTCGATATTGGCTTCGATCTGTTCAGGCCCCAGCAGCGGCCTTTCGTCCGACCGGAAGGATGGATCACCCACCTTCGTCGTGCCGCCGCCCATCAGGGTGATCGGCTTGTGGCCGGTCTTTTGCAGCCAGCGCAGCACCATGATGTTCATCAGGTGACCCACGTGAAGCGACTTTGCGGTCGCGTCATAGCCGATATAGGCAGGAACCGTTTCCTTGCTCAGCTTGTCGTCCAGCCCCTGATAGTCGGTGCAATCGGCCAGAAATCCGCGTTGCATCATCACGGCCATGAAATCGGACTTGGGGTGATAGGTCATCTGTTCGTCCTTGGTGCGCCTTGGTCCGCGTTCTATAAGGGGGGAAAAGGGGCATGAAAAGCAGATGTTCAAGGGCAAAGTGGTCACGGCGGTGGGCGCCATCTCCAGCGCGGCGCTGGACGGGGTAAGTGCTGCTGCCCTGATGACGGACGGCGTGTCGATCAGCGGTTTCGGTGCCACCGGCTTTCTACCCTTTTCAGAAGGTCAGCGTGCGGCCCTTCATGCCGTGTCGGAAAGCGGTCCTGGGGCGGACACCCGCCCCGCATCACAGATCGTCGGGACCGCGCACGCCGACCTGCTGCGCGGGTTCGACGATGTCGATCTTATCGGCTTTGAAGGCCACCTGATGAGCTTTGATCCGGCAAGCCGGATCGGGGACGGGCAGGCTCTGGCCGAGGTGCTGGACCGACCCGTCGTCTGGGATTTCCGGTCTGCCGATCTGGAACTGGGCGGGCAGGGAGACCCGCTGACCCCTTTCTATCACTTCGCGCTCGCAAAATGGCTGGGGGCCGAACAGCCCTTGGCATTTCTCACGCTCGGGGCCGTGGCGCGGCTGACCTGGGTCGATCCGCGCTTTGATCGACCCGATATACCGGGGGCCGTCCTTGCCTTTGATACGGGGCCGGGTGGCGGTCTGCCCGACGCCTTGATGCGCGCTCGCGGTCGTCCGGATGCGGGCGACGCCGCCCATCTTGCGGCGAAAGGCGAAGTGGACGACCGTGTCGTCACCGGCCATCTGGCCCACCGCTATTTCCACCGGATGCCACCCAAGCTGGTCGGGCCGGATACTTTCGCGGGGCTTCTTGCGTCTGTCGGCCATTTGTCCGACCCCGATGCTGCAGCGACCCTGACCGCCATCGCGGCCATATCCGTCAACGTCGGGATAGAGCATTGTCCCAGCCCGCCCAAGCGCCTGTTGGTCAGCGGGGAAGGACGCCACGACCTGCCCCTGATGCGCATGCTCGATGCGGCATTCGATTGTCCCGTCGACCGGGTCGACGATGTCGGGCTGGACGGCGATAGGCTCGATGCGCAGGCCGTGGCCTATCTTGCGGTGCGTGTGGCGAACGGCTTGCCGACCAGTTGTCCCGGCACGACAGGTGTGCGCGCCGCTGTCTGTGGTGGCACGATCAGCCGCCCCGGCTAGGGCGCCCGGCGGGTCAGGCGGCGCGCACCTGCGCGAACTGGATCAGCCGCGACAGCGCATCGCGGTAGGTGTCATCGTCCACCGTCATCGCCACGCGGATATGCCCCGCGGCGGACTGGCCAAAGCTTTCGCCGGGCATCACCGCGATATGCTCTGCCTCGAGCAAGCCATAGGCAAAGGCCTCGCCCGTCAGGCCGGTCGCGCGGATATCGAGCATGGTGTACATCGCCCCCTGAGGCGGTATCGCCGTGACCGCGGTCTGCCCCCGCAAGGCGTCCAGCGTGATGGCACGGCGGCGGCGAAAGGGGGCCGCGACCTCTTGCTCCAGCCCGTTGCCCCGGCGCAGGGCATATTCGGCGGCGTCCTGCACGAAACCCGCGACCCCGTAGTTGGTGTTGGTGGACAGGTCGGTCAGATGGGAGATGGCCGTCTCGGGCCCGCAAACCCAGCCCACACGCGCACCCGTCATGGCAAAGCTTTTCGACATGGACCCGATCACCAGCGTGCGTTCGGCCATGCCGGGCAGGGCACGGGGCGACAGGTGCGCGCCGTCCCAGACCTGACTGTCGTAGACCTCGTCCGAGATCAGCCACAGGTCGTGACGGATGCAGATATCGGCGATCATCTCGAGCGTTTCGCGCGGGTAGATGACGCCGGTGGGGTTGTTGGGGCTGTTGATCAGCAGGCTTTTGGCGGACTTCGCGGCCTCTTCCAGTGCGTCGCGCTGCGGCAGGAACGCGTGTCTCGCCTGGGTGACGATCGGATGGGGCACGGCGCCCACCGACCGGATCGTGCCGGGGTAGGTGGCGTAATAGGGGTCGATGAACAGCGCCTTATCGCCCGGATCGGTCACGCCCATGTGTGCCGCGAAAAGCCCCGCCTGACCGCCTGCCGTGATCAGGATGTTTTCGGGACGTGTCGGCACGCCTGACTGACGCGCGATCCGGTCGGCCACGGCAGAAGCCAGTCCGGGCGTGCCGGGGATCGCGGCATAACCCGTGTGCCCGCCCACCGCAGAGGCGTTCATCGCGGCAAGGATATCGGGATGGGTGCGGATGTCGTGTTCGCCGATGGTCAGCTCTGTCACCGCGACGCCGTCCGCGATCATGCCGCGGGCTTTGTTGAAGACGTCCCATCCGTCCGAGCCATCGCCCAGCAGTGTTGTGATGCGTGTGGAAAGTGTCATGGCGCGAGGTCGCCCGGACAGGGCGGGGAAGTCAACCCGTGCCGCAGGGCAAGTGACCACGACGAGGTGGAATTGCTCGACACGGTCCATCCCGCCTGCTAACAAATCGCCATGACCAAGCGTTGCACACTCATTTGCTGCATTATTCCCTGCTGAACCTTCCGGCGGGCCGCTTTTTCACGTTTCACTTTTGACCTGATTTCGCTACGCCCGCAGGCATTCATCCTGTCGAGGCCCCATGACCACCATTCGTCTGCACAATACCAAGACCCGCCGCCGCGAGGATTTCACGCCGCTGGATGCGCGCAATGTGCGTCTCTATCTCTGCGGCCCGACCGTTTACGACCGGGCGCATCTGGGCAATGCCCGCAACGTGCTGCTGTTCGATGTGCTGTTCCGCCTGCTGCGCGAGGTCTACGGCGCGGGCCATGTGACCTATGTGCGCAACTTCACCGACGTGGACGACAAGATCAACGCCCGCGCCGCAGAGGCGGCGCGCGACATCGGTGACATCACCGCCGAGACGATCGGCTGGTATCATGACGATATGGATGCGCTTGGCGTGCTGCGCCCGACGCATGAGCCGCGCGCGACTGATTACATCGACGAGATGATCGCGATGATCGAAGACCTGATAGCCAAGGGACACGCCTATGCCGCCGAGGGACATGTGCTCTTTGCCGTGGACAGCTACGCGGACTATGGCGCGCTGTCGGGCCGCGATGTGGATGACATGATCGCCGGTGCCCGGGTCGAAGTTGCCCCCTATAAACGCAACCCGATGGATTTCGTGCTGTGGAAACCGTCGGGCGACGGGCAGCCGGGCTGGACCAGCCCCTGGGGCTACGGGCGTCCGGGCTGGCACATCGAATGCTCGGCCATGTCCAAGGCACTGCTGGGCGAGAGTTTCGACATTCACGGCGGCGGCAACGACCTGATGTTCCCGCACCACGAAAACGAGATCGCGCAAAGCTGCTGTGCCACCGACGGCGATTTCGCGCAGGTCTGGATTCACAACGAGATGCTGCAGGTCGAAGGCAAGAAGATGTCCAAGTCGCTTGGCAACTTCTTCACCATCCGTGACCTGCTGGATCAGGGCGTGCCCGGCGAGGTGATCCGCCTGGTCATGCTGTCGACGCACTATGGCAAGCCGATGGACTGGACCGTGAAAAAGCGGGACGAGGCCGAAGGCACTTTGCGCCGTTGGTTCGGCATTCTGCACGGCCACGGCTTCAGCCCCAAACTGGTTCAGGCTTTGAAGGCCGAAGGCAAATGGCAGCCTGACGCAGAATTCATCGGTGTGCTGGCGAACGATCTGAACACCAGCGGCGCCATTGCGCGTCTGCATGTGATGGCCAAGGGCAAGACGCCGGGGCAACTCGCGGGCTTTGCCTACGGCTTGCAGATGCTGGGGCTGGTGAACGACTGGTCCGCGATCCCCAATTGGGATGGTGGCGAAGCGGGGGCCGAGGTTTCTGTCGCGGTCGCGGCGCGTGTCGACGCGCTTTTGGCGGAACGCGCGGCGGCACGGGCCGCCAAGGACTGGGGTCGCGCCGATGCCGTGCGTGACGTGCTGAACGCGGCGGGCGTGCAGGTGACGGATGTGGGCGGACAGGCGACCTGGTCGCCGGGGCCGGACTTCGACGCGAGCCGGTTGGGGGACATGTGATGGGTCGCGAACGTCTTTACCTGTTCGACACGACCCTGCGCGACGGACAGCAGACGCAGGGTGTGCAGTTTTCCACGTCCGAGAAATACCAGATCGCCGCGGTGCTGGACCAGCTTGGCATCGACCAGATCGAAGGTGGCTGGCCCGGTGCCAATCCCACCGACAGCGAATTCTTCGAGGCGCCGCCCGAAACGCGGGCGACGCTGACCGCCTTTGGCATGACCAAGCGGACGGGGCGGTCTGCCGAAAACGACGATGTGCTGGCCGCCGTGATGAACGCCAACACCCCCGCCGTCTGTCTTGTGGGCAAGGCGCATTCCTTTCACGTCGAAACGGCACTTGGCATCAGCAAGGCCGAGAACACCGCAAACATCCGCGACAGCTTTGCCTATGTGGTCGCTCAGGGCCGCGAGGCGCTTTTCGATGCCGAGCATTTCTTTGACGGTTACAAGGCCGATCCCGATTATGCGCTCGAGGCTGTTCATGCCGCTTTTGAAAGCGGGGCCCGCTGGATTGTCCTGTGCGACACCAACGGCGGCACCTTGCCCGAAGAGGTGCGCGACATCGTGGGGCAGGTGGTGGCCAGCGGTATTCCCGGCGACCGGCTTGGCATCCATACCCACAACGACACGGAAAATGCGGTGGCCAACACCCTTGCCGCCGTTCTGGCCGGGGCACGGCAGATTCAGGGCACACTGAACGGTCTGGGCGAGCGATGCGGCAACGCCAACCTGACCACGCTCATTCCGACGCTTCTGCTGAAAGAACCCTTCGCCAGCCGGTTCGAAACGGGGGTCACACACGAGGCACTGAAAGGGCTGCGCAAGGCCAGCCGCCTGCTTGACGATATTCTGAACCGCCTGCCCGCAAAGCAGGCGGCTTATGTCGGTGCCAGCGCCTTTGCCCACAAGGCGGGGCTGCATGCCTCGGCCATCGCCAAGAACCCCATGACCTACGAACACATCGACCCCGCGCTGGTCGGCAACACCCGTATCGTGCCCATGTCCAATCAGGCGGGGCAGTCGAACCTGCGCGCCCGCTTGGCCGATGCCGGTCTGGTGGTCGAAAAGGGCGATCCGGCGCTGGCCCGTATCCTTGACCGGATCAAGGAAAAAGAGGCACAGGGGTTTTCCTATGACACCGCACAGGCCAGCTTCGAGCTTCTGGCGCGCGAAGAACTGGGCCGTCTGCCCGTCTTCTTCGAGGTCAAACGCTACAGGGTCACGGTCGAACGCCGCCGCAACAAGCGCAACCAGATGATCTCGCTCTCCGAGGCCGTGGTCGTGACCAAGGTCAGGGGCGAGAAATTCCTGAACGTCAGCGACAGCATCGGCCCTGACGGGTCCGATCAGGGTCCGGTCAACGCCCTGTCACGTGCGCTGGCCAAGGATCTGGGACCCTATCAGGACTACATCGCCGACCTGCAGCTGGTCGACTTCAAGGTCCGCATCACCAACGGCGGCACCGAGGCCGTGACGCGGGTCATCATCGACAGCGCGGACGCCCAGGGGCGGGCGTGGTCGACCGTCGGTGTTTCGGCCAACATCGTGGATGCGTCCTTTGACGCGCTGGTCGATGCGATCAACTGGAAACTGATCCGGGACGGAGCCACGGTTTGAGTTTTGAGGCTTGTGCAGCACTGGTCGAAAAGGCCGATCCTGACCGCTTTCGGGCGGCCATGGCGGCACCGGTCGCCGCGCGCCGCGTGCTGTTCCCGCTTTACGCCTTCAACGTCGAGGTCACCCGTGCGCGCATGCAGAAGGCCGCGCTGTTCGGCTGGTGGCGCTAGCCCGCGCGTGCGACCCGCCTGTCCTGCACCGTCAGCCAGATCAGCGATCCGACGGCGAGGATCAGGAAGGGCACCATCGCGATGTTGACGGCTGTCCAGCCCTGCTCTGCCGTGCCGCCCGCGCAGTTCATCAAGCCGCCCGACGCCAGCGAGGCCACGGTGACCATCCCGAAGACGATCATGTCGTTCATGCCCTGCACGGTGCCACGTTCGGTCGCGGCATGCGCCCCCGCCAGCATCGAGGTCGCCCCGATGAAGCCGAAGTTCCAGCCAAGGCCCAGCAGGACGAGGGCCACGAAGAAATTGGTCAGCGTGACACCTGACAGCGCCACGACGCCTGCGGCGGCCAGTATCAACATGCCCGCACCGATGATCCGTTCCACCCCGAAGCGCGCGATCAGGTGGCCGGTGAAGAACGAAGGCACATACATCGCCAGCACATGCGCCGAGACGATGTCGTTGGCGTTGTTCGTGGTGAACCCGCAGCCGACCACGGCCAGTGGCGTCGATGTCATGACAAGGTTCATCAAGGCGTAGGCCACCATGCCGCAAATGATCGCCACGACGATGCGTGGATCGCGCAGCAGTTCGCGGCGCGACCGGGCGGGGCCTGCGTCCACGACCGGTTGTCCGCGGGTGCCTTTGGGCAGGTCGAGCGCGAAGAACAGCATGCAGCCCACAAGGTTCAGCGCGGCCACGGCCAGATAGGTGCCCAGAAACGGCACGACCATCGCGTCCTGGACCAGCTTGTTCAACTGTGGCCCGATGATCGCGGCCAGAAGCCCGCCCGCCATGACGTATGAAATCGCCTTGGGTCGGTAACCATCCGATGCGGTGTCGGTGGCTGCAAAGCGGTAAAAGCCCTGCGCCGACATGTAGATGCCCGTCAGGTAGCTGCCCGCCAGCAGGACGCCGAAGGAACCGATGTAAAGCCCCGCCGCCGCCAGCAGGGCGCCGGCCGTTCCGGCCAGTGCCCCCAGAAAGAACCCGAACTGCCGCCCGCGCTTTTGCATCAGGGGTGACAGCCAGGGTGCCGTGGTCATGGACCCGAAGACGATGAAACTGATCGGCAGGGTCGCAAGGCAGGGGTTCCACGCCAGCATCCCGCCCGCGAGGCCGCCGATGACGAAGATCATCGGCATCTGCGCGCCCAGTATAGCCTGTGCGGCGACCAATACAGCTACATTGCGCCTTGCGCGGGTATCGTCGATCTCGGTCATGGCCGTATCGGTAGCGCCACGCCGGGGGCAAGTCTATGGGGCGTGATCGATGACATGTGCAAAAGACCCAAAGACGCGACCCCGGCGCAAACCCATCGGCGGCAGCGTCTCGCCCAGCGCGTCCGTGGCTTCGAAAAGCGGCTCACCTTCGGCGCGCAGGGTGGTGCAATAGTGAAACTCGTGCCCCGTCCACCGGCCCGACAGGGGGCCGGTGCCGGCGCTCAGGGTCCGGTAGCCAAGATGCAGCTTGCGGCTGGCGAAGGACGTGTCGAGGTCCAGCAGTCCCGCCATCCGGTGAACCTGACCATCGGCATCCGTCAGGGTCTGGCCCAAGACCATGTAGCCACCGCACTCACCATATATATCAGTGGTTTCTGCGGCCATCTTCAAGCTGTTCAGAAAGGTGTCGTTCGCCGCGATCCGACCTGCGTGCAGCTCGGGGTATCCCCCCGGCAGATAGATCAGATCGGCGTCCGGAACCGGGTCGTCGGCGAGTGGCGAGAATGGCAAGACCTCGGCCCCCGCCGCTGTCCAGTCCTGCAAAAGATGCGGGTAGGCGAAGGCAAAGGCCTGGTCCCCAGCCACTGCGATCCGTTGCGCTGGGGGCCGCTGGGGCTGAGCCGTGGCCCGTTGCGCTGTCCGTCCGAGCGCCAGCAGCGCATCGAGATCCACGGTCCGCGCGATCAGTGTCGCGGCGCTGGCGATGAAGGCCTCCAGATCGCCGCGCTCCTGTGC
>JAIVHI010000323.1 GCA_020201155.1 Loktanella sp. | reverse complement strand
CTTCATAACTGGCACCGCCGGGTTCATCGGGTTTCATCTGGCCGACCTGCTTCTGCAGGAAGGCTGGGAGGTTGCCGGCTATGACGGGATGACCGACTATTACGACGTGACGCTCAAGCAGCGCCGCCATGAGATGCTGCACCAATATGAGGGTTTCACTGGGACCGAAGCCATGCTTGAGGAATCTGAGGCGCTCTCAAAAGCAGTTTCGGCTGCGCAGCCCGATGTGATCGTGCATCTGGCCGCACAGGCGGGCGTGCGCTATTCCATCGAGAATCCCCGCGCCTATCTCGAGGCCAACATCATCGGCACGTTCAACCTGATGGAAGCAGCCCTCGCGGTGCGGCCGGCGCATCTGCTGATGGCCTCGACCAGCTCGGTCTATGGCGCGAATACCGATATGCCCTATGCCGAGACACACAAGGCCGATACGCAGATGTCGTTCTACGCCGCCACCAAGAAGGCGAACGAGGCGATGGCGCATTCCTGGGCGCATATCCACGGCCTGCCGATCACCATGTTCCGCTTCTTCACGGTCTATGGTCCATGGGGGAGGCCTGACATGGCGCTGTTCAAGTTCACCCGCGCCATTCTCGAAGACCGGTCCATCGACATCTACAACAATGGCGAGATGTGGCGCGATTTCACCTATGTCGCCGATCTCGTGCGCGCAATCCGACTGTTGATCGACGTGGCCCCGGTGCGCCCCGAGGATGGTGTGGTGCCCGAGGGCGACAGCCTGTCGCCCGTGGCCCCCTACCGGGTCGTCAATATCGGCAATTCCGACAAGGTAAGGCTGCTGGATTTTGTCGATGCGATCGAAGCTTGCCTCGGGCAGAAGGCCGAGCGGAACTACACCGGAATGCAGATCGGCGACGTCCCCGCCACATGGTCGGATGCCTCGCTTTTACAGACCCTGACGGGCTATACACCGCAAACCCACTTTGAAGAGGGCGTGGCACGTTTTGTCGACTGGTATCGGGACTATTACGACGTGGCCCGTGCGGAGCAGGAATGATGGTTTGCGTTATCGGGCGTTTGGGGAATTTCCCGACTATAAAAGGCGTGCGTCCTGGACTGAGATTAAGGGTATCATTTTGAAGGATCGGATAAATCCTCCATGCAACTGAGCCGCAGCGTTTATCTGCCTGACCGGACCTATCAGCCATGGGTTTGAGCCAAACGCTGAAGTTCATCCTCGGGCATCCCATGAACAGGGGGCACCCGATCTCGGCACTGGCGCGTTTTGCGAGGTGGCAGGTGCAGAGCCGTCTCCAGGATGAGGTGATCTTTGACTGGTTCGACGGTGCGAAACTTGCAGTCCGTCATGGTATGACCGGGGCCACCGGCAACATCTACTGCGGGCTACATGAATATGTGGACATGCGATTTGTTCTCGACACGCTGACGCCGGATGATCTCTTCGTCGATATTGGTGCGAATATCGGCAGCTACACGGTCCTGGGCTCGAAAGTCTGCTGCGCGCGCACGATTGCCGTGGAGCCGGATCCCGAGACGGCCAACGCACCTCGCAGGAATATCGATGTCAACGGTATCAAGGACAGGGTGAGCGTCATCGAGGCGGCGCTTGGTGCCACTGCCGGCACCGTGTCGTTCACCGTAGGGCGTGATACTATCAATCGCGTGGCTCAGCCGGAAGATGAACTTGTCAGGGCCGTGGCCGTACGGACCCTCGACGAGGTCTTGGGCGGAGAGGTTCCCAAGGTCATCAAGATTGATGTCGAGGGCTTCGAGGCGGAGGTCTTCAGGGGGGGGCAGGCGACCCTCGCTGACAAAAGGCTTGAGGCGATCATCACCGAAGCACGCGACGATGATGTGATGGACATGCTTGGACGGGCGGGATTCGTGCAAGCGTATTACGATCCGGAGCGTGCGACGCTTGAAAATCTGCCTACGATCCCGTCGAACAACACCTTGATGGTGCGGGGAGCGATAGAGAGCGGTAGGAACGTCCAAGCACTTATGTCGTGTCCGTGCAACCATCCCTTGAACCACTCGACCTGAAGCAAACATGACGGAAGCCACGCCCCAATTGACGCGATCCATCGCGCAGAGAATTGCGCGTGGAAGCTTCTGGAGTGTCCTCGGCACAGGGTCCGGCCGCGTGATGAACCTCATCGCGATGATCCTCGCAGCCCGCCTTCTGGGAGCAGAAGGCTTCGGGGGGTTTGGCCTCGTACAATCGACGCTGGGCCTGTTCGGAATGTTTGCCGGTGCCGCTCTCGGTGCAACGGCGACGCGCTTCATTGCGGCCACTCACAGAACCGATCCGGAGCGGACAGGGCGCATAATTGGCATTGTTATGGGCTCTGCGCTTTTCTCGGCTGTGCTTTTCGGGACCGTGATCGTTGCAATAGCGCCTTGGCTTGCGCGAACAGTGCTCGGTTCGGCCGACCTTGCCGCAGCCACGACGCTTGGTGCTCTCTTGGTCGGCCTGGGAGTGCTCCGCGGCGTTCAGGATGCGACCCTCGCGGGGTTCGAGGCATTCCGGCAGATCGCTCTTCTTCGCTTCATCGAGGGGTGCGTAGCGCTGCTTCTGATACCGCTTCTCGTGGGGGGGTTTGGACCAGCGGGTGGCGTAGCCGCTCTGTCGGTCGGCCTTTTATGCGGCTTACTCCCGGGCTTCGGCTTTGTCAGCGAGGAATTGCGATATAATGGAGTGGCGCCGCGGTGGCGCGATGCTGTTGTCGAATGGCGGCTATTGCGTGACTTCAGCGCACCGTCCCTTCTGGCGAATACGGTTGCGACTCCAATCCTTTGGATCTGTGCCCTTTTGCTCAGTTGGACACCGGGCGGACTCGCGGAGTTGGGGATCTATAACGGGGCTTTCCAGTGGCATGGACCGCTGGTATTCGTGCCGATGGTCATCGCCTCGGTAAGCCTTCCGATCCTGACGCAGACCTGGGCAGAGGGCGATCAGGTATCGTT
>JAIVHI010000194.1 GCA_020201155.1 Loktanella sp. | reverse complement strand
CCGAAGAGGCCGATCTTCCGCTCTACGTGGATTGGTTCGCGGGCCTTCAGACGGCTGCCGATGGCGGCAGTATCGCGCCCTACATGCAGGACGATGGCATTCACCCCAACGCTGAGGGTGTTCGACTGATCGTGTCGGCGATGGGCCCTGCTCTGCTGGAGTTCGTGCAGACGGTCGACTGAATAGGGGAAGGATGCCCGGTTGCCGGGCACCCAGTCTGCACCCTAGTCGGCTGGCGACAGGTTGACGGCGCTCTCACGCCCATCACGTCCCGCTTCGACATCAAAGGTGACCTTCTGGTCATCCCGCAGCCCGGTCAGGCCCGAGCGTTCGACAGCCGAAATATGCACAAAAATGTCCTTACCGCCCGAATCGGGGGCAATAAAACCGTAGCCTTTGGTGGTGTTGAACCATTTGACAGTGCCTGTGGCCATGTCCGATCTCCCTGTTGTCCCGCTCGCGACTGTCGCAGCGGTGCGGCTCGTCAGCACATGATCGAGTGACTGGGCCGAAGAGGGAGCAGTGGTCGATAGTCTTAACGTAGCACCCTTATTATGAAGGCGCTTCGTAATAAATCAATGACGTTTGGAAAGTGGTATCTTATCAGCAATTTATCGCTGAAAACAGGAAGGGCGGCCGCAGCCGCCCGTCCCGACTCACCCTGCGATTATTGCAGTTCGAGGTTCACTGCGCTTTCGCGACCGTCGCGGCCGGCTTCGATGTCGAAGCTGACTTTCTGGTCGTCATTCAGGCCGCTGAGACCCGAACGCTCGACAGCGGAGATGTGGACGAATACGTCCTTGGAGCCGCCATCGGGTGCGATGAAGCCGAAGCCTTTAGTGGCGTTGAACCATTTGACTGTGCCTGTGGCCATGTCAGTTTTCCTTCAGTTTTGTCCCGCCCGCGACGTGCGGCGGTGTGGCGTCGTCAGTGCGAAATCGAGTGCGCTGTCGCCGTATGAGGGAAAACAGGGGGTCGAGATGGTATAACTTAGCAAGTGGCTTTCTGATGGATTCGGACGTGAATAGCAAGCACTTTCTGAAGATCTTGCGTTCACACCTTGTCTTGCCATGTCTGCCCGTGGGATGGCGAGCCAGCAAGTAAACAGGAGACGTGCCATGCGCTGGGATGAATTGATGGACCGCGCGGGCAGCGCTTGCGAGTTCTGCGGCGCAGGGGATCAACTGGTCAGCGTGGATGTCCCGCCTGACGAACAGGTCCTGCTTTGCCCCGCCTGCCGGGGCGAGGTCGAGGTGCCTGACGCCCACTGGCGCTGTCTTGAGGGCGCGGCCTGGTCTGCGACTCCGGCGGTGCAGATCGCGGTATGGCGCAGGCTGGGCGAGATCGACGCGATGTGGTCGTCGGACGCCCGTGAAAACATGATGATGGAAGCTGATGTCGCGGCCAAGGCAGCCACGGGAGGCGTGCCCGAGGTCGTTCACCGCGACAGCAACGGGATGGAACTGGCCCACGGCGACACGGTCGTTCTGGTCAAGGACCTGCCGGTCAAGGGCGCGGGCTTTACCGCCAAACGCGGCACCGCGGTGCGCAACATTTCCTTGGTGCCGGAAAACGCGGCCCATATCGAGGGCCGCGTCGAAGGTCAGCGAATCGTGATCCTCACCGAATTCGTAAAGCGCAAGTAGCGGCTAGCGGGCAAACTTCTTGTGCTTCATGCGCTTGGGCTCAAGCGCATCGGCACCCAGACGGCGCTTCTTGTCCTCTTCATAGTCCTCGAAATTGCCTTGGAACCACTCCACATGGCCTTCGCCTTCGAAGGCGAGGATGTGGGTGCAAAGCCGGTCGAGGAAGAATCGGTCGTGGCTGATGATCACCGCGCAGCCGGCAAAATCCGACAGCGCGTCTTCGAGCGCGCGCAGCGTCTCGACGTCCAGATCGTTCGTCGGCTCGTCGAGGAGCAGCACGTTGCCGCCCGATTTCAGCAGCTTCGCCATGTGGACACGGTTGCGTTCGCCGCCCGACAGAATGCCGACTTTCTTCTGCTGATCGCCGCCCTTGAAGTTGAAGGCCGAGCAATAGGCGCGGGAATTCATCGAGGCGTCGCCCAGTTCGATGATCTCGGCACCACCGGTGATTTCTTCCCAGACGGTATTTTCCGCCCCCAGTGCGTCACGTGACTGGTCGACGTAGGACAATTCGACGGTGTCGCCGTATTCGACCTTGCCCTCGTCAGGTTCCAACTGGCCGGTCAGCATCGAGAAAAGGGTCGATTTACCCGCACCGTTCGGGCCGATCACGCCGACGATTCCGCCGGGGGGCAGGTCAAAGGACAACCCGTCGATCAACAGCTTGTCGCCCATGACCTTTTTCAGCCCCTCGGCCTCGATCACCTTGGACCCAAGGCGCGGGCCATTCGGGATGATGATCTGCGCGCGGCCCATTTTTTCACGCTCGGACTGGTTGGCAAGATCGTTGTAGGCGCTGATCCGGGCCTTGGATTTTGCCTGCCGCGCCTTGGCGCCCTGCCGCATCCATTCCAGTTCACGTTCCAGCGTGCGCTGCTTGGACTTGTCTTCTTTCGATTCCTTTTCCAGCCGCTTGGCCTTGGCTTCGAGCCAGCTGGAATAATTGCCCTCGTGCGGGATACCCGACCCACGGTCCAGCTCGAGGATCCAGCCGGTGATCGCATCAAGGAAATAACGGTCGTGCGTCACGATCAGGATCGTGCCCTTGTAGTCGACAAGGTGCTGCTGCAACCAGGCGATGGTTTCGGCGTCAAGGTGGTTGGTCGGCTCGTCCAGCAGCAGCATGTCGGGCGCTTCGAGAAGCAGCTTGCACAGGGCGACACGGCGCTTTTCACCGCCCGAGAGCGTGGTCACATCGGCGTCGTCCGGCGGGCATCGCAGTGCCTCCATGCTGACGTCGATCTGCGCGTCGAGGTCCCACAGGTTCTGGGCGTCGATCTCGTCCTGCAGTTGGGCCATTTCCTCGGCGGTGTCCTCGGAGTAGTTCATCGCAAGGTCGTTGAACCTGTCCAGCTTGCCCTTCTTTTCCGCCACGCCCAGCATGACGTTTTCGCGCACTGTCAGTGCGGGGTCGAGCTCGGGTTCCTGCGGCAGGTAGCCCACGCGCGCGCCTTCTGCGGCCCATGCCTCGCCCTGAAAATCCTTGTCCTGTCCGGCCATAATCCGCATCAGCGTCGATTTACCGGTGCCGTTCACGCCGACCACACCGATCTTGACCCCGGGCAGAAAGTTCAACCGGATGTTTTCAAAGACCTTTTTGCCGCCGGGATAGGTCTTGGAGACACCGTCCATGAAATAGACGTATTGGTAGGCTGCCATGGGAACGCTCCGTTCGAATGAATTTCGCCTTCAATAGACCTGCTGTCTGGCAGGAGCAATCGCAGAGGAATGCGCAAGCAGCCAAGGAACCACGTCGTCCTGCACCATCGGTCTGCAAATGTGATCGCCCTGCGCAAGAGGGTCGCCCATCTTTTCCAGCAGCGTGGCACTTTGGGTGTCGTGGACGTCCCCCACGATCAGGCGGTGGTCAAGCGCACGCGCGAGTGTGAACATCGATTGCAGCACAACGCGGCACTGCAGATCGTCGTCGGACAGCAGGTCGGCTTCGGGGGCCAGCTTGAATGCGATCGGGGCGATACTGCAAAGGCGCCTGAGGCCCGCGAAACTGCCGCAGAACTGGCCGGCGATGACTGGTTGGCCCGAGGCGGCGAGATCGGACAGGTTCCCCGCCCGGCCGGCGCGGGCCCTGCTGTCGCCGAGGACCGCGGTGTCGAGTTCGACGATGATGCTTTGGGCCGCGGCATCTTCGTTCGCGATGGCAAGCTGCATGTCGCGGATGAAATCCTGCCGATCCATGCTGCTGGGCGACAGGGCAAGGCTGACGCCGACATCCATGAACCCTGACGCCGACAGCGTTTTTTGCAGTCGCGCCGCGGCCCTGATGGTTTGGATGTCGATCAGCGGACGCAGGCCAAGGTGTTCGGCCTGTGACCAAAGCGCCCGGGGTCTGAGCAGCGAGCCGTCGGGCTGTTTCCAGAAAGGCTGTGCCTCGATCGAGTGGACGGTGCCGCGTGCCATGTCGATCACGGGTTGAAACCTGAACTTCAGATGCCCGTTGTCGATCGTCTTGCGCAGGGCGTCGGTCCAGTGGCTGCGACGGTCCTGCGAGGATGCTAGCCGCCGGTCGAAAAGCGCGGTTTCGCCACGTCCGGTGCGCTTGACCTCGTAAAGGGCAAGATCGGCACGGCCCAGCATCCGTTCGAAACTGTCGCCGGGGCCGTCGTAGAAGGCGGCACCAACCGAGGTGCAACACAGAATCTGGTGGCCCTTCCAGTCAAGTGGCTCGCGGACTGCGCGCGCGACCTTTTCGGCCAGGGCGCGCAGAGAGTTCTTGTCCATCACTCCGAGGCAGGCGATGGCGAATTCATCGCCACCGATGCGTGCCAGAAGATCGTCCTGACGGAGAACCGAACTGGCCATCTGTGATGCATGCAGAAGGGCCGCATCCCCGGCGGCATGGCCGTAGCGGTCGTTGATGTCCTTGAACCGGTCGAGGTCGAAGTGGATCAGTGCCAGCCCGCAGTCCTTTGCGTCGTCCCGCGCGATCAGCCGGGTCACGTAGTCTTCAAGGTGTTTCCGGTTCGCAGCCTCGGTCAGGGGATCGTAGAGAGCCGAGCGTTGCAGGGACAGTGTCTTGCGCTCCAGCTCTTCCTTGATCTCGATTTCGGCGGTGACATCGCGGCAGACTAGAACCGCCCGCAGCCGGTTCCGCCTGTCCCGGTGGAATGACAGCGTGATCCGGTTCCAGAACAGGCGCCCGCTGCTGTGCCTGTTGCGATAAAGGGTGCGCCCCGCGGCCCCGAGACCCGCGAAGACCGGATTGCCGTCGTCATAGCGGAATGCATCGATGTCCGCCGCCGACGGCGTATCCCGTTCGGGAAAACAAAAGCTGAGTGGGTTGCGGCCGAGGATTTCATCCTCGGTCCGGCCCATCAGGTCGCAATAGGCCGGGTTCGCCCACAGAATGCGCCCCCGTTCGTCCTGCACCACGATACCGTCGCGTGCCCTGCGCCCTGCAATCGCGGCGTGGCGGGTCGTTCCGGTCTCACGCGCGTTGCGCCACAGAAGAAACGCAAATCCGCCGAGCGCCGACATCGCGAAAACGACTGCGATCAGGATCGAAGGTGAAAGGGCCATTCCGCTCCGCCAAGTGATGAAGGCTGTGCTACGATAGTTCCATCACCAGCAGGTTAACGATCTGATTCTATTGAGCCCGGTCGCACGGTGTGAGATGGCAGGTACCGAATAGACAAAACGGGGCTGCCTGTCATGATCCATCTGCCACGGCGTGCGGCAGGGCTGAAGGTCGGCCTGTTGGGCGGGTCTTTCGACCCCCCCCATTCCGGTCACATGCGTATCAGCGAGGTCGCTCTCCGCCGGTTTGGGCTGGACGAGGTGTGGTGGCTGTTCAGTCCCGGAAACCCGCTGAAAACAAGCGGTCCGGCAGCGATGTCCCGCCGGATCGCAAAGGCCAAAGACCTGTTTCATCACCCAAGGGTGCAGTTCAGCAATCTGGAGGCAGAACTCGGCACGCGGTATACCGCCGAGACCCTGCGCGCCGTGACCGGTGCCGCACCGGACATGCGGTTCGTCTGGCTGATGGGGGCCGACAATCTGTCGCAGTTCCACCTGTGGCAGGATTGGCGTGACATCATCGAGACGGTCCCCATGGGCATCCTTGCACGCCCCGGTTTGCGGTTGAGCGCACGGGTGTCGCGCACGGCCCGCATCTACAAGCAGCACAAACTGCCCGCATCCGCGTCGCGGCTGTTGCCGGGGCGGCCTGCTCCGGCGTGGTGTTTCATCAACATGCCGATGAACAAGACTGCGTCTTCGGTCATTCGCGCCACTGGCGCATGGTGACTCTGCCGAAAAGGTGATCTGGATTGCTTGCCGCGCTTCGCGGTATCTGCTCAAAGACTGTTCATGTCCCTGACCCGTCGCTTCTTTCTGTCCAGCGCGCTTGGCGCCGTTGCCGGTACCGCACTCGCCAATGCGCCCGAGACCTCGGTGCGTCCGGTTGCCCGGACCACAGCCACGCCCTCTGCCGCAGAGGTCACGGATCTGCGTCCACGGGCAAGGGTCAGTTTCGAACAGCTGGTCGCGGAGTCCGGTGTGACCGGCACGGTCGGATTCGTCGTTCTGGACCCCGACACGGGGCGCACCTTGGTCGACATCGGCGGGGCGGTGCCCTTGCCGCCGGCCAGCGCGACCAAGGCGGTGACGGCGCTTTATGCACTGGAAACGCTGGGCCCGGATTACCGTTTCGTGACCCGCGTGATCGCAAGCGGACCGGTGGTCGATGGTGTGGTGCAGGGGGACCTGATCCTTGCGGGCGGCGGGCATCCCAATCTGGTGACGGACGAACTGGCCGTGCTGGTGGACCGTGTCGCAGAGGCGGGCATCACAAAGGTGACCGGTCGCTTTCTTGTCTGGGGCGATGCCCTGCCGCGCGAATCCGAGATCGACCCCGACCAGCTGGACCATCTGGGCTATAACCCGTCGGTGGGCGGTTTGAACCTGAACTTCAACCGCGTTCACTTCCAGTGGCAGAGGGCTTCGGGGGCCTATACCGTCGACATGGACGCCCGAAGCGAAACGCTGCGCCCGCCGGTCACCACCGCACGAATGGAAATCGTCGATCGTGCAGGGCCGGTCTATACCTACCGCGATGCCGGGGGTGTCGACGAATGGACCGTGGCGCGGGGGGCTTTGGGCGATTCCGGGGCCCGCTGGCTTCCGGTGCGCTACCCCGAGCTTTACACTGCGGATGTGTTCACGACGCTCATGCGGTCGAAAGGGATCGTGCTGCCTGGCGTCGAACGCATCGACGTGCTTGACGCGGAAACGGAAATCGCGCGGCACGAAAGCGAACCCTTGATCGAGATACTGGAATCGCTGCTGCGCTGGTCGACCAACATCACCGCCGAAGCCGTCGGCATGACAGCCACGCATACCGCGATCGGAAGCGGGTTCGATCTGGACACCTCTGCTGCGCGGATGACCGTCTACACGGCGGAACGGGCGGGGATCGCGCCGTTCTTCGAAGACCACTCGGGGCTGGGCGACGACACGCGGATTTCGGCGGCAGACATGGCAAAGCTACTGGGCGCGTCGGGTGTGCAGGAAAAATTGCGCCCGATCCTTCGGCAGATCACCCTGACGGACGCAGAGGGCAACGCCCTGCGCAGCCTCGATGCGGATGTCAGGGCCAAGACCGGGACGCTGAACTTCGTCAGCGCCCTGGCTGGCTACATCCGGACCCAAACCGGAAGGGATCTGGTTTTCGCCTTTTTCGCCGCCGATCTTGCCGCGCGCGAACGTGGCAAGCAAAGCGACGACGAACGGCCCAGCGGGTCGATCAATTTCAACGCCCGTGCCAAGCGGCTGCAGCAACGTTTGCTGCAACGTCTGGCGATGATGAACATGGATCAGCCGGAACAGGTTTCCGCAGAGGCCGACTAGAGCGTCATATGCCGCGCGCGTGCGCCCCGCTCGATGGCGGCCGCATAGAGACGGTCGAGGTTCAGTTCGTACCTGATTTCTTCGAGCATCCGCATTTCCGAATCACCGATCGAGCCGTCTGCGGCGACCACGTCGCAAGACAGTGCGTAGGCCGTTTCGTATAGCTTTTCGGGCAGGGCGTCGCGGATCAGGCCGAACAGGGCCTCCAGCCCGTCCTCCTGATCGAACAGGTCAAACACCATCTGGCTGATCTGGGGCAGGCGTCCTGCGTCATACTCTGCAAAAATCGGCAGATTATTGATCGCGCTGTTGATCTTCAAAAGCTCCGCCGTGCGGATATCCTCGTCCGAGGCAGAGACGGCAATCATCAGGGCGGTCAGCGCATCCTGCGCGCTGAGAGAGGCTTCGACATTCATGGAACGATCCTTTTCGCTGATGTGACGTTTATTGACGCTTGGCCACCGTCGCAATAGGGAGTGCTGCACGTGGCCGCTGCGGCCATCCCTGAACCGAAAGAACCGACATGAGCACTCTGCGCGACGCTGCGATGACCTCCAAGGCCTGGCCCTTTGAAGAGGCCCGCAGGGTGTTGAAACGGTATGAAAACAAGCCGCCCGAGAAGGGTTTCGTGCTGTTCGAGACGGGCTACGGCCCGTCCGGCCTGCCCCATATCGGCACCTTCGGCGAGGTTTTGCGCACCACGATGATCCGCCGCGCGTTCGAGGTCATTTCCGACATCCCGACCAAGCTGATCTGCTTTTCGGACGATCTGGACGGGATGCGCAAGGTGCCCGGCAACGTCCCGCAGCAGGACATGCTGGCCGAACACATGCACAAGCCGCTGACGGATGTGCCCGACCCCTTCGGCACGCACGAAAGCTTTGGCCATCACAACAATGCCATGCTGCGCCGGTTTCTCGATACCTTCGGGTTCGACTATGAATTCTATTCGGCCCGCGAATTCTACCGGACCGGGCAATTCGACGAGGTTCTCAAGCGCGCGGTCGAGAGATACGACGACGTGATGGCCGTGATGCTGAAATCCCTGCGCGAAGAGCGTCAGGCGACCTATTCGATCTTTCTGCCGATCCATCCGGAAACAGGCCGCGTGCTTTACGTGCCGATGAAAGAGGTCAACGCGCAGGACTACACGATCACTTTCGACGACGAAAACGGCACCGAATGGACGCTTCCCGTCACCGGCGGAAACGTCAAACTGCAATGGAAGCCGGATTTCGGCGCGCGCTGGGCCGCGCTCGATGTGGATTTCGAGATGTACGGCAAGGAACACGCGACAAACACCGCCATCTATGACCGCATCTGCGAGATATTGGGCGGCAAGAAGCCCGAACATTTCAGCTACGAGCTGTTCCTGGACGAGAATGGGCAGAAGATCTCCAAGTCGTCGGGCAACGGTATCAGCATCGACGAATGGCTGACCTATGCCTCGACGGAATCGCTGAGCTACTTCATGTATCTTAAGCCCAAGACAGCCAAGCGGATGCATTTCGACGTGATCCCCAAGGCGATGGACGAATACGACCAGCAGCTTCGCGCCTACGCCGATCAGGACGCGGCTGCGCGGCTGAACAACCCTGTCTTTCATATCCACGGCCACAACGTGCCTGCCTCGGACATGGTCGTGCCGTTTTCGATGCTGCTGAACCTTGCCAGCGTGTCGGGGGCCGAGGACAAGTCCAGGCTTTGGGGCTTTATCGGGCGCTATGCCCCCGATGCCTCGCCCGAGAAAAACCCCCAGATGGATCAGGCGGCAGGCTATGCCGTGCGCTACTATCAGGATTTCGTGAAGCCCGCGAAGGTCTTCCGCGCGCCCACCGACACCGAAAGGGCCGCCTTGGAGGACCTGCGCGATCGTCTGAAAGCATGGGACGGCGGGCTGGACGCCGAGGACCTGCAGTCGATGGTCTTCGCCGTCGGCAAGGACCACGGGTTCGAGCCGCTGCGCGACTGGTTCAAGGCGCTTTACGAGGTGCTTTTGGGGGCCTCTCAGGGGCCGCGGTTCGGCGGGTTCATCGCCCTTTACGGCGTGGCGGAAACCATCGCACTGATCGACGAACGCTTGACCGCCGCCTAGGCGCATCCTGTCACAGATGAAACTCTGTTCCTTCGTGCTACGTGTTTTCGACACCGCATGGAGGAACAAAGATGAGACTTTTTGCAACCATCGCGACGATGATCGCCCTTGCCCTGCCGGCTGCGGCACAGGACCGTGACGCCATCGAGGATGTGATCGGCAGCCAGCTGCAGGCCTTCAACGACCGCGACGTCGCCGAAGCGTGGACCTATGCCAGCCCGATGATCCAAGGCATGTTCGGCAACCCGGGCAACTTTGGCATGATGGTCCAGCAGGGCTATCCGATGGTCTGGGACAACCGTGCTACCGACTTCCGCGAGCTTGAAACGCGCGAGGACGGGCGACCGGTCCAGATGGTCTATGTGCAGGACCCGCAGGGCGCGGGTTATATCCTGTCCTACACCATGATCGACACCCCCGACGGCTGGCGCATCGACGGCGTATCCATTCTGCCCGCCCCCGACGTGGGGGTCTGACGCACCGCGCGGTGCTCCAAGCCTTTGGTGAGCGCGGCGTCCTAGTGTCCCAGCCGACGATCCCGTCACGGGGTCCGGGTTGCAAAGGTCTGCGCCGAAAGGGCGGGCCACGGGAAAAGGACACGCCCCATGAACAAAGCCATCACCGACGGTCTGATCTTTCAGCCGCTGCCATTCCGCGCGGGCCTTGGCGTCTGGTCCAGCGGCGACGGAAGGCCGGGGTCGGACACCTATGCCGGCAGCGGCACGGGCGTTTTCGTCTCTGCCGATCAGGATTTC
>JAIVHI010000027.1 GCA_020201155.1 Loktanella sp. | reverse complement strand
CCTCCGTCTTTCAAGATCGCCTGTCCGGCCTCCAGCGCACGGGCCAGACCTGCATGATAGGCGGCTTCCAGGTCCGGCGTGAGCTTCGATCTGAGGATCGTTCCGGCACCGCCGTGCACGGCAAGGGCATAGGTCATGGCTGTCCTTTCAGTCCGGCCGCCTGCGCGCAGTAGCGCGCGATATCGGCATGTGTGGCGACCCAGCAGTCGCCCTTGGCGGCGATGCGGTCGAGAAGCGTTTCAAGAATGAACATGCGGCTGCGGTAGCCGATGACATGGGGATGCATGGTCAACAAAAACAAGCCGCCGTCGGCATAGGCCCCTTCGAATTCGCGGGTAAAGATGTCGAGCACCGCCTCGGGCGACGTATAGGGGCGCTGCGCCCCGAAGCGGTTCATCATGAAATAGACCGCGTCGTCGCGTATCCATTCGACAGGTAGCTCGACCAGACCGGTCGGTTCACCCTCGGCCACGATCTCGTAGGGGTCATCATCCGCGAAAAGCGAGCTGTCGTAGATCAGCCCCAGTTCGCGCGCGATGGCAAGTGTGTTGGGGCTGTAGTCCCAGGACGGCGTGCGCATCCCAACCGGTCGGGTGCCCGTGATCCGCTCCAGCGTGTCGGCGGCACGGAACATCAGGTCCCGTTCCGTGGGTCCGTCCAGCCGCGAGTTGACCTCGTGGATCCACCCATGCAGGCCGACCTCGTGCCCCTCCTGCACCAGTTCGCGCTGCTCGTCCGAATGCAGCAAGGCGGAGACGGCGGGCACGAAAAAACTTGCCTTGTAGTCATGCCGGTCGAGGGCGGCCCGGATCCGCGGGATACCCCGCCGCGCGCCATATTCACCCCACGATAGGCGTGCAGGTGACTGGCCGCCATCGCGCAACTCGTTTGTTTCATGATCGCTGTCGAAGGACAGTGCCACGGCACAGCGCGCGCCGTTCGGCCATGCGGCAGGCTTGAGGTTCTGCCCGGCGCGCACCTGTCCCACCAGATTTCGCCAGGTGGCTTCGTCCCATTCATGCGGCTCGCTCATGCGTGTCCCCCATCGACCGACAGGATCTGCCCGGTGATCCAGCCTGCCCGGTCAGAGGCAAGGAAGGTCACGGCGTCTGCGATATCCGCTGCGCGGCCCAGCCGGCGCATGTGAACGCCCTCAATGATCTGCTTTTGCCGCTCCGCGCCGAAGGCCTCCCACTGGCGTTCGGTCGAGGGGTTCGACAGCACGAAGCCCGGCGCGACGGAATTGACCGTGACCCCATGCGGGCCCAGCTCCAGCGCAAGCTGGCGGGTCAGACCGACCAAGGCGTGCTTGGCCGAGGCATAGGCCTGAATACCGGTCAGGGTCGGCCGCAACCCCGCGCCTGAAGATATGGTGACGATCCGACCACTGCCGCGCGCCTTCATGCCCGGTGCCGCCGCTTGCGCGCACCACATCGCGGCATCGACGTTGGCCGCGAAAATCCCGTGCCAGTCGTCTTCCGAGATCTCCTCGATCGGGCGTCCCGCTTGCCCGCGCACGCCGCCAGCTGCCGTCACGAGCCCGTCGATCCGTCCGTGCTGCGCCTCGACTTCGGCCATCACGGCACGCGCGCCATCGCGGCTGCCAAGGTCGGCAGTATGGATCGTGGCGCTGGCACCGACCCGGCCAAGGCCATCCGCATCGATATCGATGGCCGCGACCGTTGCGCCCGCCTCTGCCAGTGAGGCGACGATTGCGGCTCCGATGCCTTGTGCTGCACCGGTGACTGCGAAGACCTGATTATCGAGTTTCAAATGCAAAGCGGCACCATCAGGTTCACGAGATCGGGCGACTGCTCGCGGCGTCCTTCCTCGATGTCGTGGATCAATTCGACCATGCGGGCCAGCGTCGGCGTTTCGATACCGTGCTTGCGACCGAGGTCCACCAGCAGCCCGACTTGCGCGTCCACTTCGGTGCGCCGCTTGCGCACGGCCAGATCACGCCAGATGCCCGAGTGTGTCTTCGCTGTATGTCGGTTATGTTCAATCATCGCATCGAGCGAGGCCGCCATTCCAGCGGCGTCGGCAGTGCGGAAAGCGTCGGGGTCGAACCCGTTGAAGCCCAGCGGCTTGATGTTCTGCGCGGCGGCAAGGCGCATGACCTCGTTTCCAAGGGCCTGATAGACCGGCCTGTCATCCGTTCGCGCCATGGCATCCGACATGGACAGCGGAGTGAGAGCCGTGGCGAAAAGCAGCGCGCCATAGCCCAGCTTGCCCCAGAGGTATCCCCAGATATTGTCGGTCAGCACGGCGTCCGGCTCTACGAATTGCAGCAATGCGTGACAGTCACGGACCCGGTCGGTGATCTGCCCGTCCAGTTCGCCCACCGCGACGGCGGCACGATTGCCGTAGAGGATACGCCCCGGTTCCAGCCAGTCGGCGCCGTAGTTCACGAAGCAGCCGATGGTGTTTTCGATGCCGATACGCTCGGCAATCGCGATTTCGTTCAACCCGTTCTGGGCGGACATGACGAAGCCACCGGGTGCGAGATGCGGCACCAGCATGTCCAGCGCGCTTTTGGTGTGATGCGCCTTGACCGCAAGAATGATGCGGTCGAACCGGCCCTGCAGCTCGGTCGGTGTGCTGGCGGGCAGGATCTGGGTGAACTCTTCGACCGGTCCTTCGATCACAAGTCCCGTTTCGCGCATCGCATGAACGTGATCCTCGACGATATCGACCATGTGCACGGCATGTCCCGCACGGGCAAGATAGGCGCCAAGGATGCCGCCGATCGCACCGGCGCCCCAGATCAGGATCGGTTGCTCGCTCATGCCCAGTCCCCTTCGAGCTGGGCGCGCGTTTCCGCGACCGCGACGGCCCAGAGCCGGTCTGTGTCGGCGTCCGGCTTCTGGTAGTGGCCGCCGTAGTTGCCGTCGCCGATCAAGTCGCGCACGGCTGCGGCATTGCGGTCCCGCAACCGGTCGAAGGGCACGAAAGGCTTGCGGTCTTGCGGCAGATCGCGCCCCGGCAGGCGCGTCCACGGAAAGTTCTCCATCCACGAGGCATGGCTGGCAACCGGGTCGATCTCTTGCACGCAAGCCCATGTGTCGGGCGCACGCCACCAATCGTGGAAACGACAGCGCGCGCCATCATGTGCTTCCATCCACTCCATCGTGACCGGCTGAACGGGGCTGTTGCCGCCATGGCCGTTGACGATCAGGATGCGCCGGAAGCCGGTCGCGTAGAGGCTGTCGAGGATGTCGCGGACAAGCGCCGCATAGGTCGCGAGCTTCAGGGACACGCTGCCCGGAAAGGCCATGAAATAGGGTGTCAACCCGTAGGCCACGGCGGGAAAGACAGGCACGCCCAAAGGTTCAGCCGCATCGGCTGCGACCTTTTCCGACAGGATCGAGTCGACCGACAGAGAAAGATAGGCATGCTGTTCGGTCGAGCCCAGCGGCAGGACGCAGCGATCATCGGTTTCGAGATATTTTTCGACCTCGAACCAGTTGCTCTCGGAGATTTTCAAGATGTTGCTTCCTCTTGTTCGGGCACCCGCCCACGACAGGCGTCGATCGCTGGCAGCAGGTCGGTTTCAATGGCGTGGCTATCGGGCGTATGCCGGTATTCGATCGCGGTCTGGTCCGGGCGCAGATCCTGCCGCAGATGTTCGGCCCCCGTGGAGTGGATCAGAACATCGGCACGCCCCACGACGGTGGACAGGTCGTCGTCGTCGCAGACGGCTGAGGTGACGCGCGTGATATGCGGGGCGAACCGAAGGATGCCCGCCCGCATGACCGGAAGAAACTCAGGAAAATAGGAAACCACCGCGACCTGTGCCTGTGGCGAAATCGCAGCCAGCGCGACACGGGTCGGCTCGTTCGGGATCAGCGTGATCCCGACGACGGGCAGTCCGGGGAAGTAGCTTTGCGCTTCGACGCTGAGGGTGCGCGGCGCAACGACCAGCCCGATCCCTTCGGGTCGGTCGCGCCCAAGCTGTTCGGTGGTGCGGGCCACGATCTCGTCGCCGGGACGCAGATAGGGGCGGATGTCACCGGCATAGGCTTCGGTCGCGTCGTGAAATGTCCCAAGCATCAGAACGCGCACCTGCCCCGGCCGTTCAGGAGCGGTCGCGATGCGATAGGCCAGTTCCGCCCGGGACAGACCGGCCTCCAGCCCAAGGCGCACCAGCTCCCCGATCCGCCGTTCGATCTTGCGCAATGCCTGCGCCTGATGCTGAGAGACACTACCATCGGCGACGAAGGTGCCCGTGCCCACACGCCCCATCACGTGTCCTGCCTCTTGCAATGCCGCGTAGACATTGCTGACAGTGACAGGAGACAGACCAAGGTGCTGCGCCAGACGTCGCACCGACGGCAAACGGGTTTCCGGCGGGATGTCGCCAGAAGCGATTCCATACTCAAGCGCACCACGCAGTTGAACCGACACGGGCACCGATGACGTCTTGTCGATCGCGAGCGCAAGACGCTCAAAGGTGTTTTCAAATTTCGGCGCTTCTATACTCATACTGTATCATTGCCTAATAACACTTCATCGCTCAAGCACTATTATTACGCAAAACCGCGCAAATTCTAGCATTAAGTTCAAAATTTGCGAAATTTCTGTTGACGCAGGGGGCCAGTTCGTTCCGTAGTGTATCAGATAACTATAACATCCACCGGGAGACTACCTATGCTCAAGAACGCACTCAGGACAGGCATCGCCGCCGTTGCCTTGTTTGCCGCAGCCCCAGCGGCCTTTTCGCAGGAGCTGACACTCGGTCTGCGCGCCGGCCCCGATTCGATCGACCCGCACTGGTCGACGCTCGGCAGTCAGGCAGAGGCGCTGCGCCACATCTTCGACACGCTCGTCGATGCCGACGACACGCTGCAACTGCAGCCCGGCCTTGCGGTCAGCTGGGAGCCGATCGAAGACACCACTTGGGAATTCAAGCTGCGCGAAGACGTCACCTTCCATGACGGAACGCCCTTCACGGCCGAGGATGTCAAATTCTCGATCGAGCGCATTCCCGAAGTCACCGGTCCGATGTCGATGACGCTTTACACGAAATACGTCGACTCGGTCGAAGTGATCGACGACTACACCATTCACGTCCACACCAAGGGGATCGCTCCTGCGCTGCCGAACGACTTTACGCGCATGTTCATCGTTCCCTCCGAGACGGGTGAAGGCGCCGGCAACGAAGAGTTCAACTCGGGCGAAGCCGCCATCGGGACCGGTCCCTACCGTTTCGTCTCGTGGGAGCCGAAGGGTGATCTCGTGCTCGAGCGTTTCGAAGACTCCTGGCGTGGTGAATCCGAGTGGGAGCGTGTGATCCGCAAGGAGATCCCCGACGATGCCGCGCGTGTCGCCGCCCTGCGGTCTGGTCAGGTGGACATGATCAACTACGTTCCCGCCACCGATTACCTGTCGATGGAAAACGATCCGGAGATTGAAACCTTCACCTCGGACTCCGTCTATATTCTGAACGTCCAGCCGACGGTCAAGGATGTCGCGCCGCAGCCGATCAAGGTGAACGGCGAGGAGATCGACGCCAATCCGCTTCAGGATCTGCGTGTCCGCACGGCGCTGGACCTCGCCATCAACCGCGAGGTTCTGGTCAACGTGGTGCTCGAAGGTCTGGGCACGCCCGCCAACCAGCTTATGCCTGAAGGCTTCTTCGGCTACACCGACGAGATTGGTGAAAAGGAATACGACATCGAACGGGCCCAGGAATTGCTAACCGAGGCTGGCTATCCCGACGGGTTCGAGATCGATTTCACCTGCACCAACAACCGGGTCCCCGGCGACGCGGTCGTCTGCGAAGCGCTGGCACAGATGTGGTCGCGTCTCGGTCTGACGGTGAACGCTCAGGCGCTGAACGGCACCGTGTTCTTCCCGGCTGCGGCCAACGAGGAATACACGATGGCGATGTCCGCATGGGGCACGCTGACCGGTGAGGCCGCCTACACCTACGGCGCGATGGTCCACAGCAAGGACCCCGAAAAGGGCTTTGGCAACTTCAACCGCACCGGCTATGCGAACCCTGAATTCGACGAGGTCTTCGTCGAAGGGACACAGACGCTCGACACCGAAGAGCGCCGCGCGCTCTATGAGGAAGCGTCGCTGATCGCGATGGAGGATCGGGCCCTTATCCCGACCGTCATCCTGCAGACCGTCTGGGCGGCCGAGGCTGACACACTGACCTTCACGCCGCGCGTCGATCAGGAAACCCGGGCCTACGAGATCGAGTCCGTCGACGCCGAGTAAAATCTGACACCACTCGCGAAACAGGGCGCCCCATCAGGGGCGCCCAATTCAAATCACCAGAGGCAACATGTTCGGATTCATCATCAGCCGGTTCCTGCAAGCGATCGTCGTGGTCTTCGCCATGTCGATTATCGTCTTTGTGGGTGTCTATGCGATCGGCAATCCGATCGACGTCATGATCGACCCTGCCGCAACCGCAGAAATGCGTGCGCGGCTGATCGCACAATACGGGCTCGATCAACCGCTATGGCGGCAATACCTGACCTTCCTCGCGAATGTGGCACAGGGCGATCTGGGCCGGTCTATGGTCTACAACACCTCCGTGACCGGGCTCGTTTTCTCTCGCCTTCCCGCGACGCTTGAACTGGTCCTCGTGGCCATCGCGATCGCGACGATCATCGGTATTCCCGCAGGCATCTATGCCGGCTACCGCCCCAAGAGCTTTGCGTCCAAAGCGATCATGGCCCTTTCGATCCTTGGCTTTTCCGTGCCGACATTCTGGATCGGCATGCTGCTGATCATGGGCTTCGCGGTCGAACTGGGCTGGCTGCCCTCGGGCGGACGCGGCGATGAAGGTACCTTTCTGGGCATCTCGACCTCGCTTGCCACCGCCAACGGCTGGAGCCACGTAATCATGCCAGCGGTCAACCTGTCGCTGTTCAAGATGGGCCTGATGATCCGCCTGACCCGCGCCGGCATGGTCGAGGCCATGCAGACCGACTATGTCAAGTTCGCCCGCGCGCAGGGCCTGCCGGACCGGCAGATCGTGTTCAAGCACGTGCTGCGCAACATCTCGATCCCGGTGGTCACCGTCTTCGGGCTTGAACTGGGGTCGACGCTGGCCTTCGCGGTCGTGACCGAAAGCGTGTTCAACTGGCCCGGCGTCGGCAAGCTGATCATCGACTCGATCCTGACACTCGACCGGCCCGTGATGGTCACCTACCTGATCCTTGTCGTGATCCTG
The DNA here is from genome assembly GCA_020201155.1 of Loktanella sp. Lineage (GTDB taxonomy): Bacteria > Pseudomonadota > Alphaproteobacteria > Rhodobacterales > Rhodobacteraceae > JAIVHI01. The sequence goes on along the minus strand of JAIVHI010000027.1, from coordinate 7,390 downwards.
TTCGTCATCATCAATTTCACAGTTGATATCGTCTACGCCCGGCTCGATCCGCGCGTGCGGCTTGGAGGCACGAAATGACTGACGCAGTCACCACACCGAACATAGCGCCCGACGAACCTGTAGGCCCTCCGGTCGAGACGCGGGTCACACGGCTGAAGAACTTCTGGTCGGACTTCCGGCAATCCTGGGTGGCGATCGGCGCGTTGATCGTGATCGTGACGCTGCTGCTGTTATCCTTCGGCGCGCCGCTGGTGGCGCCACAGGACCCTTACGACATGGCGATGCTCGACTGGCTCGACGCGTTCCTACGCCCGGGCACCGAGGGCACTGGCGGCTACGTGCATGTGCTGGGCACCGACAATGCCGGTCGCGACATGCTGTCCGCAATTCTCTACGGCTTGCGAACCAGCTTCACCATCGGCCTCTCGGCGGGGGCCCTTGCACTGACCATCGGCATCACCGTCGGCTTGACGGCGGCCTACTTCGGGGGCCGGATCGAATCCGTCCTGATGCGGATCATCGACCTGCAACTGTCGATGCCTGCGATCCTTCTGGCGCTGGTGCTGGTCGCCTTGCTGGGCCAAGGGGTGATGCAGATCATCCTCGCCCTCGTCGTGGCGCAATACGCCTATTTCGCACGCACGACGCATGGCGCCGCCACGGTCGAGCGCGGCAAGGACTATATCGAGGCCGCCCGCTCCACACCGCTGCCGACGCACCGGGTGCTGTTCAAGCACCTGCTGCCCAATGTCATGCCGCCGCTGATCGTTGTGGCGACCGTACAGGTCGCATCGGCCATCGCGCTTGAGGCCACGCTGTCCTTTCTCGGCGTCGGGCTGCCGCTGACCGAACCTTCGCTGGGCTCGCTCATCTCGAACGGGTTCAAATACATCCACTCCGACCGCTACTGGCTGTCGATCTATCCGGGGATATTCTTGATGATCACCGTCGTTGCCATCAACCTGGTGGGTGACCAGGTCCGCACCGTGCTTGACCCGAGGCACAGCCGATGACCGCAGCACTGGACGTCAAGGGCCTGACGACCCGCTTCGATACCCGCGCCGGGACCGTGACCGCGGTGGACGACGTGAGCTTTTCAGTCGAGCCGGGCCGGATCATGGGGCTGGTGGGCGAAAGCGGGTCGGGCAAGTCCGTAACCGGATTTTCCATCCTTGGCCTCATCGACGAGCCGGGCCGTGTCAGTGGCGGGCAGGTGATGGTCGAGGACACGGATCTGCGCACGCTCTCGCCGGATGCGCTGCGATCCATGCGCGGGCGCAAGGTCTCTATGGTCTTTCAGGATCCGATGATGACGCTGAACCCGGTGCTGCGGATCGGCGACCAGATGGCGATGGCCGTCCGTGTGCACGAAGAGATGCCACAGGCCAAGGCGCTTGAACGGGCACGCGACGCACTCGGAATCGTTGGCATCCCCTCGCCCGAGGAACGGCTTGCGGCCTACCCCCACCAGTTGTCGGGCGGCATGCGTCAGCGCGTGGCCATCGCCACGGCGCTGTTGCACCGGCCCGCCGTCATCATCGCGGACGAACCGACGACGGCTCTCGACGTGTCGATCCAGGGGCAGATTTTGGCCGAGGTCCGGCGTCTGGCGGATGAGACGCGCACGGCCATCGTCTGGATCACACACGATCTGGCGGTGGTGTCGTCGCTCGCAGACGATATCTGCGTCATGTATGCAGGCAAGATCGTCGAACGCGGGACGGCCGAAGAGGTGATCGGCCAGCCGCGCCACCCCTATACCCGCGGCCTGCTCGATTCCGTTCCCGGCCAGCACGAGCCGGGCGCACGTCTGCCGCAAATCCCTGGTTCGACACCGCAACTGTCGCATCTGCCGTCGGGCTGCCCGTTCCGAAACCGTTGCCCCCGCGCGACGCAGGTCTGCACCACACTGCCTCCCTTCACCAGCACCGGCGGTCATTCCGTCCTCTGCCATCACCCACTGGAGGTCTCATGACCGCGCCTCTTCTTGTCATCGACCATGTGTCCAAGCGCTTTCCGCTCAAGGCCACGCTGGGCGACAAGCTGACTGCCAGACTGTCCGGACGCCGCGCGGGCGGTGCCGTCCATGCCGTGACCGATGTGTCACTGACCGTCGCACAGGGTGAAGTCGTCGGCATCGTCGGCGAATCCGGTTGCGGCAAGTCCACGCTGGGCCGCATTGTATCGGGCATCTATGCGCCGACGGAAGGCAGCGTCCTGCTGGACGGCCAACCGGTTGCCAGCGGTCGCGAAGAACATGTGAACAAGCTGACCACACGGGTGCAGATGATCCATCAGGATCCCTTTGCCAGCCTCAATCCACGTATGAAGGTAGGCGAGACCATTTCCGAGGGTCCGCGCACCCACGGACTGGTGCCCGCATCCGAAGTGCGCGCGAAAACCCGTGCACTGTTGGATCAGGTGGGCCTTGAAGGGGCCTATGCCGACCGGTTTCCGCACCAGTTTTCGGGCGGCCAGAGGCAGCGGATCGCCATTGCCCGCGCGCTGGCCATGCAGCCCGACCTGCTGGTGCTGGACGAAGCCGTGGCCTCGCTCGACGTGTCGATTCAGGCGCAGGTGCTGAACCTGTTTCTGGACCTGCGGCGCGACCTTGGCCTGACCGCGCTGTTCATCAGCCACGATCTTTCGGTCGTGCGACACGTCTGCGACCGTGTGGCCATCATGTATCTGGGTCGTGTCGTCGAACTGGCTCCGGCGGACGAGCTTTATGCCAAGCCAGAGCATCCCTAAAAGGCGGGGCCGAGACGCGCGGGCACCAGATCGCCACGCTCAAGGGAATGGCCCGCGAGATGATCCTCGACCCCGGCATGCGTGACGCTGTCGATGCGGCGCTCGAAAAGACGGCAGACCAAGACCCGCTCGATCAGGACCGCCGCGCAGCCGAGGCGGTTGCCGAGGCAATCGATCACCACGCGCGGCTTCCGGCGGAGCTGTTACGCGCGCAGGCCGAGCAAAGCACGCTGTCAGGTGCGGCATGGGCCGAGGCAAGGTCGAAATCCGACTTTTCGATCTTTCGTCCTTATCTGGAAAAGACGGTGGCCCTCGCACGGGAACAGGCCGATGCACTGGGCCATGACGGCGGCCATCCCTACGATCCGATGGTACAGATTTTCGAGCCGGGTGAGACGGCGGAGTCGCTCGCCGCGATGTTCACCGAATTGCGCGACGGTCTGCTGCCGATCCTCGATGCGGCGCGGGGGCAACCGAAGCCGCGCACCGATTTCCTGTATCGCGACTACCCCGAAACGGACCAGCAGGCGTTTGCGCAGGGAACCGCGCGGCTGCTGGGGCTCGACGCCGACCGCAGCCGGCTCGACACCACGGTCCACCCCTTCGAGATCAGCTTTACCCGCAACGACGTGCGGATCACGTCGCGTTGGGTGCGTAACTACCTGCCCATGTCCATTTTCGGCAGCATACACGAGGTTGGACATGCGCTCTACGAACTCGGCGCCGATCCTGCGCTGACCCGCACGGCGCATGCGACGGACATGATCGGTCTTTATGCGGTCGCCGGGACCAGCTTTGGCATGCATGAAAGCCAGTCGCGGCTGCTTGAAAACCATGTCGGACGCAGCCCTGCCTTCTGGGCCCGGCACTATCCGCGCCTGCGCGACACCTTCCCCGACCAGCTTGCCGATGTGACCGAGGCCGAGTTCGTCGCGGCGATCAACCGGGTGGAACCGGGCCTGATCCGCGTCGAGGCCGACGAGTTGACCTACGATCTGCACATCATGCTGCGCGTCCAGATCGAAATGAAGCTGATGGACGGATCGCTTGCCGTCGCGGACATACCAGAGGTGTGGAACGCGGCGATGAAAGACGACCTTGGGCTCGACGTGCCGGGCGATGACATGGGCTGTTTGCAGGACGTGCATTGGTCATCGGGCTATATCGGGTCCTTCCCGACTTACACCATTGGCAACCTGACAGCCGCGCAGATCATGGTGCATCTTGACCAGACCCACCCGAACGTCCGCCGCGATCTGGATGAGGGCAAGACAGCGTCGCTGCGCGACACGCTTGGCGATCTTGTCTGGCGTCACGGTCGCTCGCGCAGCCGGCGCGAGATATTGGACGAGATCGGTGCCGCGCCGAACGATCCCAAGGCCTATCTGCAATACCTGTCACAGAAGTTCGCCCATTAGGGAAATGGCATGAAACCGTGACGACACAGAGTGACACAGCCGCCCCGGCCGGGGCAGCGGGGAACCTGCGTGGCGCACTGTTGCTGGCGCTGGCGGCGGTTCTGTTCACGGGGGAAGCGACGCTCGTGCGTGTCTCCGCGCCCGTAGCGAACGAAGCTCAGATCGTGTTCTTCCGGTCCGCGGCACAGTTGGTGATCTCGGTGCTGGTCATCTGGCGGATGGGTGATTTCACACGCCTCGCAACGAACCGCACGGCTTTGCACATCACCCGCGGGCTGGTCAGTCTGCTGACGTGGTGGCTCTATTACATCAGCTTTCGCATCCTCGACCTTGCGCTGGCGACCACGCTGACCTTCACCACGTCTCTCTTTGTCGTGGCCCTTGCCGCGCCTCTGCTGGGCGAGAAAGTGGGTCGCGCCCGCTGGATCGCGACGATCGTGGGCTTCCTGGGCATCGCGGTCGCTGTGGGTCCATCGACCGACGCCTCCTTGTCAGGCATATCCATCGGCTTGCTCGCCGCCGCTTGCGGCGCTGCGATCGTGGTATTGAACCGTCTTCTGGGACGGACTGAAAACACCGCCACCATCATGACTTGGATCGGACTGGTGACCACGATCGGATCTGCGCCGGTGGCATGGTTTCTCTGGGAGCCGCTTGCCTTCGGCGATATTGCTCTTGTCTCTCTGACCGGTTTACTTGGCGCCTTGGGAATGTGGTTGACGATCGAGGCCTATAGGGTCGGAGAGGCGAGCGCGCTTGCACCGGTTCCCTACCTTCGCTTCGTCGTCGCCGCCGTGATCGGCATGGCGTTTTTCGGGGAACGACCCGCCCCGATGCTTTTGCTTGGCGCCGCGCTTGTCGTAATCGCGTCGCTTCTGGCGGTCCGTCACGAGATGCGCCAAGGACTGACCGCGCCGCACCGCTGACGAGACTGACAAGCATCCGGTTGCCGCAGCATTTGGCTCTGCCGTCTTGGAAAAGGCCGACCTCAGGAACACTCGGATTTCAGGTTGGCATAAAAGCAAAGCCTGCCACGAACCACAATTCACCATAGCGGAACAACTGGCTTTGTTGCCCCCACATTGCCCTGAGTGAACATCGCTGGGTGGTCTGAAGCAAAACCACACACAAACTAGCCCACACGTCGCTGAATTTGCTGGCTTTTAGTGGTGCCCGGGGGCGGAATCGAACCACCGACACGAGGATTTTCAATCCACTGCTCTACCCCTGAGCTACCCGGGCACCGGGACGGCGTGTGCCGTCGGGTAGCGGCGTTCTAAGGGGCAACGCGCGGGGTGGCAAGGGCCAATCTGTGCGAATTTTCAGTGTGGTTTGCGCTCTTCCTCGTCCAGCGCGTCGATGACCTTTTCGGCATCTTCGGGATCCGTGCTGGGGATGGCGTAGGCGCCGCCCAGCCACTTGGCCAGATCGACATCGGCACACCGCTTGGAGCAGAATGGTCGGTGTTCTGGCGCGGTCTTGCGGTGGCAGATCGGGCAGGTCACGGCAGCACCTCGGACAGCGGCAGGCGTTCGCGTTTGCGCTGCATCTCGTAGAGACCCATCGTGGTCCAGCCGACCAGCGATGTCTCGATCGCATCGGCCTTGAAGGCAGCGCGCAAAGCCTGTTCGAGCTGTTTGCGGTTCGCCTTGGACATCGACACGAAATCGACGGCGATCTGCCCGCCCAGACCCCGCAAGCGCAGCGCCCGCGGAAGCGCGCGGGCGGCGGCGATGTTGGCCTTGAGCGCGGCGGCGGGCGAGGTATCGCTGCCGGTGTTCACGTCCACCGCGACAAGGGCGCGGGTGGCTTCGACATGCATCACGCTTTCACCCAGCCTTACGGCGTCACCGCGCAATTCCTCGATCTGGTCGATCACGTCAGAGGCGGCGAGCGCCCCCGGCTCGGTCACGACCTCGGAGGGGCGCGTCCATTCGCGCCAGGCGACCGTATGCGGCGCATCGCCTTCGGTCAGGGCTTCGGGGTCGCGTCCCTCGGCGTCTGCGGTGACGGCCTCGGCCAAGGCCAGCATCGCTTCGATATCCTCGGCGATCTCATCTTCCCCGACCCCCGCGCAGGAGGACCGCAGGATCAGCCCGAAATCGCTGTCGAATGACGCACGGATCACGCCGGTCAGCCGGTCGCGTTCGTCGTCTTCGGTGATCTGGCGGCTGATGTTGGTGCCGGGCTTGCCGGGTGTCACGATGGCATAGCGGCTTTTGAACAGCACGCGGTCGGTCACGGGAATGGCCTTGGTTTCCGACGCATAGCCCGTGACCTGCACCAACAGTGGCTGCCCGGGACGCAGCCCCTTGCCCTGTCGCAGGAAGGCGGTTTCGCCATCCGGCAGGCGCAGCATCATGCCCCCCTGCCCCTTGAGCGGACGGTCGCAGATGGCGCGGAAGATCGCGCCGGGGCGCGGCACATCGGGCGCGTCGATCAGCAGATCGTCAAGCTGCCCGTCGACCACAAGTGCTGCGGTCTCGCGGCCCTGCAAGTGATCCAGAATAATGGTGCGGCCTTTCATCGGGCCTCCTTGAGCATCGGGTAGCCGGCGGCCTGAAGCAGACCTGCCGTTTCGGTCAGGGGCAAACCCACGACGCCGGTGAAGGATCCGTTGATCCACGGGATGAACACACCCGCTGGTCCCTGAATGGCATAGGCGCCAGCCTTGCCCTGCCAGTCGCCGGTCGCGAGATACCAATCGACTTCGCTGTCGGTCAGACGCTTCATCGACACCGTCGTTGTGACTTCTTTGGCCCAGACCCGGTCGCCACGCTTGACGCCCACGCCCGTGATGACGCGGTGGCGGCGGCCCGACAGCAGCGACAGGAAAGCGCGGGCTTCGTCTGCGTCGGCAGGCTTGCCCATGATGCGGCGCCCCAGCGCCACGGTGGTGTCGGCACAGAGCACGACTTCGTCCGTATCGGCCACGACAGCCGCGACTTTGTCGGCCACGATCCGGCGCACGTAGTCGCGGGGCTGTTCGCCCTTGGCCACGTCTTCGTTCACGTCGGGGGGGCGCACGGCATGAGGCGTCACGCCGATCTGGCGCAAAAGCTCGAGCCGCCGGGGTGAGCCGGAGCCGAGAATCAGCCTCAGACCGGCATCCGCCGGCATCGCCGTCACCGGAAGCGGTAGTTGATCCGACCCTTGGTCAGATCGTAGGGGGTCATTTCGACCTGCACCTTGTCGCCTGCCAGAACGCGAATACGGTTCTT
>JAIVHI010000193.1 GCA_020201155.1 Loktanella sp. | reverse complement strand
GGCTGATGCCTTGCGGGCCGAATTCGGGCCGAAGATAACGGTTTTCGACTGGGTGCAGGCCGGCAACATGCTGGACGATGCAACAACGGTCGTGAACACGACCTCGCTCGGGATGCAGGGTCAACCTGAAATGCGCGTGCCGTTGGACGGGCTGCAGCGCGGCGCGCTCGTGACGGATCTGGTTTATACGCCGCTGAAAACAAGGCTTCTGCAAACCGCAGAAGCTGCGGGCTGCATCGCGGTCGACGGCTTGGGCATGCTTTTGCACCAAGGGGTTCCGGGGTTCGAACGGTGGTTCGGACTGCGCCCCGAAGTCGATGACGACCTGCGGCAGGCGGTGATGGGATGAGCTTTCTTCTTGGCCTAACCGGCTCCATCGGGATGGGCAAAACCACCACCGCCCAGATGTTCGCCGACTTGGGCGTGCCGGTCTGGGACGCGGACGCCGCCGTGCATGCCCTTTATGCGCGAGGGGGCGCCGCCGTCGCCCCGGTGCAAGAGGTGTTGCCCGAGGTGATCGTGAACGGGGCCGTGTCGCGTCCCCTGCTGAAAGAGGCGATCACCGCCGATCCACTTGTCCTCGCGACGCTGGAGGGCATCGTTCATCCCCTTGTCGCCGCTGATCGCAGCGCGTTCATCGCGTCCCACGATGATCCCGTCCTGCTCTTGGACATCCCGCTTCTTTTTGAAATCAACGCCGATGCCTGGCTTGATGCGGTGGCCGTGGTGTCGGTGGATGCGGACACGCAGCGGGCCCGCGTTCTGGCGCGGCAGGACATGACCGAAGATCAGTTCGCGAATATCCTCAGCCGGCAGCTTCCGGATGATGAAAAGCGCGCCCGGGCCGATTATCTTATCCCCACCGATACGCTGGACGGCGCGCGGGCCGCCGTGCAACACATCCTGACCGATATCAGGAGCAAGACCTATGCGTGAGATCGTTCTCGACACCGAGACGACCGGTTTCGAACCCGATGAAGGCGACCGGATCGTCGAAATCGGTGCGGTCGAACTTCTCAATCACATGCCGACGGGGCGCACCTATCATCAGTACATCAACCCGCAACGGTCGATGCCGCAGGGCGCTTTCGAAGTGCATGGGTTGGGCGATGACTTTCTCGCTGACAAGCCGCTGTTTCGGGACATCGCGCAGGCTTTCGTCGATTTCATCGGGGACGCCAAACTGGTCATTCACAACGCGGCTTTCGACATGAAATTCCTGAACGCGGAACTGGGCTGGGTTGGCCGCCCGCTTTTGCCGCTGGATCAGGCGCTCGATACGCTTGCCATTGCGCGCAAGCGCTTTCCCGGCTCGCCCGCGTCTCTGGATGCGCTTTGTCGCCGTTTCGGGATCGATAACACATCGCGTACGCTGCACGGCGCGCTGCTCGACAGTGAAATCCTCGCGGAAGTCTATCTGGAGCTGATCGGCGGGCGTCAGCCCGACTTTGCGCTTTCGGGGCAATCGGGTCAGGTGACCGGGCAGTCGAACGATGCTTGGCGGGCCAAGCCGCGGGCCACACCGCTGCCATCGCGGCTGACCGAGGACGAAGCCGCCGCCCATGCCGCCTTTGTGGGCAAGCTGGGCGACGACGCTGTCTGGAAGCGGTTCAGTTGACCGGCTGATCGGCCTTCTGCGCTTCGGCGCGGCGGGCGATTTCGGCGCGATAAAGCTGCATGAAATCAATGGTTTCAAGATTCAGCGGCGGGAAACCACCGTCACGCGTCACGTCCGAGACGATGCGGCGCAGGAAGGGGAAAGTGATCCGCGGGCATTCGATCAGAAGGTAGGGGTGCAGCTGTTCTTCCGGCACGCCTTCGACCTGAAACAGTCCGGCGTATTCCACTTCCATCAGGAACAGGGGCTTGCCACCGTCCTTGGTCTTGGACGTGATGTTCAGCTTGGTGATGACTTCATACTGGTTGCCGTCGGCGCCGCGCTTCTTGGCGTCAAGGTTCACCTGCACCTTGATGTCAGGGGTGGTGTCACCCTCTACGCCCTTCTGGGCGAGGATGTTTTCGAAAGACATGTCGCGCACGTATTGCGCCAGCACGCGGCTTTTGACCTGTGCCTGTTGCGGTTGCGTGGCTGCGCCGTTCTGGTTTTCGGTTTCGTCGGCCATGAGGCCCTCCAATGCTTCAAAAATCCTTGGCAAGCGTTTAGCAGGGCCGCCGGACGCTCTCAACCTTCAGTGCTTGGTCCACTCGGACGGCTGATGGGTGGGGCGTTTGCCGGGTGTCACGTCTTCGAATTCACCGTCGATCACGCGGTCCCCCGGTTGGCGGTGCGGCGGCTGTGGCCCGCGCGGGTCGGGACCCATCTGAAACCGCGCCACGTTGACGCGGGATTTCAACTGTTTGAGCGCAAATGCGCGCACCTGCGGCACCAGAAGGGCGAAGCCGACCACGTCGGTGAAAAACCCGGGCGTCAGCAGCAGAGCACCTGAAAAGAGGATCATTGCGCCATAGGCCAAAGGCTGTGTCGGATCGCTGAGATCATTCAGCGATCTCCGCAGGTTAGCCAGTTCCTTGGCGCCCTCGCTGCGGACCAGATAGGACCCCAGCAGGGCTGTCGCGACCACGATGGCCAGCGTCCACCACAATCCGATGGCGCCCCCAACCTGAATGAAAAGCGCGATTTCGATCAAAGGAACCGCTACGAACGGCAAAAGAAGCCACATGACACCCTCGTCAGTTTCCGGCGGCGTGGTGGACTATGCCGCCTCCGGGACCTACATAGGAGCGAATGGGCGGGCTTTCCATGCCGCCCCAATGAAGAGGATACGATGAACTCTCCGATTCTACAGCTTCTGGTTCTTGCCGGAATTGCCATTTTCCTGATTTTGCGTCTTCGCAACGTGCTCGGCAGCCGTGAAGGTTACGAAAAGCCGCCGGTCGCGAAGGACGCACCGCAGCGCAGCGCGATGCGTGATCAATTCGAAGTGATTGAGGGCGGCCCGGACCGCGATATCACCGATCACGTCCCCGAAGGCAGCGATGCCGCAAAGGCGCTGCTGGAGATGAAGAAGCTGGATCCGTCGTTCTCGGTGACCGAATTTCTTTCGGGCGCACGCGGTGCCTACGAGATGATCCTGATGGCATTCGAAACGGGCGACATGTCCAGCGTCAAACCTTTCATCGCGGAAGACGTCTATGAAGCCATGCAAAGCGTCGTTCATGACCGTGAGCAAAAGGGCCTGACCGTCGAGGCCAACATCATCGGCGTCAGCGATCTCAAGCTCAAGGCCGCAGCGCTGGATCAGGACGGTGAAGCCGAACTGACCGTCGCTTTCACCGGCGAGCTGACCTATCAGGTGCGCGACAGCGCAGGCGACGTGGTCGAAGGCAATGCCAACGAGATCAAACGTCAAAAGGATGTCTGGGTTTTCGCCCGCGATCTGGGCAGTGCTGATCCCAACTGGCTGCTTGTCGCCACGGACGGATGAGTGGACGGCGCGCGTCACTTGTGCTGGCATTTCTAGGCTGGGCCGGGGCGACCATGGCACAGCCGACGCATACGCTCTTAAGCTACGATGACCTGAAGGGCTGGGGCGATGACGATCACGCCGCGGCCCTTTCCGTCTTTGCCAAGACCTGCGGGGACATCACCCGCCCGGAATGGGATGCCCTTTGTGAGATGGCGCAGGACGACCCGTCGGCACGAGACTTTTTCGAAACCTTCTTTCAACCCGTCCTGATCGAAGACGGCGAGCCGATGCTGTTTACGGGCTATTACGAGCCGGAGCTGCGTGGCTCGACCGTTCCGACGCCGCGGTACCGGTTTCCGATTTACCACATGCCACCCGAACTGGTCGAAGGTCAGCCGTTTCTGACGCGCCGTGAAATCGACGAAAGCGATGCGCTCAAGGGGCGCGGTCTGGAAATCGCCTGGCTCGACGATCCGGTCGATCTTTTCTTTCTGCAGGTTCAGGGGTCAGGTCGGATCCGGCTGACGGATGGCACGATGGTTCGCGTGGGCTATGGTGGCAAGAACGGGCGGGATTACACATCGGTTGGTCAGGCACTTGTCGCGCGCGGCGCGTTCGAGCCGCACGAGGTTTCGGCCGACGTCATACGCGACTGGGTGCGAGCAAACCCCGAAGACGGTCAGGGCCTGTTATGGCTGAACGATTCATACGTCTTCTTTCGCGAGGTCAGCGAGGTTCCGGTCAGTAATGGCCCCCTTGGCGCGATGAACCGGTCGATCACGCCGCTCAGGTCCATCGCCGTCGATCCCGAACTGACCCTCTTGGGTGCCCCTGTCTGGATCGAGCGTGAGGGCGATGAGCCGATGAACCGGCTCATGGTGGCTCAGGATACCGGCAGTGCGATCAAGGGCGCGCAAAGAGCCGATATCTTCTTCGGGACGGGGCCAGCGGCGGGCCGGTCTGCCGGCAACGTCAAGGACCGGGGCCGGATGGTGGTCTTGATGCCGGTCGAATACGCACTTTCCAAGATAGACACCCCGCTTGACTGATGAAAAAGCCCCGCCATCTTTCCAAGGACGAGCGTGACATATGGGACCGTGTCGCCCGGTCGGCCACACCGCTGAACCCGCCTACGGTGCGCAAGCCCGACGCGACCCCGCCGCCCCGCAAGGCCGCAAAGCCCCCCCGCGTGGAAGACCCGCTGCCCGATTTCCGCGTCGGCAGTCGCGCCGATGCCGCACGCCCGCACGATACGCTTGGACCTTTGAGCGACAGGTTACGCGCCAAGCCTGTCAGCATGGATGCCAAGAACTTTGGTCGCATGAGCCGTGGCAAGCTGAAGCCAGAGGCCCGGATCGACCTTCACGGGATGACGCTGGCCGAAGCGCATCCGGAACTGGTCCGCTTCATGCTTCATGCCGTTGATCGCGGGCGGCGGCTGGTTCTGGTCATCACCGGCAAGGGGCAGCGGGTCGAGGATCATTCGCCCGTGCCGCAACGACGCGGCATCCTGCGCCAGCATGTGCCGCAGTGGCTGGCGGTGCCGCCGCTTTCGACACATATCCTTGAAGTGCGCCCGGCCCATCAGCGCCATGGCGGCGAGGGTGCCTACTACGTCTATCTACGCCGTAACCGGTAGGCGCGGTGCCGCCATTCGCACGGCCATGATCGCCAGAATGCCGGCGACAACGAAGTAGACGGCGATCCCGTACATCTGGGTTGGAAAATTGATCCCCAGATCAATGAGCCAACCCGATACGCCGGGCCCGATGGCTGTGCCGAAGACCGTGGCGGCACCCGCTGCCGCCTTGATCGACCCGATATGACGCGTGCCGAAGAACTCTGACCAGAAGGCACCGGGCAGCGTGGCGATCAGCCCTTGACCCAGACCCAGCAGCACGATCGCAACGGCGGCCCCCAGCAGCGTGGTGGCCTGTGCCATGATAAGAAACAGCACGATATAGGGGACCGAGAAGAAAGGCAGGATGCGCCATCCGCCGACACGGTCGATGATCGCGCCGCTGACCAACGACCCTGCGACGGACACCACCGACAGCAACGGAAAAAGCGCGGTGAAGCCGACCAGCGACCAGCCTTTGATCTCGGTCAGGTGAACCTGCTGGAAGAACAGCGCAGTGCCCCATGCCGCAGGACCCATCAGGGCCGGCAAGAGAAGCCAGAAAACCGGATGCATCACCACTTCGGCACGCGTCCAGTGCCTGTCGTCCATGCCGGTTGCTTGGGTCTCTTTCGCCATCGACTGGGGCGTGCGTTCCTTTTGCAGCAAAATCTGAATGACGGGTATCGTCAGAACGATGATCACGGCGGACACGATCCATAGCGCGCGCCAAGATATCACGTCCATCGCTGCGGCAAAGACAACAGGCAATACAGCGGTGCCCAAGGCGACCCCCATGCCTGCGATCGACAGGGCCTTGCCTCGGGTCGCCACGTACCAGCGCGCCATCGAGACGATGGCCAGATGACTGCACATGCCCTGTCCGAAAAGACGCAGACACAGCACGATTGCGATGAGGACAAGCGCATTGGTGTTCAGCGCCATCGCGACACAGGTGGCCGCCAGCCCCAGCATCACGATCAGCGACAGGGTCCGACTGCGCATCACGTCGGTCAGGGCCCCGCCCCAGATCATAAGGAGCGCCGAAAGCGTCGTGGCCACGGTGTAGGTCATGCCCCATTGGCCGTCTGTCAGGGCAAAATCCGTCATGATCCGACCAGCGAAGATCGAGATAAAGAACGTCTGCCCGTAGGACGACGTCAGACTGAAAAGAAAACCGGCAAGCAGGAACGGCCAGTTGCCGCGCACGAAAATAAAAAAGGACATCTGATTCTCGTGCCAGCTTTCGCGGAAAAAAGGGAAGCCGCCATTAAGGCGCTGCCCCGGCTGAAGCCCGGGGCAGACATAGCCTAAAGAACGTAACGGCTTACGTCCATCGAGCGCGACAGCTCACCCAAATGTTCTTCCACGAAATCGGCATCTACCGTCACTGTCTCTCCCCCACGTTCGGGGGCATGGAACGCCAGATCCTCGAAGACGCGTTCGATCACGGTATAAAGCCTGCGTGCACCGATGTTTTCCACCGCGTCGTTCACCTCGAAGGCGATCTTGGCAAGCGCCGCGATGCCGTCTTCCGCAAATTCGACCGTCACGTCCTCGGTCTTCATCAGCGCGGTATATTGCCGGGTCAGGGCATTGTCGGTTTCTGTCAGAATGCGAACGAAATCGTCTTCCGTCAGTGCGCGCAACTCCACCCTGATGGGCAGACGGCCCTGCAGTTCCGGCAGCAGGTCCGACGGCTTGGCCACGTGAAACGCACCCGAGGCGATGAACAGGATATGGTCGGTCTTGATCGCACCGTGCTTGGTGCTGACGGTCGTGCCTTCGATCAGGGGCAGAAGATCGCGCTGCACGCCTTCGCGGGACACGTCGGCTCCGCGTGCGTCGGACTTGGCGCAGACCTTGTCGATCTCGTCCAGAAACACGATGCCGTTCTGTTCCACCGCTTCCAAGGCGGCCTTGTTGACCGTTTCATCGTCCAGCAGCTTGTCGGCCTCGTCCGTGACCAAGGCGTCGTAGCTTTCCGCAACCGTCATGCGTTTCTTGACGGTGCGGCCGCCCATCTTGCCGAAAATCTCGCCCAGGTTCATCATTCCGCCCATGCCGGCACCGGGCTGGCCGGGGATTTCCATTCCGCCAAAGGGGTTCGAGCTGTCTTGCAGTTCAAGCTCGATCACGGTGTCGTCCAATTCGCCCGATTTCAGCTTGCGGCGGAACATCTCGCGCGTCTGATCGCGGGCGTCGGTGCCTGCGACAGCGGTGATGACCCGTTCCTCGGCGGCCTTGTGGGCCTTTGATTTCACGTCTTCGCGCATGTGTTCGCGGGTGTCGATGATCGCGGTGTCCACCAGATCGCGGATGATCTGTTCGACGTCACGCCCGACATAGCCGACCTCGGTGAACTTCGTCGCCTCGACCTTGATGAAGGGCGCGCGGGCGAGTTTTGCCAGACGGCGCGATATCTCGGTCTTGCCGACGCCGGTGGGCCCGATCATCAGGATGTTCTTGGGGTAGACTTCGTCGCGCAGATCGTCGCCCAGCTGCTTGCGCCGCCAACGGTTGCGCAGGGCCACGGCCACGGCGCGCTTGGCGTCCTTCTGGCCGATGATGAAGCGGTCCAGCTCGGACACGATTTCGCGGGGGGTGAGGTCGGTCATATCTCTCTCACGGTTGTGGAAGGGGGGAGTTTGTGAAGCGGCACGAAGCCGGGCATCAGACGCAGCAGACGGGCACGGATGCGTTCCCAGAACGCGCCCAGAAGCAGCAGGACAATGCCAAGGATCAGGACGGTCATCGCTGCGCCGTCACCTTCGAAGACGGTGGCGGCCAGGGTGACGATGTAGCCGATGGCGGCGATCAGGAACGACCGGCGGTCGATGACGATGGCGACAAGCGCGAAAAGCGCCAGCACCAGCAAAAGGACAAGGTTCGAGGTCTGCGATTCCTGTGCCAGAAGCGACAGCGCGATGGTGTTGACCAGCGCGGGTGCGGCCACGACGTGCAGCCAGAAGCCGTTCGCGCTGCGCCGGGTGACGCGGTGCGGATCGCTCATGTCGAAGATCATTGCCACGGCAAAGACCGCAAGCCCAAGGACCAGTGTGATCCATGCGAAGGGACCACCGGCGGACAGCATGAACAGTTCGGTCGGGCTTTCGGGCGTGCCTTGGGTCGTTGCCGCGAACAGCAGTGCGACAATGAACAGGCCCACGGCGATCATCGCCATGGCAAAGGGCACCCGAAAGCGCCACCAGTAGACGCACAGCAGCAGGGTCCCATAAAGGAACGGCCAGGGCAGCGACGAATAATCCTCGCGCGCGACCATGAAGGGCTGCGCGAAATAGGCCGTCATCGTCAGGGCCGCGTTGGCCGCAAAGAGGATCGACAGGAAGATTGCGGGGGCGACCATGCGCCGCCGGCGCACGAAATATTCGGACAGCCCCCACAGGATCACGCCACCGGCCAGCCCCCATGTCATGGCGAATTGCTGCGGATTGGAGATTTGCGCGGCAAAGGAAAAGCCCGCGACGCCGCCCCAGCCCATCGCAAGGATCAGCAGGCCCACGACGATGAAGATCTCGTTGAAGCCCTTGAACAGCTCGAATGGTTCGTCTCCCGCTGCAAGGTTTTCGCGCGCGCCGCGGCGACTGTCGGCCAGCGACGCAAGCGACGCGGCCTGCCGTTCGTTGATCAAACCGGCGCCGACGGCGGCTTTGAGATCGTCGCGGTCGATCATCCGCCGATGGTCTCGACCGTCAGGTTTCCGTTGGTGTAGACGCAGATGTCGCTGGCAATCGACATGGCACGGCGGGCGATGTCTTCGGCGGACATGTCGCTGTCCATCAGCGCGCGACCGGCGGCAAGGGCGTAGTTGCCACCCGACCCGATGGCAGTCACATCGTGCTCGGGCTCCAGCACGTCGCCGGCGCCGGTGATGACCAGCAGGTCTGTCCCATCGGTCACGATCAGCATCGCTTCGAGCTTTTGCAGGTACTTGTCCATCCGCCAGTCCTTGGCAAGTTCGACCGAAGCCCGCGTCAGCTGTCCGTTATGCGCCTCGAGCTTCTTTTCCAGACGCTCCAGCAGGGTGAATGCGTCGGCGGTCGATCCGGCGAACCCGCAGACCACATCGACGCCGCCGGGGGATATGCGGCGCACCTTGCGGGCCGTGCCCTTGATGACGGTCTGGCCAAGGCTGACCTGTCCGTCACCCGCGACCACCACCTTGCCGCCCTTGCGGACGCCGATGATCGTGGTGCCGTGCCAGCCGGGGAATTGATCGTCAGCCATCATGGATCTCCTGTGTTCTTGCGCTTTATATGAGGGCGCCGGGTCAGGTGGGCAACCCGGCACGCAAAAGGGCGCCCCGGTGGGACGCCCTTTTCAGACAATTCCTGCAGATCAGATCGATTCTTCGATCCAGCCTTTCAGCGCGGCCTTGGGGGCGGCGCCGGTCTTGTTCGATACGACTTCACCGTTCTTGAACAGGAACAGGGCCGGAATCCCGCGCACACCCAGTTGACCGGGGGAATTCGGGTTTTCGTCCACGTTGACCTTGGCGATCTTCACCTTGCCGGCCATTTCTTCGGAAAGCTCTTCCAATGCCGGGCCGATCTGTTTGCAGGGGCCGCACCATTCGGCCCAGAAATCGACCACGACGGGCAGGTCTGAGTTGCGGACTTCTTCGTCGAAGGTGGCGTCGGTGACGGGAACTGTGGCCATGTGGGCCTCCAATAGGTTGCGAAATGCGATTGGTAACTAGGTATGGAGCGTGGCGGCGGGGGTCAAGGTGGCGGCACCCGTGAAAGTGCGGCCTGCACCAAAGGGGGCGGCAGCGTCATCAGGTCCGCGGTCTGCGTCCAGAGGATCGCCGTATCGATCCGGTGAGCGGGATAGATCTGCGCAAGGGCGGCGGCATAGGCGCCCATCTGGCGCAGCAGGCCTTCGGGCGTGTCCTCGGGGGTGGGCGGCACGATGCCAGTGCCGCGTCACGGTCATCGCCTGCAGGGTCACCGGGCACGATCTTGGCCCCTTCGAGGTCCGATGGGGACAGCGTGCGCGCAGGCGGGATCGGGGCAAGCGGCGCGAAGATGGGGGGCGCGACGGTTGATCCGGTCGCACTCGGGCCGCTCTCCCATGGTGGCAGATCCCAATCGACGCCATCGGTCTGGACGCGCCTGATCTTCATCGCGCCAGCCATGGCGTCGTTTGCCCCCGCGTGCTCGATCCCGTTGGCCACGATATTGTACCAGCTGTCCGTCAGCTCATCGCCCATGTCGCCGGCCCCGGCGACGATCAGCCATTTCTCGGCACGGGTCATCGCCACGTAAAGCAGGCGCATGGATTCGCGCTGTTCGGCAGCCAGTTCGTCATCGACCAGGCGTGCGACCGCATCAGGCCAACCGTCCTTGGACATCTTCCACAAGGGACCGGCGGACGACGACAGGATGGTGCCGCGGTGGTCGTCCTTGCGCTTGCGGGTCTGCGGAACGATCACGATCGGCGCCTCCAGCCCCTTGGCGCCGTGCATGGTCATCACGCGGATACGGTTGCCCTGCGCATCCATCTGGCGCTTGACCTCCATCGCGTCGGTATCGAGCCAGGTCAGGAAGGACGTAAGGCTCGGCACCGCTGTCGCCTCATAGGACAGGGCCTGCGCCAGTAGCGCGTCGATGCCGTCCTCGGCCTCTTGCCCCAGCCGTGCGATCAGGCGGCGGCGTCCGTCGTGGCGGGTCAGTATGCGTTCGATCAGATCGTAGGGGCGCAGAAAGTCGGCCTGTTTCAGCAGATCGCCAAGCATCGCAAGGGTTTCGGGGTGGTCTGTGCTGTCGCGCAGCGCCGCCCAGAGGTAGGTTTTTTCGGGCCGGTGGTGTGCCAGCGTGTAAAGCTCCTGCTCCGTCCAGCCGAACAGGGGCGAGCGCAACACGCAGGCCAGCGACAGGTCGTCCTCGGGCAGTGCCAGAAAGGCCAGCAGCGCCTTGATGTCCTTGACCGCAAGCTCTTGGCCCACCTGCATCCGGTCGGCCCCCGCGATATCGAGGTTCGCGGCCTTGCAGGCGCGGATGATCTCGTGAAACAGCGCCTTGCGCGACCGCACGAGGATCAGGATATCGCCTTCGGTCACGGGCCGGGACCGCAGGCCATCGCGGGTTTCGACCGGCAGCGTTTCCTCGCGCTTCATGCGGCTGATCTCGGCGGCGATGCGGTTCGCCAGTTGCACGTCGGGGGCATCTTCGGCCACCTCGTCCACCGGGCTGTCCCACGGCAGGTTGTCGTCGCGCTTTTCCGGCTCGGGGATGGCGGGCCAGAGATCGACGCGACCGGGCAGGTTCGACTTGAAGGCAAGGTGATTGACCCGGCCCAGTCCTTCGCCCAAGTCGCCGACAAAGGTTGCGTCCACGACCCGCAGGATCGCGTCGGAGGACCGGAAGGAATAGAGCAATTCGCGTTCCTGAAGCGTCTTGCTTGCCGCGTCCATCCGGTTTTTAAAATAATCGCGCATCCGGTCGAAGGCTTCGGGGTCCGCGCCCTGAAACGAATAGATCGACTGCTTCTTGTCGCCGACGACGAAGACCGTGCGTTCCACATCCTCGCGCGCGCCGACACCTGCGGCGAATTCCTCGGTCAGCAGGCGCACGACCTCCCATTGGGTCGGGCTTGTGTCCTGCGCCTCGTCCACCAGAACGTGGTCGATGCCGCCGTCCAACCGGAACAGCACCCATTGCGCGACCTTGGGGTCGGTCAGCAGATCGCGGGTCTTGGTGATCAGGTCGTCGAAATCCAGCACGCCCGCCGTCACCTTGCGGGCGCGATAGGCGGGGATGAACCGTGCGGCAAAGGCATGAAGCGTGCGGGCGCGGTCGAGGGCGGCGAGCGCCAGAAACGTCTCGCGCGTGGCTTCGACCAGTTGCATCAGGTCGTTCAGCGCATCGGTCAGGTCCGGGTGGGCCTCTCGCAGTGCTTTCGTCGGGAATGTGCCGATCTTGGCACCGAAGGGCGCTTTCGTCTTCGGCCCGAACAGGAACAGGGACTGGCAGGTCGCCAGCGTCTTCGCATTCGGGGCGTTAAAGTCGATCTCGGCCAGCCGCGTTGCGGCTTTCTGGTCGTTCGTTCCCCCGGTCTGGCACACCGCGATGAGGTCGCGCATGATCTCGGCATTATCGCGACCGAAGAGGTCGGCCATCAGGCTGTCGGTCGTCACGCCGGGCGACAATTCCAGCAGGTCGCGCATCGCAGCCTCGTCCCAGCCCGCCGCAAAGGCATCGGCCTTGTCCATGATGGTGCGCGCCAGACCGTCCAGCGCACCGGCCCCCAAGACGCGCAGCGTGTCGCGGACGACTGGCGCATCCGGGCCACGGGCCATGGCATCCAGCACGGTTTCGCGAAGCAATTCGGCCTCGCGGTCCTCGATCTCGCGGAATTGCGGGCTGACACCGGCCTCCAGCGGAAAGCGGCGCAGGATCGACGAACAGAACGAGTGGATCGTCTGGATCTTGAGCCCGCCCGGCGTTTCGATGGCGCGGGCGAACAGCGTGCGGGCCGTCGCCAGATCGGGAATGCGTTCGGCGCCCAGCTCCAGCAATTGCGCACGCAACGTCGGTTCGTCCAGCATGGCCCAGCCGCCCAACCGCTTGAACAGCCGGTTCTGCATCTCGGACGCGGCCGCCTTGGTGTAGGTCAGGCAAAGGATGTTCTGCGGTTCGACCCCTTCCAGCAACAGCCGTGCCACGCGGTCGGTCAGCACGCGGGTCTTGCCGGACCCCGCGTTGGCCGACAGCCATGTGGACCGGTCGGGGTGCGCGGCATCGACCTGCGCCTGTGTCGCGGCATCGCGGGTCATGTCAGAATCACTTTCGTGCCGTCTTGGGTCGCTGACCATTCATCGCGCCGGGACAGGTGATCGTAATCGCTGCGGTCGGTGACCGACAGCATTGCCCGCCGTGCCGTGTAGCCACGCGCGGGATCGCGCCATGCGATCAGCCAGCGGCGGGTGTCTTCCCAGACCGTCGCGGCGGGATGATCCCCCAGCGGTGCGGGGACGACCTTGCTGTCGGCCTTGACGCCGATGAAGGCGGCTTCGGTCACGGGTGTCGCGGGCAGTTTGTCGAAGGCGCCACGTTCGACCATGCCGGCCATCAGCAAGAGCTGCTTGTCGAACGTCGGCTGGTTCTTGACCGTCGGCATGACGCCCGTCTTGTAGTCGTAGATCAGCGCCCGTCCGTCGGGGGCGATGTCGATGCGGTCGGCCCGCGCGGTCAGCGTCAGATCGGCGCCCTCCATCGCGGTCGATCCGCTGGCTTCCAGAATGCGCGGCACAGCTTTTTCGCGGCGGCTGCGTTCACCTTCCAGAAAGGCGCCGGACAGACTTTCGATCTGGGTCAGCCAATGCAGCCGCACGAGCGGCCAAGGGCACCGGTCCGCCAGAACGTCCGTCGCAACCGTCAGCAGGGCCGCGCGTCCGCCTGCGTCATCCAGCGGCGGATCGCTGTCGATGAAAAGTTCGAGGATCTTGTGAAACACCTCGCCCTTCAGCGCCGGGTCAGAGGTCGCCTTGAGCGGGTCGAGCGGGTTCAGCCGCAGCACCTTTTTCGCATAGATCGCGTAGGGGTCACGGACCAGCGTCTTGATCTGCGTGACCGACAGTCGCGTGGGCCGTGCCGAAGCGGGCGGTGCGGGCGACGGGCGATCTGCGCGGGGCAGCGGCCTGCCTGCATCCGACAGAGTCGCCGATTGCGCCAGCACCTTTGCGCCTTTTTCCCGCATTTTATCCAGCGCGCCGGGGCCGTTCTGGTCGGGCAGCCCCGCCATCAGGTTCACCAGGCGGTTCACCCAGCGCGAGGGGACGGTTTCGGCCTCGGACGACCGTGTGGCGCGGGTGATCCAGACCTCTTTCGCGGCGATGGCCTGCTGGTAGTCATGGGCCGACAGCGCGATCTGCCGATCCGGCAAAAGCAGACCGATCTGCGCCCGCATTGCGCGGTTCAGCCACGGGTCGGGCGATGGCATCTGCGGCCAGACACCTTCGTTCAGCCCGCCGAGGATCACGAGATCAGCGCCCTGCACCCGCGCTTCGAGAGTGCCCCAGATCAGCACCTGCGGGTGGTTCGCGTCACGTTCGCGCACGCTGCCGCTGCCGATCACTCCGGCGGCCAGCGTCGCATAGTCGAAACACGACATTTCGCCCCCCGCATCCGCGTCACGGCGCAGCATGTCGGTCACCCGCCGGGCTTCGCGCCCTGCGGCCTTGTCCCAAAGCTCGCCCGCGCCTGCCGTGTCCGGGCCGGCGCACAGACGTTCCGTCGCCTCCAGATGGATCGCGACGTGGTCTGTCAGCGGCTTCTCGGCCTCGTCTGATATCAGGTTCAGGATATCGCCGATCCATGCCGCCCAAGGTTGGCGGTCGGTCTTGTCGTCCGCCCAGTCCGACAGCGCCTTTGCGTCCAGAAGCGGCGGGCCATAGCGACGCAACCGCAGTTCCAGATCGCGCGTCAGACGCAGGTGGTCGCCCCGATCCTCGCCGCCTGTGGCGCACAGCGGGTGCTTGAGCAGGGACAACAGGGCCTCGCCCGTTACCGTCTGGCCCAGAAGGTCAGCCACCTGACGCAACAGGCGACCGGGGGCCGACAGGGCCAGCGGGATACCGGCGGAGTCGTCAGGCTTGATGTTCCAGCGGTCGAGAGCG
>JAIVHI010000322.1 GCA_020201155.1 Loktanella sp. | reverse complement strand
ACGTGTCATCGCAGGTGTCTGCGACGGGGACCTGACACCGATCTTCTCTACGATCGAGGACCAAGACGCGGACGAGTTTGTGCGAAGTCAGATGATCGACGCTCTCGTAATGATTGCCCGCCAGCGGCCAGAGCTACGCCCGGAGGTCGTCACCTATCTCGAAAGCTTCCCCTCGGCCGAAAACGACAGGTCAGAGATCGTATATGGCTCATGGGCCTTTGCTGTTGCCGACCTCGGTCTCGCAAATTTGGAGCAACAGGTCCGTGAAGCCTTCGAAAGGAAGTGGATCTCGCCTGAAGAGGCAAGCTTTGATTTCTTCCAGAAGCAACTACGCATGGCGCTTGAGGGCGGAGAGTCGCCTTGGTATCAGAACAGTCGGAACACCCGGCCGATCAAGAGCGCAATTGATGAGATGTCGGACTGGTATTGCTTTTCTGAAACGCTTTTTCGGGATCAGCAGATGCACCCGGCTCAAGGCAGCACATTGCCGCAGTTTTCTGGAGCCTCCTTCGAACGCGAGTCGCCGAAAGTCGGACGCAACGAACCCTGTCCCTGCGGCAGCGGCAGGAAGTTCAAGAAATGTTGTCTGCACTGAGGGTTAAGGCAATCGCCTCTGATCATCTCATGTAACTCGCCCGCATCGTGCGTCTGCGCAAGGACGGGCGCGGCGCGAGTCCTGTTTTGTCTGGCGAGTCTGCAACCCGTTTAATCTACTCTTCAGTGCGAGACTTGCGGCCAGGAGCCAAGTGATTTTTCAGTTGATTATACGTAAAGCCATGGATTTTACACAGACGACGCACTTCCTTGAGCGCTTCGGCCCGCTCATCTTTTGCCACACGTTTAATTTCAGCTTCAAGCTCAGCTTGTTGCTGCTTCAGTTCGTCAAGTGTGCTCATGGTTTTGCCCTTTCTCGTGAAACCCGCCAACGGAATTGTCGGCTGTCATGTCCGCTAAAGCGTTTCCTTATCCCGCCAGAACGAAACTGACAATAGTGCTGAACGATGTCATATCATACTCGTCAAAAGCAACGTTTTATTCGACCAAACCTTGCAAACAAGACGAGCCGCGCAGGATTCTGCGCGAGCCCGTCTAATTACTGGTCCATTCCAGACACTGACGATGGAATGCGTCAGGGAAGATTGCGCCGGGATAGGCGGCTTGATCACGCAGTGTGAGCTACGCCCTCGGGCTTGTGCTCCGGACGATGAAACAGGCGGCGGAAAAAATGGGAGATCATCAAGGCGCGCGCCTCTCGGGCCTCGCTTATGATGGCGTCGACTTCTTCGAGACTTGGGGTTCGGATTTCGATGTTCATTTGCTTTTCCTCGCTTGGTATTTCGGCGTCTATAAAATTCATGTTGTAGCGCTGCGGCAATTTCCTAATCATGGCCGGTATGCACTCCGCGTAGGACGACCGGGCGCGGCGCGACCTCCATGCGCGGCAGAGATCCGGGCACGAAACCGGTGACACGAGGACACGGCCACATCGCTTGACAGGCCGGGACCGCATGACGGATACATTTGAGAACATTCCACGAACATCAAACGAGTCGCAGATGCCCGTCCATATGATCAAAGCCCCTGTCCTGTCCGAAGGGCGGGTCGTCTCCCTGCTTCTGCCGCGGGCCAGCGCCGGCTTTCCATCCCCGGCGGGCGATGACCTCGAAGACGAGATCGACCCGATCGCCTGGGTCGTGCGGCACCCCGCCTCGACCTTCTGGTGGCGCGTGGAAGGTGATTGCTTGTGGGATGTCGGGATCCGTGACGGCGACATCATCGCCGTGGACCGGGCCGGCAAGCGGCGCTTGGGGCGTGCGGTCCTCGCGGTGGTCGAGGGGGCGGTGACCGCCAAGATCCTGCGCAAACGTGAAGGAAGATTTTACCTAGCCACGGCCAACGGCCGTGAGGACTTCCCCGATATCGAGCTGACCGAGGACAGCGAGATCTGGGGCGTCATCGCCGGCGTCGTGCGGCGGTATGATCTCGCGTGACGCGGCCGATCGCGATCAGCGACAGCGCGAATTTCTACGTCAGCGCGGAGAGGATCTTCGATCCGAGCCTCAAGGACGTGCCGGTGATCGTGCTGTCGAACAATGATGGTTGCGCGGTCGCCCGCAGCGACCAGGCCAAGGCCCTCGGCATAAAGATGGGGGACCCCCTGCACCTGATCCGCGACAAGGTCAAAGCACACGGGATCCGCGTGTTTTCCTCGAACTACACGCTTTACGGCGATATCAGCCGGCGCGTGGTCGCGGTCTACGAGGATTACACGCCGAACGTCGAGATTTACTCGATCGACGAGTGCTTTTTGGATTTCGGCGGATTCAAGGATCGTGAGGCCCATGCACGAGCGATGCGGCGCGATGTGCTGCGCCGGGTCGGGGTGCCAGTGCGCGTCGGGATCGCGCCGACGAAGACGCTGGCGAAATGCGCCAACGACATCGCCAAGAAGAACCCGATTTTCGCGGGCGTGCTCGACATGATGGATCCAGGGCTGGCCGACTGGTTGCTGCCGTTTGTCCCGGTCGGCGATATCTGGGGGATCGGGCGCAGGACCGAAGCCAAGCTGCAGGAGGTCGGCATCGGCACCGCCGCCGAGCTGCGCGCCATGCCGCTGCGCCAGGCGCGGGCCATGGGCACCGTGGTGCTGGAACGCACCGTGATGGAGCTTCAGGGCGAGCCGTGCATTGCCTTTGATGACGTGGAGCCCCCACGCAAGGGCATGGCGGTGACGCGATCGGCCGGGACACCGATGACGGATTTCGACACGGTGTTTCAAGCGATCACCGCCCATGCGACCCGGGCGGCCGAGAAGCTGCGCCGGCACGGGCTGGTGGCCGGCACGGTGACGGTGTTCTTTCACACGAACCGGCACCGCCCCGATCGGCCGCAATACGCCGGGTCCCGAACAACGCGGCTTGCACCGATGTCTTCCGACACGCTCGATCTGGTCAAGGCAGCGCGGCGGTGCGCTCAAGCCGCATGGCCGAAGTCCGGCACATCCGGTTACGCCTTCACA
>JAIVHI010000140.1 GCA_020201155.1 Loktanella sp. | reverse complement strand
CCCGTAGCCGCCAGTCAGCAAAGCGCCCCCGATGACCACGGCAATGATCGCTTCGAATTCCTTCAGCAGACCGCGGTCCGCGCCAGCCGATCCGAATTCCATCACCTGACACACCGCAAAAACAGTCGCGCAGAAGGCGGTAAACATGAACATCAGGATTTTGACACGCTCGACAGGAACCCCGACGTAGCGGGCAGCCTGTGCATCACCGCCTGCCGCAAATATCCAATTTCCGAACCGCGTCTTCGTCAAGACGATATGACCGACGAAGACCAGTCCAAGCGCCCAAACAATCAACATAGGCACCCCGTCGACGACAGGCTGTCCCGCCCGTGTGCCGCTTTCAAACACACTAATGATGCCGATATCACCCAACCAAGAGAAGAAACCTTTCAGAATCTTGCCACCGAAGACCGCGCCCAGCCAGTCACCCTCTGCCGCTTCGCTGATACCACCGATAATGGTTTTGCGTTCCAGCGTTTGCGGAATAAAGATCGTAAAGCCACGCAAAATGAACAAGGTCGCCAATGTCACGATGAAGCTGGGCAGCCCCGTACGCACGACAATGAAGCCGTTGACTGCTCCCAAAGCCACGCAAATCACAAAGGTTATAAGAATGGCAATCCACATCGGCCAACCCAATGTGACGCCAAAAATGGCGATCATCATGCCAGCGAACCCGATCATCGATCCAACTGACAGATCAAACTCTCCTGCGATCATCAAGAGGCAGGCACCGACAGCGATGATCATGAACTGCGCCGAAACAACGGACCAGTTTATGACACCCTGAGAGCTGAACATTCCACTGTCGTATGCGAACAAGAGAAAGAATGTGAAAACGGCGATATTGCCTACGATCCCACCAAGTTCGGGGCGGATCAGGGCTCGCCTCAGCGGCGATACCTGTTTTATGCGTTCATCGCTATTGGCGGCATCAGTCATGACTGTG
This sequence comes from Loktanella sp., assembly GCA_020201155.1. Classification (GTDB taxonomy): domain Bacteria; phylum Pseudomonadota; class Alphaproteobacteria; order Rhodobacterales; family Rhodobacteraceae; genus JAIVHI01. Next base: position 2,071 of record JAIVHI010000140.1, on the reverse strand, counting down.
CGAACTCCGGCTGGATATCAGTGTGGAGCGAGGGCGGAAGGCGACATTACCAATCCGCCCTTGCTAAAATTAACCTAGCGGAACTCGCCGGCGAATTCTTCGACTTTCGCCAAGGCGTCCTCGGTTACAAAGCCAGGACCCGAGTTGATGTTATTGCCTGGCAAAACACCGTACCGGTCATAATTGGCCAGCACGACAACGGGCAGATAGGCCTGCAGGAATGGCTGCTGGTCGATACCCCAGTTGATCACCCCAGACTTCAACCCATTCACGATCTCTTCTCCAAGATCGAATGTCCCGAAATAGATGTCTCCGGCCATACCGTTTTCTTCGAGCGCAAGGATCGTAGGATCAGCTGAAGTCGGTCCCAATGTCAAAACAGCATCCGTTTCGGGGTTTGCCGACAAGTAGGCAAGAACCCGGTTCTTGACTTCGGACGGGTCCTGACCGGAGTCGATCATCTGGTTACCCAAGTCCACACCCAGCCCGTCTGCAAACCCTTGGCAACGCTCTGTCGAAGCTGGTGAACTGATGTAGTGATTGACGCAAAGGAAGCTTTCGATTCCGTCACGCTCTGCACGTTGACCCGCGGCGAAACCGGCATCGTATTCAGGCTGACCGACATACATCAGAGCACCCACCTCCGCAGCTTGCTCTGGCGAACCGGAGTTCATGATAATGACATCGACCCCCTGATCAACAGCCGCACGGATTGGCCCGCTGAGCACATCAAAGTCTGCCAAAGTGGTAATGATACCGTCAGGGTTCGACGCCGCTGCCTGATCGATGATCCTCGCCATATCGCCAAGGTCACCTGTCGGCGGATTGCGATACTCAACAGTCACGTCCATCTGCTCGGCAGCGAGCGCGACGCCGTTCTTGACTGTATTCCACCAGCTATCGCTGTCGGGGGCGTGGCTGATCAAGACATAAGTCAGATCATCGCCATGCGCCTCTGCAGACGCCATAAGCGGCGACGCAATCACTGCAGTCGTAAGCATGAGTTTTTTCAATGTGGACTTCATTTTTTTCCTCCCAGAAACACGCGAGTCTTCGCGACAAGAGCGGGTCTCATCCCGTCTCATCATTAAACAAGCATGGATTCGAAATCTTTGCAACCGTTTGCAAAAACGGAGTTGTATTTTTTCAACGTGAAGGCTCTATTTCTACTGTGAGCTCACCGAAAGATTGATCTAGATAGAACCTATGACAGCAACCCTGAAAGATGTGGCGCTCAAAGCAGGTGTTTCGACCTCTGCAGTTTCGCGCACATTCACCGACGGAGCATCGGTGTCCGAAAAGATGCGACGCAAGGTCGAAAAGGCCGCCGCCGAGTTGGGCTACAGCCCAAATTTTCTTGCCCGAAGCCTGACGACACGACGCACCAAACTGATCGGGCTTGTGTCGAACAACTTTCACAACCCCATCTTTCTGGAGGTCTTTGATCTTTTTACCCGTGGGCTGCAGGATCTTGGCCTGCGCCCACTTCTGGTGAACCTCAGCAATGAAACCGATCCCGCAAATTCTGTCGCCATGCTGCGGCAATACTCGGTCGACGGGGTCATCGTCGCGTCATCCACCTTGCCGCCCGCGTTTTCTAAGGCCTTCCGCGACAAGGGTATTCCGGTCGTGAACACCTTTGGCCGCTACGCCAACAGCCCCGATGTTCATATCGTGGGTATTGACAATGTTGCAGCGGGCCGTCTTGCCGCGCAGGAACTCGTTGTGCGGGATCACAAGGTTGTCGGTTTTCTTGGCGGACCGGAGACGGCAACCTCGACGCAAGACCGACTGCGCGGTTTTGCCGACGAGATCGCGCGCCATTCAGATATAAAGTGCACACACTCTTTCGCCACGGCCTATTCCTTTCAGGCAGGTCGCGCCGAAATGCTTCGCCTTTTGGACATGGGTCACGCCGAAGCCTATTTCTGCGGCGACGACGTGCTATCCATTGGCGCCCTCAGCGCCATCAAGGATGTTGGCCTGACTGTTCCCGACGATATTGGCATCATCGGATTGAACGATATGGAAATGGCTGGATGGGAAAACATCGCCCTGAACACGATCCATC
>JAIVHI010000139.1 GCA_020201155.1 Loktanella sp. | reverse complement strand
ATCGATGACATCGGGATGCTCGCCGATCACCGTCTCAACATCAGCCGGATAGACATTGAAGCCGCCGGTGATGATCATCTCCTTGGCGCGGCCGCGGATGAAGAGATAGCCATCCTCGTCCTTAAGCCCCAGGTCGCCGGTGTGCAGCCAGCCATCCACTAGGGTCTTGGCGGTCACATCCTTCTGGCTCCAGTAGCCGGTCATCAGCAGGTCACCGCGAATGACGATCTCGCCGGTTTCCGATGCCGGGAGGATGCGACCCTCGGAATCCATGATCTCGACTTGGGTCAGACAGGTTTCCCGGCCGACAGAGGCGCGCTTGGCGGGATCGAGAAGCTCCTGCGCCGAGATCATCGTGGCGATTTGCGGGGCTTCTGTCTGGCCATAGGTCGACGCGAGACATGGCCCGAAGATGTCCTGCGCGCGCCCAATCGCGTCGGGACGCATTGGCCCCGCACCGTAGATGAGGTTTTTCAGATCCGCATAGTCCGCGTCCCAAACACTCTCCAGCTCCATCAGCATGTAGAGCACTGTGGGCGGCACGAAGGTTGTGGTAATCTTGCCATTCTGCAGAAAATCCAGCGTTTCCTCCGGACGGGGTCGATCCAGCAGGACCAGCGTGCCGCCGGTGGCGAGGGTTGGCATGATATAGGTCGATGTTCCGTGAGTTATCGGCGCCGCCGCGAGGTAGCGCTGTCCCTCCCCGAGCGACCATGCCGACACCTGGATCGCGATATTAGTGTTCCAGGCGCGATAGGGCTGCATCACACCCTTGGGCATCCCGGTGGTGCCGCCGGTGAACTTGATCGCCTGCGTGGCACTCAATGGTAGGTCGGCCACGGCCGGCACCTGGCCTTCGTGATCTTCACACAGCCTGGTCAGCGTATCGCGGCCGCCTTCCAGATCGCACATCAGGAACCGGGTCTCGGCTCCGGTAAGTTTGTCCACGGTTTCGAGCTGGACGATGACGATGCTGGCCTCCGTAAATTCTACCGCACGCACGAGTTCGCCCCTTGCATTCATCGGCTGCAAGGGCACCCATACCTTGCCAGCGGCCAGAACGGCGAGCCAGCCCGTCAGATGGTCGATCGAGTTGTAGCAGCAGATTCCGACCCGAGAACCAAATTCGGGATCAAGCTGTTGCAGCCCCACGGCCAAGGCTTGGACCCGCACATGAAGGTCCCTGTAACTCAGCCTGTTGTGACCGTGCTCAACTGCGATGTGATCTGGCCAGAGCCGTGCCGCGCGATCAAAGAAATGGATTGGATACATGCTTGTATTATCCTTAAGTCTTAAACCCGACGCGTTTCAACGCGTGGGTCACTGCATCGACAACTTCCTTCCGGCGCTGAGCGCTGAGGCGCGACTTGAGCGCCGAGACCGAAAACCCTGCCAGAAGACGGTCCGAACTATCATGGACCGCAACAGCGACCGCGCTCACGTTGGGGATGATGATTGAGTTGTTCACGAGATAGCGGTGCTCGCGCCATTGAGTCACCATGCGCCGCACCTCGGCGACCGACAAATCTCCGTAGCGACCATAGACTTCGGTGTTGGACCTTATTAGCTGCTCGCGTTTGCCGTCTGGCAATGCCGCGAGGATCGCCGCACTTCCCGCGCCCACGCCAAGCGGCCGCCGAGACCCGACCTGAAGCGTGTTCGCACTAAGCGGATAGGATCCGCTGACCTTGTCGATACAAAGGGCCTCATCACCGAACGGCACCGTCATATAGGCGGTTTCCCCGGTTATCATGGCCGTCTCGGCAAGTGCGGGATGCAGTTCCATGCGTATCGCGTCGAACTGCCGGGGCGAGCCGGGCGCGCCGGCGAGATCGAACAGCACTATGCCGAGCGTGTAAATCTTGGAATAGGGATCAAAGCTGAGAAGTCCGCCGTCGACTAGCCCCTGCAAGAGCCTGCGGGCTGTCGCCGTCTTGAGGTTCGCCTTTCGCGCCACCGTCGACAGGTTGACGCCCGTCGCGTTTCTTTCGGCGACGATGGGCAGGAGCCGAATAGCCTTGGCCAGAGACGTCTCCGCAAGTGCGCCAATATCGTTGTCCGTAAAGCTCAATGATCCCCCAGAGGCCCGTAGGTTGCGCCTCATTCCCTCAAGCAAACTTCTGCAAAACCATTCTCAAAGTCCAGAGGATAATTTTTATATAACGATTAAATATTATCGTATGATGGTAGGTGGTGTCTCGAAAGTGGTGGAAAATCTCATGCAACGTCCTCCGAACGGTTTGATTTGCGCTTGATCAAGCGGCGAGGTCATGGATTCGATCGGTTTGTCGAGAGTTTGCCAGCCGTCGATCTTGCGATGATCTGACCGGAAGCCAACAGGGCCCAGAGCAGCATGGGCCCGGATTCTGCGCAGGGAAGCACGGTCTGGGTGTTGATTCGGCGGCGGAACTCCTCGTTCAGGCGTTCTATCACGTTGGTGGACCGGGCGGCTTTCCATTGCGCCGGGTCGAGGCGGGTGGACCTGGCGCAAAACATCACGCCGCATCGCCCCTGCATAACCTGCCGATCTTTCAGGCTTCCTCGCGCCAGCGGCGCAGGAAGTCGTCCATCGATGCGAACCGGCGCATGAGGTGCTTTCGGGTGAAATCGCGAAGGCTCTCGGTGACCAGCTTTCCGTCGGCGTCGAGATATTCCACGTGCTCCTTGATGATGGTTGCACCAATCCCGTCAATATAGATTTTCCGGCGCGGTTCCTGACCGCCGCCCGGATCATCGGGGCCACTCGGGTCTTCTGATGGTCCGGGCGCATCCGGGTTGACCAAAACGGTCTCTGGGCCGTCATCGCCCCCGACTGTCGCGGTATCCTCTTCCTCGGGCGGTGTCACCGGGTCGTTCGGACCCGGTTGATAAATCTGAACCGGGTCACCATCGAATTCGGGATCGGCGAAGTGAGACGTTGCTCCACGAAAGTCCATGAGCGTGAAAAAGTATTTCCCGGTATCTTCGTGGACGCGTGTCCCTCGCCCGACGATCTGCTTGAACTCCGTCATCGAGCCAATCTCCCGGTCGAGGGCGATGAGG
>JAIVHI010000026.1 GCA_020201155.1 Loktanella sp. | reverse complement strand
GGCCTGAAAGTCGCCGAAGTACTTCGTGATCGCCGCCGTCAGCGTCGTCTTGCCGTGATCGACGTGCCCGATCGTACCGATGTTAGCATGCGGTTTATTGCGTTCAAACTTTGCCTTAGCCATGGGGCCACCCTTTTTTGTGGACGGGAATACCCGCCTTTGTAACGTCGCGGGCGATGTATTGTGGATCGGATCGGAAATCAAGCGTAGGTTTGGCGGCACACAGGCCCCCTGCAACGGACGAGCCCGCCTCGATGACAGACCGCGCAATGATCACCGACCCCCGGGTCTATTTCACGAAGGGCTGCGGGCGGTGCGACCGGTTCGGAACACCCGACTGCGTGACCCGGCCCTGGTCGGAGGGCCTGGCCGAGCTGCGCCGGATCTGCGGCGCAGTCGGGTTGAGCGAACATGCCAAATGGGGCCATCCCTGCTACATGCATGCGGGCCGCAACATCGCCGTGATCGGTGCGCTCAAGGGCAGCTACCGGCTCGGCTTTTTTCACCCTGCGCTCATGACGGACCCCAAGCGTATCTTGGTGAAACAGGGCCCGAACACGGAGCATGCCGGATCCGTCGTATTCACCACGAATGACCAGCCGCGCCGAATGGAAGCGACGCTATCATCCTATCTGACAGAGGCGATGGATTACGCAGAGCGGGGAACCCTGCCTGCCAAGTCCGAACGCACCCTGAACCTGCCCGAGGAACTTGTCGCCATCATGGACGACGACCCCAACTTCGCAGAGGCCTTTCGCGCCCTGACGCCCGGTCGTCAAAGGGGCTGGGCTTTGCACTATGCCGGCGCCAGCAAGTCGAAAACCCGGGTGTCCCGCGTCAAAAAGAGCCGTGACAAGGTGATGGCCGGAAAAGGCTGGAACGAACGGTAAAGCCGGCCGACGCCTAGTCGAATCGATTGCTCTTGGGGAAGGCGCGGGGCGGACGTTTGCCCATGGTGCCGCGCGCGGCCTTCCATTCTGTCATGTCGGGTTCGCTGCGGTTGATGCCGCCGTCGCTGGTCCAGGACAGGCCGGTTTCCCAAGCGAATGTCTTGGCATCGGACAGGCCGCCATCCAGTTCCAGCATCCCCTGCTTGCCGCGCGCCTTGTTGTATTTCTGAAGGCGCACACCCTTGCCACGACCCAGTTCGGGAAGTTCATCCAGCGCGAAAACCAAAAGCTTGCTGTTTTCGGACACCACCGCAATGTGATCGCCGGCGACACGCCGCACGACGCGGGCCACCGCGTCGTCCTTGACGTTCAAGACCTGCCGGCCCGCCCGGGTCTGTGCCACGACATCCGCCTCGGGCACCACGAAACCGTTGCCTTCGGACGATGCGACCAGAAGTTTCTCGCCCGGCTTGTGAACGAAAAGGTCGACGATCTTGCATTCGTTCGGCAAGTCCACCATCAGGCGCAGCGGCTCGCCCATACCGCGCCCGCCGGGCAGGTTCGCCGCCGACAACGTATAGAACCGGCCGTTCGACCCGAAGACCAACAGCTTGTCGGTCGTTTCGGCGTGGAAGACAAAGCGCGGCCCGTCGCCGTCCTTGAACTTCAGCTCGCGCGCCAGATCAATGTGGCCGGTCATCGCGCGAATCCAGCCCATCTGGCTGCAGACCACGGTGACCGGCTCGCGTTCGATCATCGCTTCCAGCGGCACGTCCTCGACCTCGGCCGCCTCTTCGATGAGGGTCCGGCGGGCACCGCCGGGCGTATCGCGGCCAAATATCTTGCGGGTTTCGCGCAGCTGCTCTGCGATGCGGGACCATTGCAAGTCATCGCGGCCCAGCAGGTCCTCGAGCCCCATCCGCTCTTGCATGAGCTTGTCACGCTCGTCCCGCAGCTCCAGCTCCTCCAACCGTCGCAAGGACCGCAAACGCATGTTGAGGATCGCCTCGGCCTGCGTCTTGGTCAGGCTGACTTCGGGATTGTCGGCCTTGGGCGGAACGTAGTCCTTTTCCGAGGTCGCGCGGACATGATCAAGCGACCAGTCCTCGTGCATCAGCGCATCGCGCGGTTCTTCGTCGTATCGGATGATGTCGATGACGCGATCGAGATTGAGAAAGGCGATGATAAAGCCTTCCAGCACCTCGAGCCGGGCGTCGATCTTCTCCATCCGGTGCCGCGACCGGCGGACCAGCACGTCCTGACGGTGGTCGAGAAAGGCGCGCAGCACCTCCTTGAGCGAGCAGACCTTGGGGGTCACACCGTCGATCAGAACGTTCATGTTCAGGCTGAACCGTGTCTCCAGATCGGAGTTGCGGAACAGCATGCCCATCAGCATTTCGGGGTCGACGCCACGGCTGCGCGGCTCCAGCACGATGCGGATGTCATCGGCGCTTTCGTCGCGCACATCGGCCAGAAGCGGCACCTTCTTGAGGTGAATGACCTCGGCCAGCTTTTCGATCAGCTTGGACTTCTGCACCTGATAGGGAATCTCGGTCACGACGATCTGCCATTGGCCGCGGCCCAGATCCTCGACCTCGTACCTCGCACGCAGGCGGAAGGCGCCACGACCGGTGCGGTAGGCCGTCGCGATATTCTCGGCGGGTTCCACGACGATGCCACCCGTGGGGAAATCAGGGCCGGGGATGTAGTTCAGCAGGGTATCGTCGCGGCAATCCGGTGTCTTGATCAGATGCAGGCAGGCGTCGATGACCTCGTGCAGATTGTGCGGCGGGATGTTTGTGGCCATGCCCACCGCGATCCCGCTGGACCCGTTGGCCAACAAGTTCGGAAAGGTGGCGGGAAGGACGACAGGCTCTTCGAGGCGACCGTCGTAGTTGGGCCGGAAATCGACCGCATCCTCATGCAAACCCTCCAGCAGCGCCTCGGCGGCCGCCGTCATCCGCGCTTCGGTGTAGCGCGACGCCGCGGGGTTATCACCGTCGATGTTGCCAAAGTTGCCCTGCCCGTCGACAAGCGGATAGCGAACGGCAAAATCCTGCGCCAGACGGGCCATTGCATCGTAAATGGCCGCGTCGCCGTGAGGGTGAAAATCGCCCATCGTGTCGCCGGAAATCTTGGCCGATTTCAAGAACCCGCCGGTCGGCGACAGCCGCAACCGCGACATCGCATAAAGGATCCGCCGGTGGACCGGTTTCAGCCCGTCACGGGCATCCGGCAATGCACGGTTCATGATCGTGGAAAGCGCGTAGGTCAGGTATCTGTCGCCGATCGCGCGGCGCAGGGTTTCGGTCGTTGTCTGTGTGACGGGTGTGTCGTCGTCCTGCTCGGTCATCGGGGCAAACTAGCGAAGGGCGGAATCGGCGTAAAGGTAACACTGCAACGCGGACCGAATATTTCCCCTCAGCAGGAACCCGCCGATAAGCTATGGTGTTGATGCTGCAACTGCCATTGCTGGCGAATCTGTCCGGGGGGACGAACATGCCAAAGTTCATCATAGTGACCTTTATTCTATTGGGGTGGGCCTTTTTCGAAATGTCGGGTGGCACGGACTTCGTGCCGGAAACACGCACGACCGAAGTCGCCGATGCCGCACCGACCACCGCCAGCGAGGACATCCAGGTTTCACGGGCCAGCAACGCGAGCCTTGTCCCGCTGGCCTCTGCGTCTGCAAGGCAACCGCAACCGCAACCCGATGTCCTGCAGGCCAGCCTGGCCACCGAGACGGTCAGCGACAGCGCCTTTGACCTGACCGCAGAGGAAGCCACGACACTGGCCGTCGCGGCATCGCAGGAAGACACAATGGTCGAACCGGTCGATCTGCGGACCGTCGCAGGGTCCTGGGTGAACATGCGCAGCGGATCGGGCACGCAATTCCCCGTTCTCGACACACTGCAGTCGGGGACAGAGGTCGAGGTTCTCGAAATCTCGGACAACGGATGGGCGCATCTGCGGGTCACCGACAGCGGCCTTGAGGGCTGGATGGCAGAGCGCCTGCTTGACGACGGCTGACGCACAGGCCTTGCCCAAACGCTCTGTCCTTATCACGGGTGCCTCGTCAGGCATTGGCTACGCTGCCGCACACCACATGCGCGAGCGCGGATGGCGGGTGTTTGCGGCCTGTCGCAAGCCCGAAGACTGCAATCACCTGCGGGTTCAGGGGTTCGATGCGCCACTCATCGATTATGACGACAGCAGCACCATTCACGCAGGCTTGGCCGAGGTGCTGGACCAGACCGGCGGCACGCTGGACGCGGTCTTCAACAACGGGGCCTATGCCTGCCCCGGCGCTGTCGAGGATGTGCCGCGTGAAGCGCTCGAGGCGATCTTTTCCACAAACCTCTTCGGCGTCCATGAACTGACCCGAGCCGTCATTCCCGTCATGCGGGCGCAGGGACACGGGCGGATCGTCAATTGCTCGTCGGTCCTTGGGCTCGTGGGGCTGAGATGGCGTGGTGCCTATGTGGCGACCAAATTCGCCATGGAGGGGCTGACCGACGTGCTGCGGCTTGAAATGCATGGCACCGGCATCCGCGTCATGCTGATCGAACCGGGTCCGATCACCTCGAAAATCCGCGAAAACGCGATTCCGCACTTCGAGCGCTGGATCGATTGGAGGGCTTCGGCCCGCAGGGCGGAATACGACACCTTGCTCAAGCGCCTATACGAGCCGGACGAGTCGACCGACCGGTTCGAACTGCCCCCCACAGCCGTCTGCCGCCGGTTGGAACACGCGCTGGAAAGCCCCCGGCCCCGCCCGCGCTATTATGTCACGACCCCCACCTATCTGGCCGGAAACCTGCGGCGCATACTGGGTACGCGGCTTCTCGACATGATCATGCGGCGCAACTGACGCTTTCCTTCACCGCCCTCTCTGCTACATCGCCATTCGAACGACAGACGGGGACGACATGCTGAACGATCCACTTTTTCTGCTGGCGGCGGGCGCCTGCCTTGTCGTCCTGGTGATCCTGACGATGGGGATCGCGAGCTTTGGCAAGGGCGGGACGGACAACGGCAAGCGGTCGAACAAGCTGATGCGCTATCGCATCTACGCGCAGTTCGGAGCGGTCGTTCTGATCCTTCTGTTCGTCTGGCTGAGAAGAGGAGCGTGACATGGTTGTCCTGAACAAGATTTATACGAAAACCGGCGACAAGGGCGAAACCGCGCTTGGCAACGGCACCCGCGTCGCCAAGTATTCGGCCCGCGTGAACTCTTACGGGACGGTGGACGAATTGAACGCCACGGTCGGTCTGGCGCGGCTTCACGCAACAGGCGAGGTCAACGCACAGCTGGCCGCCATCCAGAACGATCTTTTCGATCTGGGCGCGGACCTTTGCCGACCCGACATGGAAAAGGACGCCGAGGCCGAATATCCCGTGCTGCGCATGACCGACGCACAGGTCAGCCGGCTAGAGGCCGAACTGGACGCGATGACCCAAGCGGTCGAGCCGCTGCGGTCCTTCGTGCTGCCCGGCGGATCCGCCTTGTCCGCGCACCTTCACCTGTGCCGCACCGTCGCCCGCCGGGCCGAAAGACTGTGCGTGGAGCTTGCCAGCGTGGAATCGGTGAATGATGCGGCGGTCAAATACCTCAACCGGTTGTCGGACTGGTTCTTTCAGGCCAGCCGCATTGCCAACGACGATGGCCGTGACGACGTGCTTTGGGTTCCGGGCGCCAATCGCTGACGCCGACAGGCCAGGATAGCGGAAAAACGTGGCGTCGACGGGTCCTGCTGCGTCGATTTTGCTCTGTCATGGCCCTTCGGCCATTGTTATGCATTCGCAGCAATCGAATGCAATTTGGGAGAATGCGCCGATGAAGGTCCTCGTGCCGGTCAAGCGCGTGATCGATTACAACGTGAAGGTCCGCGTGAAAGCGGACGGAAGCGGTGTCGATCTCGCCAACGTCAAGATGTCGATGAACCCCTTCGACGAAATCGCCGTGGAAGAGGCGATCCGCCTGAAGGAAGCCGGCACCGTCGACGAAGTCGTCGCCGTTTCCATCGGCGTCAAGCAAAGCCAGGAAACGCTGCGCACCGCCCTTGCGATGGGTGCAGACCGCGCGATCCTTGTCGTCGCCACCGATGACGTCCATTCGGATATCGAACCGCTGGCCGTGGCCAAGATCCTCAAGGCGATCGTGGACGAAGAGCAGCCGGGTCTTGTTCTGTGCGGCAAGCAGGCGATCGACAACGACATGAACGCGACGGGTCAGATGCTGGCCGCACTTCTGGGCTGGTCGCAGGCGACCTTTGCGTCCGAAGTGTCCATCGACGGCGATCATGCCACCGTCACGCGGGAAGTGGACGGCGGGTTGCAGACCATCAAGGTCAAGATGCCGACCATCGTCACGGTCGACCTGCGCCTGAACGAACCGCGCTATGCGTCCCTGCCCAACATCATGAAGGCCAAGAAAAAGCCGCTCGATGAAAAGACGCCCGCCGACTACGGCGTCGACGTGGCACCGCGCCTCAGCGTGATCAAGACCGTCGAGCCGCAAGAGCGGCAGGCCGGGGAAATCGTGCCCGACGTGGATACGCTGGTCGCCAAACTCAAAGAAAAGGGAGTCGTCTGATGGCTGTTCTTCTGATTGGTGAAGTCACCGACGGTGCGCTGGCACTCGATGCGACGGCCAAGGCCGTTTCGGCTGCGACCGCACTGGGTGACGTGACCGTGCTCTGCGCCGGTGCATCCGCCTCTGCCGCCGCCGAAGAAGCCGCCAGGATCGACGGCGTGTCCAAGGTGCTGTGCGCCGAGGATCCGGCCCTTGGCCACCGTCTGGCCGAACCGACCGCCGACCTGATCGTCAGCCTTGCGGGTGACTATACCCACATCGCGGCCCCCGGCACGACGGACGCCAAGAACGTGATGCCCCGTGTCGCGGCCTTGCTGGACACGCAGATCATCTCGGAAGTGACCGGCGTGATCGACGCCGATACATTCGAGCGTCCGATCTACGCCGGCAATGCGGTCCAGACGGTGAAATCCAGCGACGCGGTCAAGGTCATGACGATCCGCACCGCCGGTTTCGAAGCGGCTGGCATGGGCGGGTCCGCCTCGGTCGAGACCATCGGCGGCGCTACCGCGTCTGACCTGTCCGAATGGGTCGAGGACAAGGTGGCCGAAAGCGACCGCCCCGAGCTGACTTCTGCCGGCATCGTCGTTTCCGGCGGCCGCGGCATCGGGTCCGAAGAAGACTTCGCCATGGTCGAAAAGCTGGCCGACGCTCTGGGTGCAGCGGTTGGTGCGTCCCGCGCGGCGGTCGATTCGGGCTACGCCCCGAACGACTGGCAGGTGGGGCAGACCGGCAAGGTCGTGGCCCCCGAGCTTTACATCGCGGTCGGCATTTCGGGTGCGATCCAGCACTTGGCCGGCATGAAGGACAGCAAGATCATCGTCGCCATCAACAAGGACGAGGAAGCCCCGATCTTTCAGGTCGCCGACTATGGCCTTGTGGCCGATCTTTTCGAAGCGGTGCCCGAACTGACCGACAAACTGGGCTGATCTTCCCAGAAACAAGACAAAGGGCCTGCCAGTCTGGCGGGCCCTTTTGCGTCATGCCGCCCGGTTTTGCCTTTCGATCCGCAGAAGTGTCTCGGTTACCTTCTTCGACGCTTCCACGTGACAGGCCGGGCCCAGCATCCGTGCGGCAGCCTTGGCCTGAAGCTGCGGAAAGACCATCCCCTTGGTCCCCTTCGCCATCGCTTCTTCCGATGGGTTCGCCTCTATCACGGCGGCGACCTGCGGGCGCAGTTCATCTATCATCGTGGCGGTGATGAACAGCGGATCGCTTTGGATCGGGTTCGGTCGGGCGTCCCAGGCATCGTCAGACATCCCGTCACGCGAAAACCATAGCAACACTGCCTTTGGCCCGATCTGGTCCAGCATGTTCTTCATCCGGGCTGACCAGGCTTCGCGCAATTCCTGCACGACGATATCGAACCGCTCGCTCGACGTATCAAGCAGCTTGGCCAGCATTGCGCGGGTAAAGGTGAATTCCGAGAAATCCACATCGTTGTAGATTGCCTGCATCACGGTTGAAGGGCGCAGAAAGCGGTCGTTGCGCCGTGGATGCACGGAATAGAAACGGTTCGACATGAAATTCGCCCCCATGACCTGCACCACGGTCCCTGCGGCGTTGTTGCAGGCCGCCATGATCGTGGGGTCGTTGACGAAGGCGTCGACCCCGCCGTTCACGCATCCGAAATTGACGCAGGGCATCCTGACCGCTTTTTCCACCAGATCGGGCAGCGGGCATGGGTTGAACTTGCCGAAAATCTCGGTCCCGCCGATGAAGGCATAATATGGATCATCCAAGGACCGACGCGGGCCGCGGAACTGGATGCGGGACAACCCGTAACGGCAGGGGGAATAGGCAATGCCGTCACCTTCAAATCCATCATGTTTCATGGGCCATCCGCGATCTGTTTCCCTTTCGTCGGGCAACACTGGCGGACGGGTCTTGCGATATCGCTAAAACCCCAATTTGACCTGCATTTTAAGCAGCCCCGGGGCCTTGAGCGCACCCCCCGCCCGGCCTATGGTCGGCTGACTTTGCAAAGGAACGGGCAATGACGATCGAACGGGTTGGCGTCGTGGGCGCCGGGCAAATGGGCAATGGCATCGCCCATGTCTTTGCGTTGGCGGGCTACGAGGTGCTTTTGACCGACATCAGTCAGGACGCTCTGGACAGGGCGGTGACGCTGATCGACCGCAATCTCGAACGGCAAGTCGGACGCGAGGTGATCACGGCTGCCGAAAAAGCCGAAGCGATGAAGCGTCTGACAACGACGCCGACGCTGACCGATCTTGGTCCGACCGACCTGATCATCGAGGCCGCGACCGAGCGCGAGACGATCAAGCAGGCGATCTTTGAAGACCTCGTCCCGCATCTCAAGCCGGAAACGATCCTGACGTCGAACACCTCTTCGATTTCGATCACACGGCTGGCCAGCGGCACGGACAGGCCGGAACGGTTCATGGGCTTCCACTTCATGAACCCGGTTCCGGTGATGCAACTGGTCGAACTGATCCGCGGCATCGCCACTGGCGAAGACACCTTCCGCGCCTGTCAGGAGGTCGTCGCGAAACTTGGCAAGACCTCGACCGCGTCGGAGGATTTTCCGGCCTTCATCGTCAACCGCATCCTGATGCCGATGATCAACGAGGCGATCTATACGCTGTACGAAGGTGTGGGGTCGGTGAAATCAATCGACACCTCGCTGAAGCTCGGCGCGAACCATCCCATGGGTCCGCTGGAACTGGCGGATTTCATCGGGCTCGATACCTGTCTCGCGATCATGAACGTGCTGCATGACGGGTTGGCCGATACCAAGTATCGCCCCTGCCCTCTGCTGACGAAATATGTGGAAGCCGGCTGGCTGGGCCGCAAGACCAAGCGCGGCTTTTACGATTATTCGCAGGACGAACCTATTCCGACACGCTAGGGCCAAGCGCCAAAGTCTGGCTCCGCAGCCAGGCGACAAAGTCGCGGGGCCGCTCCGGAAGCTGGGCGATCTGGTCGGGCGTGATGGGGTTTCCGATGACAGGTCGATAAGAGCTGTTCCGCGACCGGGCTATCTCGTGAATCAAGAGCCCTTGCCGCATGGTGGGCGAGACCCGGTTTGCCATCTGATACCAGCGCGAGTTTGCACCGGGGAAATAGCACGGCACGATCGTTGCACCCGACCGACGAATGAGTTTGGCGGTAAAGACATTCCATTCCCGTTCGATCGCGGGCCCGAAAAGACTGTCGGAATGCGCCACGATGCCTGACGGAAAAAGAGAGATCAGCCCCCCGCCCGCAAGATGATCCATCGATGCGTGGCGCATGGCCACCATCTTTTCCTGAGAATCCGATTGATCGGGGAACGGAACGGGGATCAGGAACTTATCCGCGACCGGATGGATATTGGTCAAAAGCGAGCGCGTCAGAATGCGGAAATCCTTGCGCCGCTGCGCCAGAAGCTGGCCCATCACCAGTCCGTCCACCATCCCGTGCGGATGATTGGCGACGAAAACGACCGGGCCGGTTGCGGGTATGCGCTGGATTTCGGCCTGCGGCGTGGTCACGTCCACATTCATCGCGGACATTGCGCCATTCCAGATCTCTTCGTCGGCGTATGGCCCGCGATCCTCGAACCGGCGGATCAGCTGCAGGATCGTCAGCTTGCCGGTCAGCCATTCGATGGTCCGGATCGTATTGCGCTTGAACCCGTTCTCGAAGCTGTTCGCATAGGTCAGCGAGCTACGATCCATACGCCTTTTCGGGGGGCGTGAGGATCCTAGCAGGACTTTGCTCTCGGTCGGATTCGCCACGTGATGTCCTCTACGTGCGACATCAATCAGCCGCCCTCTCCGAATTTGTCGTTCACCAGCGCAGTGATCGCGCCAAGTAGCGCATCGGCCTCGGGACCGTCGGTTTCGACATGGATATGCGTTCCGATCCCCCCTGCCAACATCAAAAGCCCCATGATGCTGTCACCTTCCGCGCTCATCCCGTCCTTCGAAATGATCGCAGTCGCGTCGTGGGCTTCCACGACCTCGACCAGCTTGGCCGAGGCGCGCGCGTGCAGGCCCTTGACGTTTTTGATCTCCAAGGTGGCTTCGGGCATGTGTCAGGGGTGTCCTACGGCGTGGCTGTCGATGTATTTATGTGCC
>JAIVHI010000138.1 GCA_020201155.1 Loktanella sp. | reverse complement strand
TTGCTGTAACCGCATCAAAGGAGAGATCCATGGGCCCCTTCCCGCACGACGCACCGCAAGCGACCATCAGCGACGAAAACCCCGCAGGCACCGACGGCTTCGCCTTTGTCGAATTCGCGCACCCCGACCCCGAAGAACTGCGCAGCCTGTTCACCAGGATGGGCTACACCCACACCGCCACACACAAGACCAAGGACATCGAGCTGTGGCAGCAGGGCGACATCACCTACGTCATCAACAACGAAGCCGGCTCGCACGGGCGCACCTTCGTCGCGGAACACGGCCCCTGCGCCCCCGCAATGGGCTGGCGTGTCGTGGATGCACAGCACGCCTTTGACCATGCCGTGGCGAAAGGCGCCGAGCCCTTCGACGGCCCCGGCAAGACCATCGACGTGCCCGCGATCCGCGGCATCGGCGGCAGTTTGATCTATTTCATCGACGGCTATTTCGACGCGAACCCCTACAACGCCGAATTCGACTGGGTCGCCGACATGCGCCCCGATGGCGTGGGGTTCTACTACCTCGATCACCTGACCCACAACGTCCACAAGGGCAACATGGACAAGTGGTTCGATTTCTACGGCGATCTGTTCAACTTCCGTGAAATCCGGTTCTTCGACATCGCGGGCAAACATTCCGGGCTGCTGTCCCGCGCGCTCACCTCGCCTTGCGGCCGCATCCGCATCCCGATCAACGAAGACCGGGGCGAGACGGGCCAGATCGTCGAATACCTCAAGCGCTACAACGGCGAAGGCATCCAGCACATCGCCGTGGGCACCAAGGACGTCGAGATCTACGACGCCGTCGATGCCATCGCCGAGAACGGCATCAAGTTCATGCCCGCCCCGCCCGCCGCCTATTACGACCTGAGCCGCGAGCGTGTGACGGACCACCAAGAGCCGCTGGACCGGATGGCCAAGCACGGCATCCTGATCGACGGCGAAGGTGTGGTCGACGGCGGCGAGACGCGCATCCTGTTGCAGATCTTCAGCAAGACCGTCATCGGCCCGATCTTCTTCGAGTTCATCCAGCGCAAGGGCGACGACGGTTTCGGCGAAGGCAACTTCAAGGCGCTATTCGAAAGTATCGAGGCCGATCAGGTGGCGCGGGGCGTCCTGAAGGCAAGCTAGGGGTTTTTGGAAAGGCCGGGGGGCCAGCCCCGTCGCCATTGCCGCTCGGACCAATGGCGCGTCAATGGCGACCCCCCGGGATATTCGGGGCAAGATGATGGGGGTCAGGGCGACTCCACGGCGGCACCGGCCACGACACCGTCGCTGAGCAGGAACTTGGCCCATTCGCCTGCGTCGCCGAACCTGTCATAGGCGGTCAGGAACGTCGTCCGGCGAGACAGGGCGTCAAGCTGGCCGCCACAGGGTTCGCCAAAGCTGACACGACAGAAGCCCGACTTGACCGCCTCGTAAGCCTGATCTGCCGCGGAATACTCCATCTTCACTTCCGTTCCGACATAGCGGACCATCTCGTGCGTGCCGATGTCACCAAAGGTGGCAAGGGCGGCACTGAACTGGCGTGCGCAGCCGTCCTCGAACCCCGTCACGTAGTGGGGGCGTGGCTGGGTGCTGTTTGGGATCGTATCGTAGAGTGTATAGCCCGAAGCCTGCGCGACGGGGGTGCCCATGTCCGAGCGCGACAGCCCGCAGGTGCGGCCGATCCCGGATTGGGGGCCAAGACCGGCTTGGCACGCAGGAAGTGAAAGAAGAGCGATGACGGCAAGCGGTCGGTTCATGAAAGTCGGCCCGGGTGAAGTGCTTTGCCACACCCTAGGCCGACCTTGCAGAATGGTCCATCACAGGACCCCGGCATAAGCGGCACCCGGCCAGCCTTGCCGGTCGCGGTTACCCGCGTTCGAGCGCGGAGACGGCCTGTCTTACAGGCATATCGCCATCGACCAGTTCCAGCGCCTCCTTGCGGACGGCGGGGGTCTCCAGCAATTCGGCCAGCACGGCGGCGACATTGTCACGCGACACGTCGCCATAGGACACGGCGCGGTTCAGATCGACCCGACCCGAACCGGACTCGTCCGTCAGCGTGCCGGGGCGCAACAGCACCCAGTCCAGATCGCTGGCCGCGACAGCCACGTCGGCGCGTTTCTTTTCGGCCATGTAGTGCTCGAACCCGTCGCCCAGATCGGCGGTGCGCCCTGCGTCGGGGATGACAGAGACGACATAAAGCCGTTTCACGCCGGCCTGACCGGCCGCGTCGATCAGCTTGATCGGCCCGTCACCGTCGATCTTCGTGGCCTTGTCCTTGCCGGCACCTGCCGCACCTGCTGAAAAGACAATGGCATCGGCGCCGGACATCGCCTTGGCCAGCGCCTCTGCGTCCATGTCGATGATGTTGCCCTCGACGGGCGTCACACCCGCCTTTTGCAAGGCTTCGGCCTGTTCGGGTTTGCGGTGCAGCGCGGTGACGCTGTGACCCGCACCCGTCAGGATCGGGTGCAGCCGCGACCCGACGCCGCCCGTGGCGCCGACGATGAAGATATGTGCCATGTGGCTTGTCCTTTCAATTCAGTTGAAAGGACAAGCGGTCAGGTCCGCGATTGTTCCACCCGGCTCAGGCCTCTTCGACCTCGATCACGCCCTGCAGCGACCGCAAAGCGCCCTTGATCTGCGGGTTGACCGGAAAGTCCTGCCCCAGATCCAGTTCCACCTCGCCCGGCAGGTCGGGGTTCATCAGGCAGAAATAGATCGGCCCCCGCCCGCCCTTCACGTTGTCGCGCATGGCGTTCTCCAGCACAGAGCGCACCGAGGCGATCGCGTCGGGCGCATCCAGAAACACGCGCAGCGCGCTTGAACCTGCATCGGTCACCGCCGTGTCGATCGGGCTGACCGAGCGGCCCAGCAGCTTGAGCTGGTCGCTTTCGAACGTCGCCTCGCATTGCAGCACGACCTGCGAGCCGGTTTCGAGATGTTCGCGCGCGACCTCCAGCGTGTCGCTGAACATCGTGACCTCGTATTGGCCGGTGGGATCGGACAGTTGCACAAAGGCAAAGCGGTTGCCCCGCGCCGACTTGCGTTCCTGCCGCCCGCTGACGGTGCCCGCCATCTTGACCAGCGCCGCACCCCGTTCGGCCCGCGCCGTGACCTCGTCCAGCGTCATCACCTGCTTGCGCTTGAGCGCGGCCATGTAGTCATCCAGCGGATGCCCCGACAGGTAAAACCCGATCGCCTTGAACTCTTCCGCCAGACGTTCGGCGGGCAGCCAGTCGTCGCCCCCCGCAAGACGCGGTTCGGGCAGATCGTCGCCCGCTTCACCGAACAGGCTGACCTGGCTGGAGTTCTTCTGATCGTGGATCGCGGCGGAATAGGCCGTCAGCGCATCGAGCGAGTTGAACACCCGCCTGCGGTTGGGGCCCAGACCCTTTTTCACCTCTTGGAAATAGACGCCCAGCTTGTCGGTCAGGTGGATATCGCAGTTCATCACACCGGCCATGAACTCGACCGGATGGTTCGCCTTGAGCCATGCGGTCTGGTAGCTGACCACCGCATAGGCCGCGGCGTGGGACTTGTTGAAGCCATAGTTGGCGAACTTTTCGAGCAGGTCGAAGACTTCGCGCGCCTTCTTGGGTTCGACACCCTTTTCGCGGGCACCGGCCTCGAACTTGGGGCGCTCGGCGTCCATTGCCTCTTTGATCTTCTTGCCCATCGCGCGGCGCAGCATGTCGGCGCCGCCAAGGCTGTAGCCCCCCATTTCCTGCGCGATCTGCATCACCTGTTCCTGATAGACGATGATGCCCTGCGTCTCGTCGAGGATATGATCGACCAGCGGATGCAGCGTGTCGCGCTCTGACAGCCCGTTCTTGACCTCGCAGAACTTCGGGATGTTCTCCATCGGGCCGGGGCGATACAGCGCCACCAACGCCACGATATCCTCGATGCAGTTGGGCTTCATCCGCTTGAGCGCGTCCATCATGCCGCTGGATTCCACCTGGAACACGGCGACCGTCTTGGCGCTGGAATAAAGCGCATAGGACTTTTCGTCGTCCAGCGGGATGATCCCGATGTCGTTCTCGGCCCCTTCGGGCGGGCTGAACAGTTCGGTGCCGTCGGCGGCGACATGCAGCGGGCGGCCCGACTTGACGATCAGGTCCACCGCGTTCTGGATGACGGTCAGAGTCTTGAGGCCCAGAAAGTCGAACTTGACCAGACCGGCCTGTTCCACCCATTTCATGTTGAACTGCGTCGCGGGCATGTCCGACCGCGGATCCTGATAGAGCGGCACCAGCTCGTCCAGCGGACGGTCCCCGATCACCACACCGGCGGCGTGGGTCGATGCGTTGCGCAGCAACCCCTCGACCTGCTGCGCGTAGGTCAGAAGGCGGTTCACGACCTCTTCGTTCTTGGCTTCCTCGCGCAGGCGGGGTTCGTCGGCCAGCGCCTTTTCGATGCTGACGGGTTTGACGCCCTCGACCGGAATCATCTTGGACAGCCGGTCCACCTGACCGTAGGGCATCTGCAGGACGCGGCCCACGTCGCGCACGGCGGCCTTGGACAGCAGCGCGCCGAAGGTGATGATCTGTCCCACCCGGTCGCGCCCGTATTTGTCCTGCACGTAGCGGATCACTTCTTCGCGCCGGTCCATGCAAAAGTCGATGTCGAAATCGGGCATCGACACACGTTCGGGGTTCAGAAAGCGTTCGAACAGCAGGCTGTAGCGCAGCGGATCAAGATCCGTGATCAGCAGGGCATAGGCCACAAGGCTGCCCGCCCCCGACCCCCGGCCCGGCCCCACCGGAATGTCGCGCGCCTTGGCCCATTTGATGAAGTCGGCCACGATCAGGAAGTAACCCGGAAAGCCCATGCCTTCGATGATGCCAAGCTCGAATTCCAGCCGCTTTTCGTAGTCCTCGACCGGGGCGGCGTGGGGGATGATCGCCAGACGCGCCGCCAGCCCCTCCTGCGCCTGCCGCCGCAGTTCGGCCACCTCGTCATCCGCGAATTTCGGCAGGATCGGGTCGCGGGTATAGGCGCGGAAGGCGCAGCGGCGGGCGATCTCGACCGTATTTTCGATGGCTTCGGGCAGGTCGGCGAACAGTGTCGCCATTTCCTGCGGGCTTTTGAAATAGTGCTGCGGCGTCAGGCGGCGGCGGGGTTCCTGCTGGTCGACGTAGGCGCCTTCCGAGATGCAGATCAGCGCGTCATGCGCCTCGTAAAGTTCGGCCTTTGGAAAGTAGACGTCGTTCGTGGCGACCAGCGGCAGGTCCATCGCATAGGCCATTTCGACAAGACCGCGTTCCGACAGCTTCTCGGCTTCCGGCAGGCCGTCCTCGCCGGGGTGGCGTTGCAGTTCGACGTAAAGGCGACCCGCGAAGATGCCTGCGAGCGTCTGCATCAACTCTTCGGCCCGCGGTCGCTGGCCCTGCCGCAGCAGGCGCCCTACGGGCCCGTCGGGACCACCGGACAGGCAGATCAGGCCCGCGTGATGCTGGGCCAGTTCCTCGACGCTGACCTGCGGCAACTCGCCCGCCGCGTCGAGATAGGCGCAGGAGTTCAGTTTCATCAGGTTCGTATAGCCCTGTTCGTTCTGCGCCAGCAGGACGATGGGCGCAGGCGCAGGCGCGCGCTTGCCCGGCTCTGGCGTGACATAGCCCAGATCGACCTGACAGCCGATGATCGGCTGCACCCCGGCCTTGGCCGCGTATTCGCTGAATTCCAGTGCCGCGAACATGTTGTTCGTGTCGGTGATCGCGACGGCGGGCATGTCGCCCGCCTCTGCCAGACCGGCCAGTTTCTTGACCGGCACGGCCCCTTCCAGCAAGGAGTATTCGGTGTGAAGGCGCAGGTGAATGAATCGGGGTGTATCAGGCATAGCGCTACCGTATCTTGCGGCGCGACCCCGCGCTAGGCCAAGATGCTGGCTGGGGACAAGTCGCCAAGACCTGCGGACAAAGCTTAGTCTGAAGGCTCACTGTCTTGACACCAACCACCACGAGACCCAGCTGGACAGGATGCAGCACCCTCTTGATGCCCTCTTCTCGGCGCTGGCCGACCCGACCCGCCGTGCGATCATCGAACGGCTCGCGCGGGGCCGTGCAACGGTCAGCGAACTGGCCGCACCGCACGACATGGCGCTGCCCAGCTTCATGCGGCACCTCAAGGTGCTGGAAAGCGCGGGGCTGGTGCGGTCGGTCAAAAAGGGGCGCGTGCGCAGCTTTCGGATCGACGCGGCAGCGATACTGGAAGCGCAGGGCTGGCTGGCGTGGCAGCGCGAGGTCTGGGAACGACGGCTGGACGCGCTGGACCAGCTTGCACTGAACCTCGATGATCCGGATGCACCCTAGGGGCTGTCCTCAGGTCGGGGCGACGATCTCGATCCGGTTGCCGAAAGGGTCCGCGATGTAGAACCGGCGCAGGCCGGGCAAGGCGCTGATGTCGGTCGGGTCGTGATCCGCAAGCGCCTGACGGGCCACGTCCAGATCGGTCACGCAAAAGGCGGGATG
>JAIVHI010000321.1 GCA_020201155.1 Loktanella sp. | reverse complement strand
GTCGAGATGAGCAGCGCAAAAGTAGACAGACAGGTTCGCGGAGACAAACTGGCGGCGGCCTCCGGGGAGCTGTTCGAAGTGGGTGCGCTCGAAACGGGGCCACTAGACGAGAGTTTTGTGCGCAGGGTGAACACCCTGGTGGCTCGGCGGCAAATAGGCATGGAGAAAAACATACCCGTCAAGCTCTCGGACGCGATCACCGCCGAGGGCAATTTGAGTAAACACGCTGAGCTTGTCGTGTTCGGGAACTGGCTGATCAATGGCCGCCTAGGTGCGAAGCCTCGGCCTGGGAAGCAGGCAGATCCGAAGAAGATCCTGAAATGTGTCGCAGCCATCATGGCTGAAATCGAATGGGCCGCCCTGAAGAGAGAGCATGTATGGAAGGAGCAGGGACGAAAAAGCCGCAAACAGGAAATTACGAAGCACGCCCTTGCCGATCAGTGGGAGATTCTTTTTGATGAGAAATTCGCACCTTTGAATTTCGACGCCCCTCTCCGCTCCGCCAGGCACATGCTGTCGGACTATCTACAGCACCTGAAATCCGGTGCTGCGACTCATGCAGGTAAAAAGATCAAGAAATCGCCGGGGATCAAGAGTGCGCTGGACGCAATAACAGGCCTGTTGTCGAAATCGGAAAAAGAGAAACCCGAAATTCTGACTGAGCCGGATGTGCCTACGCCCGCAAGACCAATCCCATTTGAGATCGCACTCGACTATCAATCCGACCTGCATGCCGAGGAGCATCGCAGATTACCACCGGGCACGAAGCTGGAATCCCGGCTGCGATATGTGCCGGTGGCGACCACTGCGACATCTTCATCCGGGAAAGCGCGCGCTGACCGGGAGGGAAAGATCACCCTCGTGCCGGACGCGGACATTCGCAACAACTACCAGGTTAAGGCGCTGATCGACAGGATTGTCGTCCTGATCGAGACCCGTGTGGCGATACACCCCTTTAATTTACGGGCAATGATCTTGAAGGAGACCGGGATCAACACTGTCGTTGACGATCTGATCGATCCCAAGATATCTGGCGACCTATGGGGTGCGCCATTCATGTGCTTCGACGAATCCATCCTGACAGGATCGCTGTTCGCGATCATGATCCAGGAGCCGACGCCGGAAGTGCTGGCTGCGATCTTGAAAACGATCAAGGATGGACCGGGCCTCATCGAGCCGGCGCTCCTGCACCTGATCGAGGTCTCGGTCGATTTCTACCCCAAGAAACCATGCAAGCCGGAAGAGGCCGTTCTGCGCCGTGAGCGGTTGGTGGGCCTTCTGCAACGCCATCATTGGACCCGGCCGAGTCGTATTCTGGAACCAGATTCTGCAAGGCCGCGATATTCAGATGCGCGCCAGATCCACGATGATGAAGATAAGTTGCCAAAGCGCGTGCCGAAGACCCGGTATCTGTTCGCCCATGTCTCTACCCCCGGAAAGAAGACCAAGCACAAGTCGGACTCCATGATCGCGGAGGAGGGCATCCGCAATCGTGTTCTCACCACAAAGCCTGGGTATGCGATTTTGCTGAACTCAACGGTCTCGAAAGGTGACAAGTTCAAGTCGCACCTCATCAGCATCCAGAACAAGATCACCGACAAGCGAGACCCTATCAGGGAAATCTATGTATCGTTGCCGGATGATGAACGCCGCACCAGGATCGAAGTGACGATCTCCGGAACAGAGACGTTGAAATTCTACGGCCTCAAAACCATCGATGATCTGGGCAGCATCTCGTTCAGGAAGCTCGCCGGAGATTTCCTGCGCTGCAAGCTTCCCACGATTGAGGCGGCGCAGCACCTTTTCGAAGACGCACAGATGCAAATGCGCACACGAGGCGTTTACGCCATAAATCTTCGGTTGCGTGCTCTGGCACAGGAGAGAAGAGAGGCTTTGAAACGGGCAGGTGGTGGAACACCGCGGCAGACGAAAGACGAAGAGCTGGGCCTCAAAGACTGGAAGGAAATGAATGCCGTCACAGGGCACGCCCTCGATGAATTGACGCGGCGCTGGAGCAGATTCACAACGAGGTAGGTCGGGTCCGTGCGAGAGGCGCCTGAAAGACGTGTGGAAGAAGCTGTGAGGCGCGCGCCGCTGCTTTTTGGGTGCTGCTTCTCGTTTGAGTGTGTCGTATGATGAGGGATGTGTTGGGGGGCGATGTGTGGTGTATGAGGAGGATGGTGCGGAAGTGGGAGAGTATACAGGGTATAGGAGGTATAAGAGGAGAACCCAGTTATTAGAGCGGCACACACGTCGCCATCGAGGAAAATTGGGTGAAATGCCGATAAGTAATCGTTTACTAGGGTTTGAGGCGCACGCCATACCGCAGATCCCCGCGACGGCCGCCCAGAAATCCGATAAATCGGCGTCAAATATCCGAGTTAGGAGCTAATTACCCCTTCGGCGGTGCCCTCGTCGCCAGGTGCAGCCTCACGCGCAAGACCGGAGCCGAAGCACATCGCCAACTAGCCTCGGACAAGTCAAGCGGCGCGCGACGTCACGCTGGACTCGTAGAGCGCCCAGAACGGCCCCTGGAGTCGCGCTATGGCTTTTCGGCTGCCAAGGGCGATGGAGGGCGCGGACGCTCTCCACGCGCCTTTCTGAGCCCCAGGGGAGCATGCCTATATTTATGCTCGCCGAACAATCGCATGATGTGTTCATCATGGCGTCAACGCACGCACGCGGCGGATTGAGCAATTATGCGGTCGAGTAGCATTGTTTCGCAAGTTGACCTATGGCGTCCGGAGGCGTCGTCACATCAAGTCGTGCGTTCGGAATTGGAGGCACCCAGATCGATTCACCACGATCAAGCGGTCGGACAGTCGGACAGTCGGACGAGACTGTCTGCCCGACTGTCCGACCTGCCCTAGCTGGCGATAGAGAGTGTCGTAGCTGCCGTGGGCACACCGAGTATGCTCGCCCTTACCTTATAGGCACGGGGACGTGTGGGAACCCACCCGGGTGTCTTGCTTTGTATGTTCTTTCCATCACCATGCACCAGAAAGCCTGCAATTTCCAAGCGCTTTGCTTCCTCGGTCGGGATCAAGCGCGCGTGGATGATGCTCCACGTGTCACCAAGAATGTAGAAC
>JAIVHI010000320.1 GCA_020201155.1 Loktanella sp. | reverse complement strand
TCACACCGTACCGGAGACGGCGCATGTCGTGGCTTTCTACGGCACGGCACCGATTTCAGCACAGGGGTTCGAAAGCTTCGAGAGCGTGAACCGCAAGGGACATTTCGTTTCACTGGCGACCGTGATGGAACCGGCCGCCGTTGCAGAAACCGTGCAGGCGCATGTTCAAACGCCGGGGGTGGAACAAGCCGCAGCCTACGGCATCCGTCGCGACTACGGGCAGTTCGACCGCGCCCAAGCCCCCCGCTGAACAGGGCCTCAGGTCAGGGCATCGGCGGCCATCCGCGATGTGCGGCGGGTGATGGCCAGTCTGCGCATCAGGGCTGCGATGAAGATCGCGGTCAGGATCAGGACGATGGTCGCAGCCGGCGCGCTGTCGAGAAAGAAGCTTGCGTAGCTGCCCGCCAGCATGCCGACAAGGCAGACGATCACCGAAACGACAAGCATCTTGCCGAAGCTGCGGACCGTCAGGAAGGCGATCGCGCCCGGTGTGACCAAAAGCGCGACCGCAAGGATCAGTCCCGTGGACGACAGCGTCGATACGATGGTCAGCGAAAGCGCGCAGAGCAAGCCGTAGTGCAGAATGTTGGTCGAAAGGCCCGAGGCTTTGGCCTGCGCGGGATCGAAGGTGTGAAGCAGCAGATCTTTCCACTTCAGGATCAACAGACCCGTGACCAAGATCCCGATCACGCCCGACGTCCACAGATCCGCGCGTCCAACGCCAAGCATGTTGCCGAACAGGATGTGGTCGAGATGCTGGTCCGTGCGGATCGACGTGTACAAGATGATCCCGACCGCGAACATGCCCGAGAAGACGACCCCCATGACCGTGTCCTCTTTGACCCGGCTGTTGTGTGACAGGTATCCCGTGGCAACCGCGCAGAACATGCCGGCAGCGAAGGCTCCGACGATCAGAGGAAGCCCGAGGATCCAGGCCAGAACGATCCCCGGCAAGGTGGCGTGGCTGACCGCGTCCCCCATCAGCGCCCAGCCCTTGAGCACCAGAAAACAGGACAGCAGTGCAGCCGGTGGTGCGACCAGAGCGCTGATCAGAAAGGCGTTCTGCATGAAGGGAAACTGAAACGGCAAAAGCAGGGCGTCGATCATGGCCGAAGCTCCTTGGACGCGGCATCAGGCAAGGGCCGGTCGTCCAGTGACGAAGCCGCCTTGCGTCTTGCGGCCAGCAGCCCGTGCTTGGGTGCAAAGACGAAGGCCGCAAGGAATATCAGCGTCTGCAGGGTCACGATGATCCCGCCGGTCGCACCGTCAAGGAAGTAACTCGCGTAGGCCCCCAGAAAACTGGTCACCGTTCCGATCAGAACGGAAACGACGATCAGTCTTTGGAACCGGTCGCACAGAAGGTAGGCCGTGGCGCCGGGTGTGACGACCAGCGCGATGACAAGGAACGCCCCCACCGTGATCATGGCCGCGACGATGGCTGCCGACAACAGGACGAAGAACACGGCCTTCAGCAGTTCGGGGCGCAGGCCGATGGTGCGTGCGTGGTTTTCGTCGAAGAAGGCGACCATCAGGTCGCGCCACTTGGCCGTCAGAACGGCCAGACACACAAAGCCGATGATCGCCAGCTGCAGCGTGTCCCCCGGTGTGATGGCAAGGATGTTGCCCATGATGATCGTCTGGATCGACACCGACATCGGTGACAGCGAAATCATGAACAGCCCAAGTCCGAAGAACGAGGTGAAGATGATCCCGATGATGACATCGGCCTTGAGACCGGAGCGTCCCGTCAGAAAGAGCATGGCACCTGCGGCCAATCCCCCTGCAAGAAAGGCGCCGACCGCGAAAGGCAAGCCCAGCATGTAGGCCCCCGCGACGCCGGGCACCACCGAATGGCTCAGCGCGTCCCCGATCAGCGACCAGCCCTTGAGCATCAGATAGCAGGACAGGAAGGCACAGACGCCACCGACCAGCGACGACACCCAAATCGCGTTGAACATGTATCCGTAGGAAAACGGTTCGAGCAGCGTTTCGATCACGACGTTCCACCCGTTTCGTTGCTGTCGCGCTCGGCGACGACCGTGCGCTTTTCGCCGTATTGCACGAAGGGGCGTTCGTCGTCCGTGATGATGCGCACCTCGCGGTTGTCGTCGCTGTCGTGGTGCAGGTCGCCGCCGGCCAGAGTGAAGTGTCGCAGCACGCCGCCGAACGCCCGTTCGAGGTTGTCGCGGGTAAAGGTCGTCTCGGTCGGACCGTGCGCCAGAACGGTGCCTTTCACCAGAACGGTGCGGTCGCAGAATTCGGACACCGACCCGAGGTTATGGGTCGAGACCAGCATGACCCGCCCTTCGTCCTTCAACTCGCGCAGCAGCGTGATGATCTTTTCCTCGGTCTGGACGTCGACGCCCGTGAACGGCTCGTCAAGCAGGATGACCTGACCGTCCTGCGCAATCGACCGGGCCAGAAACACGCGCTTGCGCTGGCCGCCGGACAGCTCGCCGATCTGTCGCTTGCGAAAATCCGACATGCCGACACGGCTCAGAGCGGCCGCGACGGCGGCGTGATCCTTGCGGGATGCGCGGCGCAGGAAACCCATGTGTCCGTAGCTCTCCGCGGGCCGTCGGAACGAACCCCATGATCGCCTTGAAAAGCGTCGACTTGCCCGACCCGTTCACGCCGACAAGGGCGGTGATCGTGCCGCGCGGTGTCTCGAAGCTGGCATCGTGCAGGGCGGTATGACCATTGCGGTAGGTGACGGTCACGTTGCGCACCATGATGCCAACGGACGTATCCGCGTCGATGGTGAGGTCCGTGGCTGTGTCGTGCATCAGAGCATCCTTGCGGGTGAGCGTGGAGAAGGTACACAGGTAATCCGCAGCGGCAAGACGTCACCTTTGCTGGGCCCCGGACGCAACCGGCACCGCTCATTGTGTCTGTGGTGCCAGTGCGTCCGCGATGGTCTGCGCGTCGACGCGCAACAAATCAAGGTAGGTCGGCACCGGCCCATCGGCTTCGGTCAGGCTGTCGACGTAAAGCACGCCGCCGTAAGCGGCACCGGTTTCGCGTGCGACCTGTTCTGCCGGGGCCTGATTGACAGTGCTTTCGCAGAAAATGGCGGGAATGTCGTTTTCGCGCACAGCGTCGATGACGGCGCGCACCTGTTGCGGCGTGCCCGTCTGATCTGCGTTGATCGGCCACAGATAGACTTCGCGCAGACCGAAATCGCGGGCAAGATAACTGAAGGCGCCTTCGCAGGTCACAAGCCATCGCCGATCTTCGGGAAGCGACTGGATGCGTTCGCGCAGAGGGCCGATGGTGTCGCGGATCTGCTGCTTGTAGTCTTCGGCGTTGGCCGCGTAGACCGCCGCACTGTCCGGGTCATGTTGCGACAGTGCATCGCGGATATTGTCGACGTAGATCATCGCGTTATCCAGACCCATCCAGCCATGGGGGTTCGGCAGGCCTTCATATTCGCCGTCCACGATGGAAATGGGGTCGATCCCGTCCGTCAGGATCGCTGACGGCATATCGCCCAGATTGTTGATGAACTGTTCGAACCAGCGTTCGAGGTTCAGCCCGTTATAGAGGATCAGGTCAGCGCCCGACGCGCGAACGATATCCTGGGGCGTCGGCTCGTAGCCGTGGATTTCAGAGCCGGGCTTGGTGATCGACACCACGTCTGCTTCATCCCCGGCGACGTTCTGCGCGATATCCTGCAGGATCGTGAACGTCGTGACGACCTTGAAGGGATCACCCGTTTCTTGGCCGCTGGCCTGACCTGCGATCACTGTCGTCGATGCGACCGCCAGTGCCAGTGCAACGGATCGCGGGAAGGGGAAAGGCATGAACTACTCCTGACTGGATAACTTGCAAATACTGTTAATGCGAAGCAATCGCAAGTACTGATGCGAATGATTTGCAAAAGGTGAAGGATGCAATAAGGGTCAACCCGTGCCAAAGGGCGTTGACTGTGCCGGGCCCTCACGTCGCACCGCGATTGGCCTGTGGGGAACCCGGGCACCTTCGCGGCCAGATCGCCGCCAGAGGAGACAGCGACATGATAATCTACGGACTGAACACCTGCGCCCTGTGTCAAAGGGCGCGCAAGACGCTCGAAGCGGCCGGCAAGGACGTCAGCCTGCGCGATATCAGGGCAGACCCGCTGAGCGAAGCCGAACTGGACGCGCTGATCCAGGAATTCGGGGACCGGTTGGTGGATCGGACGTCGAACGACTACCGGGGGCTGAACGAGTGGCTGAAAAACTCGGAGGCCGAGGCCCAGATCGCAGCCCAGCCCAAGGTGATGACGAGACCGGTGATCCGTGACGGGGATGCGCTTTACCTCGGCTGGGACGAAGCGGTGCAATCGGCGCTGCTTTGACGGGGGAGGCGGGCGTGGTTCTACGGATCACCTTAGACGGGCCACGGCTCTGTGTTTTGTCATACATCACAAATCCGTTATAAGTAATTCCATCGGACCCGCCGCGGCGGTGGCTTTTCGGACACCAGTTGCGCGCGCGATCAGGGGCTTGCCATTCACCAGCTTCGGCTGGCACGTGGGCCAGAGGCCGTGGCGCTGACCCGAAGCGACATCGAAGAAACCGAAAATGTCTTGCAGGCCGTTGCGATCTCGGATCAGACCACCGCCGCGGTGCGACCGGTGCCGTTAAAGCAGGTGGGGTGAGATCGAGACCCCGAAGGAGAGCAAAGATGGCGCAAAAGCTGCGCAAACTGCGGTCACTGGCCTTTGATGGCCTCTTCGCTCTCTGGACCAGCGTCTTCGCCCTTGGCATCCCGATCCTGTGGCTGGCGGGGACGCCCGCAAGACCAGTGCGCAGCGTATCGCGGGTCTGGGTGCGGGGCGTCTTGTTTCTGCTGCGGGTTGTCGTCGGTCTGGATTACCGCGAACGGGGCAGGGGGCAGCGCCCCCAGGGTGTCTGCATCATCATCTCGAACCACGAATCGACATGGGAAACGCTGGCCTATCTGGTGCTGTTTCCCGATGTGGCCATCGTGGCAAAGAAGGAACTGCTGCGGATTCCGGTGCTGTCGTGGTACCTGCGCCATTCTCCGATGATCATCATCGACCGCGAAACAGGCTCCAGCGCGTTCAAGATGATGCTCAAGCAGGGCCGCGCCGCGCTTGCTGAGGGGCGGTCTCTTCTGCTGTTCCCCCAAGGCAGCCGCATGCTGCCCGGCGAGCCCATCCGTTTCAGGCGGGGCATCGAATTGCTTTACACCCAGTTGAACGCGCCGGTCTTGCCGGTCGTGGTCAATTCGGGCGATTTCTGGGGGGCTGCGCACCCTGACAAACAACCCGGCACGATCACCGTGTCCTCCCTCGAACCCGTCCCGCCGGGTCTGACGGCTGCAGCCTTCACGCAGACCGTCCAGACCCGTCTGGATACGGAGCGGCGTAGCCTTGACGCGCAGGGGCCGGCGTGAAGGTGGGACTGAAATGACAGCATTGCGCGCCGAACCCGACGCCCGTCCGCTGCGCTGCCCCTTATGCGAGGCGCCCGCCGCTCATGTCCTGACGGTCGACCGGCGCGACTATCATCGCTGTCCGACCTGTCAGGCGCGCTTTCTCGATCCCGCGCAGCACCTTTCGCGCGCTGCGGAGCACGCCCACTACCTGCACCACGAGAACGATCCCGACGATCCGCGCTACCGCCGATTTCTGTCCAAGATCGCGGACCCCCTGATCGCAAGGCTGGCACCTGCATCCCGAGGGTT
>JAIVHI010000168.1 GCA_020201155.1 Loktanella sp. | reverse complement strand
CAAAGGGCGCCTCATGCCCCATCCATCCCGATAGCGCAGGCTCCACGGCGTCGACCAGATCGGGCCGCACGTAGATGAACGCGGGCGCACCGGGGCCGCCATTGAGGTATTTGTAGGTGCAGCCGACCGCGAATTCAGCCGCACTGGCCGTGATATCCACGGGCAGCGCGCCTGCGCTGTGTGCCAGATCCCAAATCATCACCGCGCCTGCCGCATGCGCGGCCTTGGTGATCTCGGCCATGTCGTGCAGGCGGCCCGACCTGTAATCGACCTGCGTCAGCAAGACCGCGGCCACGTCGTCGCCGATCTGGTCCAGCACGTCTTCGGGGGCGACGGTCCGCAGTTCGTAGTCCTTGTCGATCGTGTCGATCAGCCCTTCGGCCATGTAAAGGTCGGTCGGAAAGTTGCGCGCATCGGACAGGATGACGCGCCGATCGGGACGCATCTTCAAGGCGGCGGCCAGTGCCTGATAAACCTTGATCGACAGGGTGTCGCCGGTTGCGACCGACCCGTCAGCTGCGCCGATCAGCCCGGCGATCCGGTCGCCCACGCGCTGCGGCAGGTCCATCCAACCGGCGGTGTTCCACGCCTTGATCAGCTCTTGGCCCCATTCCTCTTGCAGGACATGGGCTGCGCGGGCAGGGGCCGAAACAGGCAGCGGACCCAAAGAGTTGCCATCAAGATAGATCACGTCTTCGGGCAGGGCGAACAGGTGTTTGAAGGGCAATTGCGCCATGGGTCATCTCCGAACGGGCTGGGGGCATGTTGTCGATGGCTTAGCATCGCCCGGTGGGCTTGGACAGCCCGCGGGGTCGCGGCGATTGGGCATTCCCACCAAGGGGCCCCTGTGTTTCGATGAGGTGGCAGCATCGGAGGACTTGCGACAATGGACGACGGAATCGATTGGCAGGATGCCTTCCAATGCGGATCTTACATCGCGGGCGGTTCCGCCTATCCCGACCGGTGGGTGGCCGAGGCGCAGGCGTTCCGTGACCTCACCAATAACGAGATCGGGGTGGCCTACGGTGACGCGCCGCGTGAGACGGTCGATTTCTTCTGGCCAAGGCAGTCCCCCAAAGGTTTGGCGGTTTTCGTGCACGGGGGCTACTGGCACCGGTTCGATCCCGCCTCCTGGTCGCATTTTGCGCAAGGCGCCTTGGCGCTGGGGTGGGCCGTCGCTTTGCCCGGATACACGCTGGCCCCGGACGCGCGGGTGTCCCAGATCACCCATCAGGTTGCACGGGCCATCGACATGGCCGCCATGCGCGTCATGGGACCGATCCGGCTGGCAGGACATTCAGCGGGTGGCCATCTGGTGTGCCGGATGGTCTGTGCCGACACGCCCCTGTCACCTGCCACGATCACGCGTATCACACGCGTGGTCTCGATCAGCGGTGTGCACGATTTGCGGCCCATCAGGCTGCATTCCATGAACGACATCCTCGGGATGGATCAGGACGAAGCCATTGCCGAAAGCCCCGCGCTGCTGCAACCACTGCCGGATGTGTCGGTCAGCGCATGGGTCGGCGCGCGCGAGCGCCCCGAGTTTCTGCGACAAGCCGCCCTGCTGTCCGAGGCGTGGACGACCGACACCCGCGCCGTCCCGCTGGTGGTCGAACCGGAACGTCACCATTTCGACGTGATCGACGGGTTGCGCGACCCCGCGCATCCCTTGGCGCAGAGCTTCGTCGGTGACTGACCCTGCAGACCACTCAGGCCGCGACCAGCCAGTCGCGCAACCGGATCGCCTTGGGTGACGCGCGGCGATGGGTGCGGATGTAGAAGCACTGGGGTGAGGCGATCCGGTCGGGGATGAGTTGCCCCAGTTCGCCGCTGTCGATCATGCCGCCGATCAGCCCGTCCCATCCCAGCACGGCGCCGATCCCGTCTTTCGCCATCTGAAGCGCGATCATGTAGTTGTTGACCGCGATCCGCTGGCCCGTCGGCGCGGGGCATCCCAAGCCGCCCAGCCAGTCGATCCAGCCAGTCCAGTGCTGCCGTTCGCCCACCACGTGGATCAGCGGCGCGCGGTGCAGATCCGCGGCCGTTTTTATGCCGTGATCTGCGGCAAAGCTGCGCGAGCCGACTGCCGAGATCTGGTCCTGAAACATCAATCGGCAGGATGGATCGTCGGGGTCGAGATCCCCATAGGTCAACGTCAGGTCTGCAATCCCATCCGGTGCCGGTGCGTCCGACACGATCTGGGACACGCCGATATCCGCATGCGACCGCCAGAAGTGCGACAGCTTCGGCGTGAGCCAAAGCGCCGACATGGCGGTCGAGGAAAAGACCACGACATCTTCCCCGCTCGTGACGCCGCGCATGTCACGCACAACGTCCGAGATCGCTTCGAAACTGCGCTGCACCGCATGAAACAGGTAGGCCCCGGATTCGGTCAGTTCCACGCCGCGATGCTGCCTGCGAAACAGCGGCTGGCCGAGATCGGTTTCAAGCGCCCTGATCTGGTGGCTGACGGCGGTGGGGGTGACGTTCAGTTCGCTCGCGGCTTCCTTGAAGCTTAATTTCCGGGCAGCGGCCTCGAAACAGTGCAGCGCCGTCAACGACGGCAAGTCATAAGTGCGGGCCATGTGTCGCTTTCGGGTCTGTCTGTGTCGGAAAGTGTATTAGATGAAGCAGATTCATCCTAGGTGAGAATTAATGCCATTGAAAGTGACCTCTGATCCGCGTTCTGCATGATATCAACTCACGTTCAGCACCCGAGGACCCCATGACGCAGACTGCCGCAGACCGCCTTGTGCATCGCCGGCCCGCCCATTCACTAGAGCGCGACTTCTACGTCTCGGCCGAGATTTTCCAACAGGATCTTGATCAGATTTTCTACAAGGAGTGGCTTTTCGCGATCCCGGCTGCCCAGTTGCGCAAAACGGGGGAATACGCGCGGATCAAGATCGGGGCCTACGACGTGATACTGGTCAGGGGAAATGACGGCGAGATCCGCGCCTTTCACAATACCTGCCGCCATCGCGGGTCGATCCTGTGCAAGGCGTCCCATGGCAAGGTCGCCAAGCTGGTCTGCCCTTATCACACATGGACCTACGATCTGGATGGCAGTCTGCTGTGGGCGCGGGACATGGGCCCCGACTTCGACCCCGGCGCCCACCGGTTGCACAGTGTCCATACCCGCGACCTTTGTGGTCTGATCTATATCTGTCTTGCGGATGATCCGCCCGACTTCGAAGCCTTCGCCGCGACGGCCCGTCCATATCTGGCGGTTCACGACCTGCACCGCGCCAAGGTGGCGCATCGGTCGTCGATCATCGAGCAAGGCAACTGGAAGCTGGTGTGGGAAAACAACCGGGAGTGTTACCACTGTGTCGGCAACCATCCCGAGCTGTGCAAGTCCTTCCCGCTTGACCCGGAAATCGCGGGCGTCTCGGAAGACGGGACGTTTTCGGCAAGCTTGCAGGGACATTTCGACCGCTGCGAGGCGGCGGGTGCACCGGCGCGTTTTGTGCTGAGTGACGACGGGCAGTATCGGCTGGCGCGCATGCCACTCGAAGCGCCCGCCGTCAGCTATACGATGGATGGCAAGGCTGCGGTGCGCCGCAATCTGGGGCATGTGTCGCTGCCGGACGCGGGAACGCTGTTGAAGTTCCACTATCCGTCGACGTGGAACCACTTTCTGCCCGACATCTCGCTGACCTTCCGCGTCACGCCGATCAGTGCGACCGAAACCGAAGTGACGACCACATGGCTTGTGCACGAGGATGCGGTCGAGGGGGTGGACTACGATCTGGAGCGGCTGACCGAGGTCTGGATCGCGACGAACGATCAGGACCGGTCCATCGTCGAGGACAACCAGCGCGGCATCCTTTCGCCAGCCTACACGCCGGGTCCCTACAGCCCAAGCTGGGAATCCGGCGTGATCCAGTTCGTTGACTGGTATGCCGATGCGATGACGCGCGCGCAGGCGCCCAAGGCGATGGCGGCAGAGTAGGCATGGCCTTGGATACGCAACCGACCCTGCGCTTCTGGACGGACGACGAACCGCTGGAGTGCGTGAATTACCTGCCCGAGACAGCGCATACTGCGACCTTCACGTTCAGACCGCCGTCGGGGGCACTGTTCCGCTACAATGCGGGCCAGTTCCTGACCTTGGCATTGCCCGTGGGCAATGAGCCCCTGTTCCGCACCTACACGATCAGTTCTTCCCCGTCGCGCCCGACGTCCCTGACGGTGACGGTCAAGGCGCAGCCCGAGTCGTTGGGCTCGCGCTGGATGCTGGACAATCTGCGCCCCGGCATGCGGGTCAAGGCCATCGGACCTGCCGGCAACTTCTCGAATGCGGTTCATCCGGCATCCAAATACCTTTTCATCTCGGCGGGGTCGGGGATCACGCCGATGATGTCGATGACGACGCAGATGTACGATGCGGGTGGCGATCCCGATATCGTCTTCATCAACTGCGCCCGCCGCCCCTCGGAAATCATCTTTCGCTCGCGGTTGGAGCAGATGGCGACCCGTTCGCGCAGCCTGTCGCTGACATGGGTGGTGTCGGAGCCGGACCCCTTCGTGCCCTGGACCGGGATCAAGGGACAGATGAATCAGTTGATCCTGGGACTTGCCGCGCCCGACTTGACCGCCGACCCCGAGGACGACGTGATCCCGGACGAGGACGCGTCGGTGCAGGTGACTTTTGCCAGGTCCGGCAAGACCATCAAGGTGGCCGAGACCGAAACCCTGCTTGGCGCGGCCAAGGCCGCCGGTGTGTCCCTGCCGTCGGGCTGCACCTTCGGGGTCTGCGGCACATGCCGGGTCAGGACGGCAGGCGGTCAGGTTCACATGGTCCACAACGGTGGTATCACCGAAGAGGATATCGCCGACGGCTATGTGCTTGCCTGTTGTTCGAACCCCATCGGCGATGTGTCGATCGACGCCTGACCCGCAGCCAAGGAATGCCCCATGACCAATGATCCGCTTCTTCAGCCTTACCAGCTCAAGCATCTGACGCTGAAGAACCGGCTGATGATCACCAGCCATGAACCGGCCTATCCCGAAGACGGGATGCCCAAGGACCGGTACCGCGCCTATCACGTGGAACGCGCGAAGGCGGGCGTGGCGCTGACCATGACGGCCGGATCGGCGTCGGTGTCGCGGGACAGCCCGCCCGTCTTCAACAACGTCATCGCGTGGAAGGACGAGGTGGTCGGCTGGATGAAGCAGCTGACGGACGCCTGCCACGACCACGGCTGTGCCGTGATGATCCAGCTGACCCATCTGGGCCGCCGCACCCGATGGGACAAGGCCGACTGGCTGCCGGTGATTTCCGCAGGCCATGAACGCGAACCGGCCCACCGCGCCTTTCCCAAGATGGCCGAGGACTGGGACATCGCCCGCATCATCCGCGACTACGCGGACGCCGCCGAACGGATGCAGGCCGCGGGTCTCGACGGGATCGAGCTTGAAGCCTACGGCCACCTGATGGAGCAGTTCGCCTCGCCGCTCACCAACGCGCTGGAGGGGCCTTACGGTGGCAGTCTCGACAACCGGATGCGGTTCATGATGGACACCCTTGCCGCCATCCGCGACCGCGTCGGTCCCGACTTTATCGTCGGCGTGCGCTACGCGGGGGACGAGTGTCAGGCAGGCGGGATCGACAAGGCCGAAGGAATCGAGATTTCGCAAAGGCTCAAGGGCAGCGGTTTTGTGGATTTCCTGAATGTCGTGCGCGGGCATATCGACACCGATCCGGGGCTGACGGACCTGATCCCGGTGCAGGGTATGGCCAGCGCGCCGCATCTGGACTTCGCGGGCGAGATTCGCGCGGCGACACAGTTCCCCACCTTTCATGCAGCCAAGATTCAGGACGTGGCCACGGCGCGCCACGCCATCGCAAGCGGCAAGCTCGATATGGTCGGCATGACCCGCGCCCATATGGCCGACCCGCATATCGTGGCCAAGATCATGCGCGGCGAAGAGGACCGCATCCGCCCTTGCGTGGGCGCGAACTATTGCCTTGATCGGATCTATCAGGGCGGAATGGCGCTGTGCCTGCACAACCCGTCGACCGGACGCGAGATCGAGATGCCGCACGAGATCGCACCGTCTGACACAAAGCGGCGTGTCGTCGTCGTGGGCGCAGGACCTGCCGGACTGGAAGCCGCCCGCGTAGCGGCCGAACGCGGCCATGCCGTCGTCGTCCACGAGGCCGCAAATGATCCGGGTGGGCAGGTGCGCCTGACCGCGCAGACCAAGCGGCGGGCCGAGATGATGCAGTTGATCCAGTGGCGTCACGCGGAATGCGAACGGCTGGGCGTGACCTTCCATTTCAACAGCTTCGCGGACGATGCGACGATCCGTGCCGAGACACCTGACGTGGTGATCGTGGCGACGGGCGGTCTGCCGCATACCGAGGTGCTGGACAGCGGTGACGATCTTGTGGTGTCGACCTGGGACATCCTGTCGGGCGATGCCGCGCCAGGGTCCAACGTGTTGATCTACGACGACGCGGGCGACTACGCTGGTCTGCAAGCTGCCGAGGCGATTGCCGCGACCGGTGCGAAGGTCGAGATCATGACACGTGATCGCAGCTTCGCGCCCGAGGTCATGGCGATGTCGCTGACGCCCTCGGTGCGCGCGCTGCAAGCCGGTGACGTGACCTTCAGCGTGATGTGGAAGCTGACCGCGGTCGAGCGGGACGGCAATGCGTTGAAGGCGATGATCGGTAGCGACTACGGCGCTGGCGGCAAGGCACGGCAGGTGGATCAGGTCGTCGTCAACCACGGCACACGGCCGCTGGACGATCTTTACTTTGACCTGCGTGACGGATCGACCAACCTTGGCGAGGTGGATTACGAGGCATTGGTAGCGGGGACGCCGCAACAGGTCGCGCGCAACCCGGACGGCGCCTACACGATCTTCCGGATCGGGGATGCGGTCGCTGCCCGCAATACCCATGCGGCGATTTACGACGCGCTTCGGCTGGTGCGCACGCTTTAGCACGCCACAGACCCAAAGCTGATCGCCGCGTGGCGGCCCTGACGCATTGCCTGACCGGGCGACGGCCTATATTGCTGGCGGGCAAGACAGCGTCGGGGGGATGCGCCCGTCACGAACAGAGGGGTTCACCATGCGACTGACCGATTGCCACAACTACGAGGACTTTCGCCGTCTGGCACGGCGTCGTCTGCCCGGACCGATCTATAACTACATCGACGGGGCCGCCGACGACGAAGTGACGAAGGCCCGCAATACGGCGGCTTTCGAAGAGGTCGACCTGCTGCCGAACGTCCTGCGCGGTGTCGCGGATGTCGACCTGTCGGTGACGGTCATGGGCCAGAAGCTGGACCTGCCGGTCTACTGCTCGCCCACGGCGCTGCAGCGTCTGTTCCACCACGACGGGGAACGTGCCGTCGCCGCCGCAGCCGAGAACTTCGGCACGATGTTCGGGGTGTCGTCGCTGGGCACCGTCAGTCTGGAGGAGTTGCGGCGCAAGCACAGCAATCCGCAGGTCTACCAGTTCTATTTCCATCGCGACCGCGGCCTGAACCGGGCCATGATGGAACGGGCCAAGGCCGCTGGTGTCGAAGTGATGATGTTGACCGTGGACAGCATTACCGGCGGCAACCGCGAGCGTGACAAACGCACCGGTTTCTCGATCCCGTTCCGCCTGAACCTGCAGGGACTGGTGCAGTTCGTGATGAAACCCGCTTGGGGGATCAACTACGTCACCCACGAAAAATTCGCCCTGCCGCAACTGGACGACCACGTGAAGATGGGCAGCGGCACGGCCTCGATCGGGCAGTATTTCACCGAAATGCTCGATCCGACGATGACATGGGACGACGTGGCCGAGATGGTCGAACTTTGGGGCGGGCCATTCTGCCTCAAGGGCGTCATGAGCGCGGATGACGCGATCCGCGCCGCCGAGATCGGCTGTCAGGGAGTTGTCCTGTCGAACCACGGCGGGCGGCAGCTTGACGGGTCGGTCAGTGCTTTCGATCAGCTGGCCGAGGTGGTGCAGGTCGCCGGCGACAGGCTTGACGTGATGATGGACGGCGGCGTGACGCGCGGCACCCATGTGCTCAAGGCGCTGTCACGCGGCGCCAAGGCGGTGGGGCTGGGGCGCTACTACCTGCTGCCGCTGGCGGCGGCGGGGCGTCCGGGCGTCGAACGGGCATTGGGGCTGATGCGCGACGAGCTCAAGCGCGACATGCAACTGATGGGCCGCAAGAGCATCTCGGAGTTGTCGCCGGACAATCTGCGCACACGCGGCTAGCGTCTAATCGTCGTCCAGCAGGATGCGTGCTGCGTTGCCCTGATCGTCGTCGTATTGATCCGAGCGGACCGTCCACAGGAAGGCGACAAGGCCAAGGCCCCCCAAAATCAGGGACACGGGGATCAGGATGACGAGAACATTCATTTTACGCTCCGCATGCGGGCTGAATTCAAAAGCACGGTGATGGACGAAATCGACATCGCCAAGGCTGCGGCCAACGGGGTCGCGTATCCCGCGAGCGCTGCCGGTACCGCAATGATATTGTAAATTGTGGCAATTGAAAAGTTCTGCTTGCTCAGGTCGCGTGTCGCACGTGCGATGCGCAGGATCAGCGGCAGGCTTTCCAGACCATCGGTCATGATGACGACATCCGCGGCATTGCGCGATGCGTCCAGCGCGCTTGCGGGCGCGATCGACGCATGGGCTGCGGCCAATGCCGCCGTGTCGTTCAGGCCGTCGCCGACCATCAGGACGTGGCGGCCTTCGGCTTTCAGGGCGTCGAGCCGGGCCAGCTTGTCTTCGGGGCGGGCCTGCGCGCGCACGGGCAGCCCCAGCCGGTCGGCCAGAAGCTTGGCGGGGGCGGGGGCGTCACCGGTCAGAACCTCGGCGGGCAAGTTCAAACCGGACAGCGCCTCTTTCACGCCGGGGCGCAGGGCGTCGGGCACTTCGAACGGCAGCGCAGGCGCGGTCCCGATCCGCAGGCCAAGGCCATCGAAGTCCGCATCCAGCCATGCGCCGCGGCCCAGCTTGACGGGCACCCCCGCGCTGACGGCTGCGATCCCATGCCCCGGATGCTCGGTCAGGTCAGTCAGGAAAACGGGTGTTGCACCCTTGAGGGCGGTCACGACCGCCTTCGACAAGGGGTGGGCAGAGTGTTGGGCGAGCGAAAGGGCGATGTCCCGCTGTTCGGCGGTCATCTGCTCTGGCACCACGACCGAGGGTTTTGTCAGGGTGCCGGTCTTGTCGAAGACCACGTGATCGACCTCTGCCAGCCGCTCCAGCGCGGTGGCGTGTTTGACAAGCACGCCCGCGCTGAACAGGCGGCTGATCGCTGCGGTGGACACGGCGGGAACCGCAAGACCCAATGCGCAGGGGCAGGTGATGATCAGAACGGCGATGGCCACGTTGATGGCATGCCTGATGTCGCCGTCGTAAAAGAACCATCCCAGAAAGGCGGCCAGTGCCAGCAGATGGACGGCCGGCGCGTAGGTTTGCGCCGCCCTGTCGGCCAGCGCTGTATAGCTGTTGCGTGCGTTTTCGGCGGTTTCCACCAATGCGGCCATGCGGCGCAGGCTCGTGTCCTCGCCCACGGCAGTCGCGCGCAGGCGCAGCGGTGCGCCGAGGTTGATTTCGCCTGCCTGAACGGCGTCACCGGAGGCGACGGTCTGCGCGGCGCTTTCACCGGTCAGGAACGACCTGTCGAGCAGGGCGGTATCGGACAGCAGGATACCGTCGACGGGCATCCGCCCACCCGAGGGAACCTGCAATTCGTCGTCCCGCGCGATGGCATCGATCCGCACGCTGCGCAGGCTCTCGCCCTCGACGCGTTGCGCGGTCGGCACTTCCAGAGCCGTCAGTTCTTTCGCGGCGGATCGCGCATGGCTGCGCGTGCGGTGGTCCAGATAGCGGCCTATGAGCAGGAAGAAGGTCAGCGACAAGGCGGCATCGAAATAGGCGTGCTTGCCGCTCATCAAGGTCTCGAAAAGCGACATCCCCGCCGCCAGCAGGATGGCCAGCGAAATCGGCACATCCATGTTGAGCCGCCGGACTCGCAGCGCTTTCCATGCGTTCTGGTAGAATGGCTGCCCGGAATAGGCGATGACGGGCAGGGTGATCAGGGCCGAAATCAGGTGAAACAGGTCACGGGTGGCATCGGTGGCCCCCGACCAGACGGCGACCGACAACAGCATCACGTTCATCATCGCGAAACCGGCGACTGCAAGGCGCGTCAGCAGGGTGCGGCCTTCGGAATCGGAGGCGCGGGCCAATGCCTCGGTATCCAGCGGGTAAGCCTCGTAACCAAGGTCCGAAAGGGCGGTCAGGATACGGTCTGCCGGTGCAGGGCCACTGATCGAAAGCCGCTTCAGTGAAAGATTGACCCGTACGTCGCCCGCGCCGGGTAGGCTGGCAAGACCCCGTTCGATCTTGCCGATGCAGGCCGCGCAATGAATGCCGGGCAAGGCAAATTGCTGCCCGCGGGCCTTGGCGGTCTCTTCCGCAAGCGGCGCGACCGAACAGGCAGCACAGGCCGCGGTCATTCGGCGTCGCCCACGATGATCCGTTGCTGGAACAATGTGCCATCCGCGGACCGCGCCTTGAGCCGGAGGTTCCAGTTGCCGGGGCCCGCGTCGACCTGTGCCATCAAGGCCCCGTCACGGAACACGAAATCCGGTGTCTGGTCATGACCGACAAAGGTGGCGCGGCCAAAGATGGCCTCTTCGATCTCGGGCGCGATGGGTGTGCCCTTCTCGAGAATCGTCAGCTGAAGCTGGTCACCGTCCAACTCTGCCGCGACATCCCATTCCAACGCCAACTGAGCGTCGCGATTGACGTCGAAACTCTGGCTCGCGACATAGGAGTTCTTGGCCTCCAGTCCCGGGAAAGTCTGAACGGCATTGAACGCCAGTGTCAGGTTCACGGTGATGATGATGCCGAAGGCCACCACAAAGCCGCTGGCGACATGCCAGCCTTTCAGTTCCCGGATCATTGCACTCTCCCATTGAATGTTGTCGCGACACCCGCGCGGTTGCCGGTGCTACTGTCTTCCACCCATA
This sequence comes from Loktanella sp., assembly GCA_020201155.1. GTDB lineage: Bacteria > Pseudomonadota > Alphaproteobacteria > Rhodobacterales > Rhodobacteraceae > JAIVHI01. The sequence continues at coordinate 43,203 of JAIVHI010000168.1, read as the reverse complement.
TCCGCAGCGGGGTTGCGTCCACGGACGCGGCCTGTGCCTCTGGCCGGGCCGTCACGTAGAGCCGCTGCAGGATGGTCGTGTCGGCGGGGACGTTGACGGTCAGATCGTCTTCGCCTTCCAGATCGACCTGCAAGGCCGCATCGGTCGTGAGGCTCAGCTGAAATTCGCGGTCATCGCCGGACTTGTTGCGCAAACGCACGTCGTAGATGTTGCGCACCGCGCCATCGGCCTGAACGACGAAGGTCGGGTTGCGGACCGGGCTGACCGTCAGTTCGATGTCCGACCGGATGAACAGCGCCCACATCAGCCCCACACCGATCAAGAGCCACAGACCCGTGTACAAAAGGGTGCGTGGTCGCAGAACGTGTGACAGCAGCGGTTTCCCGGGCTTGCCCTGACGTTCCAGATCTTCGTCGGACAGGGCGAGATACCCGATCAGGCCGCGCGGGCGGTCGATCTTGTCCATCACGTCGTCGCAGGCATCGATGCACAGCGCACAGGTGATACACTCCATCTGCTGTCCTTCGCGGATGTCGATGCCCATCGGGCAGACGTTCACGCAGGCCATGCAATCGATGCAATCGCCCGGTCCTTCGGCCGCGGTGACAAGGCCGTCACCGCCGATCTGCAGCGCGGGCTTGGGGTAGGGCGTCGGCGCGTAGCGGGCCTCGCCCGGACCTGCGGCGGGCGTGATGGCCTCGGCGTTCAACGCCTTGAGCTTGGCGCGCTTCTTGAGGTTGCCCTTGCCGCGCGGTTCGCCCCGCCATTCGCGGTAGGCGACCGTGATGGTGCCTTCGTCCATCATGGCGGCCTGAATCCGGGGCCAGGGGCACATGTAGATGCAGACCTGCTCGCGCATGAACCCGCCAAAGACAAAGGTGGTGAGGGTCAGGATCAATATCGTGATATAGGCGACCGCCGGTGCGTCGAATGTCGCAAGGTCGACGGCCAGCGTCGGCGCGTCGGTAAAGTAGAACACCCACGCACCGCCCGTGGCGACGGCGATCAGCAGCCAGACGATCCACTTGGTCAGCCGCAGCCGCCATTTGCGGACGTCCCACTTGGCGTTGTGCAGCCTGACCCGCGCGTTGCGGTCGCCTTCGATCCAGCGCTCGACAAGGATGAAAAGGTCGGTCCAGACCGTCTGGGGGCAGGTATAGCCGCACCAGACGCGACCCAGGGCTGCGGTGAACAGGAAAAGCCCCAGCCCCGCCATGATCAAGAGCCCCGCGACGAAGTAGAATTCGTGCGGCCAGATCTCGATCCAGAAGAAGTAGAAGCGCCGTGTCGCCATGTCGATCAGGACCGCCTGATCGGGCAGGTTCGGGCCGCGATCCCAGCGGATCCAGGGCGTGATATAGTAGATGCCCAACGTGACGATCATCACGATCCATTTGAAACGGCGAAACCGCCCCGAAACCCGGCGCGGGAAAATCGGGACGCGCGGTGCATAAAGTGATGTGTCTGTCATTGGTCCAATCCTGTTCGCCATTGTTGGAATAGGCGCACCCCGCGGCCACCGCTTTGATTTGGGTCAAACCACGCCAGCATCCGGGCCTTTTGCGATCACGATCACGACCGCTTGAACGACAAGGCCCGACACGAGGTGCCGGGCCTTGATGCCGTTCCAAGAAGTCCCCCGAACCGGCTCGGATGCGAACAGGGCCGGCCCGGGGTCGATGCCGCCCCGGCCATGCGGGACGACACCGATGCCGCTGATCTATTCGCCGCCGCCCAGGGCGTGCACGTAGATCGAGACCGCCCGCACGTCCTCTTCCGACAGCCGCTGGCCCCAGGCCGGCATGACACCGAACCGGGCGTTTCGGACGGTGTATTCAAGCGTGTCGCGATCCCCGCCATAGAGCCAGATCTCGTCGCTGAGGTTCGGCGCACCAAGCATGCGGTTTCCCCGTGCGTCTTCGCCGTGGCACGCCGCGCAATTGTCCATGAAAATGGATTCTCCCGCAGAGGCGAGGGTGGCGTCGTAGTCGCCCCACAGCCATGCGTCATCCAGCAGGTTGGGATAGCCTGTCGCACCCGCCGCGCCCGCACCATGGCACTGGCTGCACTGGGCGCGGAACACCGCGCCACCGCGGGCCGTGGCATAGCGGTGCAGGTCGCTGCCGGCCTCGATCACGTTCAGATCGCCCTGATTGAGCGAAGCCACAAGGTCCACGTTCCGTTCTTCGTGGGCCGCGATTGCCTCGGTGACCTCTGCGCGTGTCGAGTAGCCCATTACACCTGCCGTCGCGCCCGAGATCATCGGCCAGGCCGGATAGGCGATCGTGTAGCCGATGGCCCAGATGATCGTGATGTAGAAGGTCCACAGCCACCAGCGGGGCAGGGGGTTGTTGAGCTCTTCAATACCGTCCCAGTTGTGGCCGGTGGTTTCGACGCCGGTCTCCTTGTCGATCTTGCGGTCAGACATCGGCTTGTCCTTCAAGTTTGAATTCCGAATCCTTGCAGGCGCAGGTCTTGCACGTGCCCTTGCAGGTCTTTTCGGGGATCGTATCGTTGCGGAAGGGGATCATGCTGGCGTCTTCGCGCGCCGCCCGTTGGCTGGGCAGGAAAGCGAAGACGGCAACGCCGACGAAAAACGAGAACATCGAGACAAGAAGCCAGTTGTCGGCGAGTTGCTGGAATAGTGACGGGTTATCCATTGTGTCCTCCTAGCGGCTGGCATCGGGTGTGAAGGTCGAGAAATCGACCATCGTGCCCAATATTTGCAGGTAAGCGATCAACGCATCCATTTCGGTCAGCGCGGCCTGTCCGTCGAAGTTCGAAACCACCGCACCGGGATAGCGTTCAAGAAGCCCATCGGTATCGGCTTCGACATTCGCCTGCACGATGAAGTCGCTGCCGGCGTTTTCCAATTGTTCGTCCGTATAGGGAACACCGACGAACCGGTGCGTTGCCAGCAGGTCTTCGACCCCGTTGGCATTGATGGGTGTATCCGCAAGGAAGGCGTATTTCGGCATGATGCTTTCCGGCACCACGGATTGCGGATCCATCAGGTGATCCACGTGCCACGTGTCCGAATAGCGTCCGCCGACGCGGGCCAGATCCGGCCCAGTGCGCTTGGAGCCCCACTGGAACGGGTGGTCATACATCGATTCCGCCGCCAGCGAGTAGTGGCCGTAACGCTCGACCTCGTCGCGCATGGGCCGGATCATCTGGCTGTGGCAGACATAGCAGCCCTCGCGGACGTAGATGTCCCGCCCGGTCAGTTCCAACGGCGAGTAAGGACGCACCCCATCGACTTCTTCGATGGTGTTTTCCAGCCAGAACAGCGGCGCGATTTCCACGATACCGCCGATCGTCACCACCAGAAGCGATGCGACCAGAAGCAGGGTCGGGGACTTCTCGAGGATCGCGTGCTTTTCGATCAGCTTGGTGTGATGCGGCAGTTCGTTCGGAATCTCGTCCGGAAAGTCCGACACGGTGCTGACCTTGGGGTCTTTCTCTGCCGGCGGGATTTTATCGTTTTCGTGATCGACCATGATCGCGGCTCCTTATTCAGCAGGTTGTGCGTGAGGGACGGTCGCGGTCGCCGGATCGGCGCCGCGGATCGTCATGAACATGTTCCAGACCATGACCAGCGCGCCTGACAGGAACAGAACCCCGCCCAGACCACGGACCACATACATCGGGAACTTGGCGCTCACGGTGTCGGCGAAGGAGTTGACGAGGAAGCCCTGGTCATCGACCTCGCGCCACATCAGGCCTTCCATGATGCCGGTGACCCACATCGAGGCGGCGTAGAGAACGATGCCAAGTGTTGCGAGCCAGAAGTGCCAGCTGATTGCACGTATCGAATACATCTGAGCGCGACCCCACAGTCTAGGTGTCAGGAAATAGAGACAGGCGAAGGTGATCATGCCGTTCCAGCCAAGTGCGCCGGAGTGGACGTGACCGATCGTCCAGTCGGTGTAGTGCGACAGCGAGTTCACCGCGCGGATCGACATCATCGGACCCTCGAAGGTGGACATGCCGTAAAAGCCCAGTGACAGGACGAACATCCGCAGGATCGGGTCCGTGCGCAGCTTGTCCCATGCCCCCTGCAGGGTCATCAGGCCGTTGATCATGCCGCCCCAGCTGGGCATCCAGAGCACGATCGAGAACACCATGCCCAAGGTCGACGCCCAGTCGGGCAGTGCGGTGTAGTGCAGGTGGTGCGGGCCGGCCCAGATATACAGGAAGATCAGCGCCCAGAAGTGGATGATCGACAGCTTGTAGCTGTAGATCGGACGACCGGCCTGCTTGGGCACGAAGTAGTACATCATCCCCAGGAAGCCTGCGGTCAGGAAGAAGCCCACCGCGTTGTGGCCGTACCACCACTGCGTCATGGCATCCTGCACGCCACTGAAGACCTGCACGGACTTGCTGCCCCAGATGCTGACCGGCACGCTGAGGTTGTTGACCACGTGCAGCATCGCCACGGTGACGATGAAGGCGAGGAAGAACCAGTTGGCGACATAGATATGACGCTCGCGCCGCTTGAAGATCGTGCCCATGAAGACGGCCAGATAGGCCAGCCAGACGATTGTCAGCCAGATGTCCACATACCATTCAGGCTCGGCATACTCCTTGGACTGGGTGGACCCCAGAACGTAGCCGGTCGCGGCCAGAACGATGAAAAGCTGATAACCCCAGAAGACGAACCATCCAAGGTTGCCACCCCAAAGGCGCGCGGCGCTGGTGCGCTGGACAACGTAGAACGAGGTGGCGATCAGGGCGTTGCCCCCGAATGCGAAGATCACGGCACTTGTGTGAAGTGGCCGCAGGCGCCCGAAGTTCGTGAAGGGCTGCCCCCAGTCGAAGTTCAGCGCGGGAAACGCCAGTTGGAAGGCGATGAACGTCCCTACCAGAAAGCCCGCGATGCCCCAGAAGGCGGTGGCGATCACGCCCGCACGGATGATTCCGTCGTGATAGACGTCGTTCGGCACCGGCTTCATCGCGGGCTCTCCGATGCCGCGCAGAACCCAGACGAACATGCCGCCTGCAATCAACATGATAAGAACGGCGTGAACCTGAAATGCCAGATCCCTTGCCCAGTTGGTTGCGATGGCTGCAACCAAAGTCACGACGCCCAACAGCGCCAATTTCACATAGTCCATGTCCCCGAACCTCTTGCATCCGGACGCAGAAAGGGCGCCCTGTCCGCAGTCTGCCTAAGCGGTCTGCGCAGATGTCACTTTGATTTGGGTCAAATCACGATGCGGGGTGCGGCATTTGTTGCACCTGTTTCTGCCCGCTCGAACAGGGACAGCCGGCGCGTCTGTGTGTCAGCTCAACACGCCGCCGTCGGCATCGTCACCTGTCGCTTCGTGAAGCGCGGCGTAGTCCAGAACGTCGACATGGCGGCGGTCGGTCAGGGAAATGATGCCGTCTTTCTTGAGGGCATTGAACTGACGGCTGACCGTTTCCAGCGTCAATCCAAGGTAGTTGGCGATCTGGTCGCGGGTCATGGGAAGCACGACTTTTGTCGTCAGGACATTCTCTGAATGACTGCGACGTGCCAGCATTTCGATGAAGGTCGCGATCTTTTCGCGGGCGGTCTTGCGACCCAGAAGCAGCATCCAGTCGCGGGCCGCGTCAAGCTCGTCCAGGGCCAGCTCCATCAGGCGCTGGGCGACGTGGGGGGTCTCATCCACCAGACGTTCGAAGGGCGCGCGGTCGAAGCAGCAAAGCGTCACATCCGTCGTCGCGGTCACGTCGAATTCGATCTCGTCGCGACCGGGGCGACCGATGAAGTCGGAGGGCAGCAACAGCCCGACCATCTGCGTGCGCCCGTCCTCCAGCGTCTTGGACAAAGAGGCGACACCATGCACGACCGAGGCGACGTAGGTCAAAGGTTCGCCACGCCACAGAATCAGCTGTCCGGCCTCGAAGGTACGGTAGGACTTCATGCCTTCCAGGATCGACAGTTCGTCCTCGTCACATCGCGCGCAGACCGCCCTGTGCCTGATGGGGCAAGAGGAACATTTCACAGGGGAATCGAGCAATACGGTCATGTGGCTTGATCTGCGTCAAAGTCAGGGTCAGGTCTGAGATGCACTCTAGTGAAATGGACACACTACATCAACTCGAACGCCACGGCCTGTTTGACCTGCGCGTCCCCCGCTACACCAGCTATCCCCCCGCGAACCATTTCCGCGCGGGCGAAGGCCAGCGCCATCAGCACGACTGGCTCTCTGCCGTTCGCGATGGCGAGGCGATATCGCTTTATATCCACATTCCCTTTTGCAAGCGGCTGTGCTGGTTCTGCGCCTGCCGGACGCAGGGCACCCGGACGCTGCGACCGGTCGAAACCTACCTGCGGACACTGCTGAAAGAAATTACCGAAGTGCGCAAGCTTCTTCCCAATGTGCGCCTGTCACGGCTACATCTCGGCGGCGGCACCCCCACGATCCTGTCATGCAAACTGATGCGGCTGTTGCTGGATGCGGTCTTTGCTGCCTTCGAACGTGACGACGATTGCGAATTTTCGGTCGAAATCGACCCGACTGAAGCCTCGGATCCGCTATTGAAAACGCTTGTGGATTACGGGCTGAACCGTGCCAGCATCGGCGTGCAGGATTTTTCCCCGCTCGTTCAGGCTGCGATCGGCCGCCAGCAAAGTGTCGCAGAGACGCGCCATGTCATCGACTTTCTGCGCGATCAGGGCGTGCCCAGCATCAATGTCGATCTGCTTTACGGCCTGCCTTGCCAGACCCCCGAAAGCTTCGATGCGACACTCGAGCATGTTCTGGCCCTCTCGCCCGACCGCTTGGCGATCTACGGTTATGCCCATGTCCCGTGGATGTCGAAACGTCAGGTCATGATCGACGAAGAGGCTCTCCCGGATACGCACGTGCGTTTCGCGCTGGCCGAGCGGGCGCGCCTTGCCTTCGAAGCGGCGGGCTATACGGCTGTCGGGATCGACCATTTTGCCCGGCCCACCGATTCGCTTGCCCGCGCGCAGGGTGAAGGCCGCCTGCGGCGGAACTTTCAGGGCTACACGGACGACACGGATGAAACGCTGATCGGCCTTGGGGCCTCGGCCATTTCGCAGTTCCGTGGCGGATACGTGCAGAACGCCGTCGCGACCTCGGCCTACCACGAACGCATCGCAACCGGTGGTCTGGCGGGGCACAGGGGCTACGAGATGACGGCGCTGGACCGATTGGTGGCGCGGATGGTCGAAGACCTGATGTGCAGCTTCGCCTTCCGCCCCAAGGCTCTGGCTGCGGATTTCCCGCAGCAGACCGCCGAGATCGAACGCACGCGCCTTCAACTGATCGAACAGTTCGGTGATGTCCTGAACAAGATCGACGCCGACTATGTATTGCCCGCACCCGCTCAACCTCTTGCACGGATCGTGGCCCATGCTCTCGACACGTTCAGCACGCAGGGCGCGGCCCACGCGGTCGCGATCTAGGGCTCACCGGTCAGATCGAAGGTCTCGCGGGGGAAATACTTGGCCAGCCGCACGTCCGCAGAGCGGGCGTGCCCTTCCATGCCCTCCAGCCGCGATATGCGCGCGGTGGCCTCGGCCACCCGGCGTGATCCGTCGCGGGTGGCGCGCTGCCATGTCACGAACTTCATGAACTTGTGGACGCTCAGGCCACCTGTGTAGCCGGCTGCACCCGATGTGGGCAGCACGTGATTCGTGCCGGCAGCCTTGTCGCCATAGGCCACGGTCGTCTCCTCGCCCAGAAACAGCGATCCGTAGGACACCAGCCTGTCCAGCCACCAATCCAGATCGGCGGCCTGCACGGTCAGGTGCTCTGGTGCATAATCGTCCGAACAGGCCGCCATCTCGGCGCGGTCGGCGCAGAGGATCACCTCGGCATAGTCGCGCCATGCGGCGGCGGCGCTGTCCCGGTTCGGTTGCGGCAGCTTTGCGATGAGGCCCGGAACGATCTCCATGACCCGTTCGGCCAGCGCCTGATCGTCGGTGACCAGCCAGACGGGCGAATTGTAGCCATGCTCGGCCTGACTGACGAGATCGGTGGCGACGATCAGCGCATCCGCCGTCCGGTCCGCCAGAATCAGGCTGTCCGTCGGCCCTGCCACCATGTCGATGCCCACGCGCCCGAACAGGATACGCTTTGCCTCGGCGACATACTGATTGCCCGGTCCGACGAGGATCTTCGACTTGGGCAGCCCGAAGAGGCCAAATGTCATCGCCGCGATGGCCTGCACGCCGCCCATCGCCATGATGCAATCGGCCCCGCACAGGTGGGCCGCGTAGACAATCGCAGGGGGCACGCCCGATCCCGGTCGGGGCGGGGAACAGGCCGTGACATGGGCACACCCCGCAACCTTGGCCGTGGTGACCGTCATGACGGCACTGGCCACGTGGCTATAGCGTCCGCCCGGAATATAGCAGCCCGCCGCGTCGACCGGTATCGTGCGCTGACCGGCCACGAAGCCCGGCGACAGCTCCATCTCCGAATCGCCGATGGTCGTGCGCTGCATTTCCGCAAAGCGCCGCACGTTATCGTGGGCAAAGCGGATATCGGCCTTCAACGTCTCGGGCACCTGACTGATCGCGGCCTCGATGTCGGCGGGGGACAGGATCACATCGCCGGTGTAGCCGTCGAGCTTGGCGGCATAGGACAGAGCCGCGGCATCACCTCCCGCTTCGATATCGGCCAGGATGCTGCGGACGGTATCGCCGACCTGCGTTGCGTCCGACTGCGGTGTCAGCACGGCTTTCTTCAAATACCTGCGGGCCATGTGGCTGTCCTCTTCCACGTCTTTCCCGGACCAGACGACAAAAGTCGGTCTGTTTGCAACGGTGAAGATGACCGAAACAGGGATGACGGCCACTGGTCCGAACATGCGCCGCATTTCCGCGCAACTTCGCCCGCGTTGCATGCGACATGGGACCTGCGACGATCAGCTGTTTCGATCGGTTGTGCGCTGGGCGATGCAAAAGAGGTGGCACAACCTAAGGGCGACAAAAAGTGGATCGTCCTTCCATGCAAAACGTGTCACATCAGGGGCAACTGGCGCAGCAAGCCGTCGAAAATCAAAATGCGACCGGGAAGGACACGCAATGAGCTATCTTGGAATTGATCTTGGCACTTCTGGCCTCCGCACGCTTTTGGTGGATGACACTGGGCAGCCGATTGCATCGACCGAGCGGCACTACGATGTCGATAATCCGCACCCCGGTTGGTCCGAACAGGGCCCTGCGGACTGGATCGTCGCTCTTGACGGTGCGATCGGGGAACTGCGCGACAGCCAGCCTGCCTTCAAGGAACTGCGGGGCATCGGGGTGGCGGGCCACATGCATGGCGCGACACTTCTGGACGACAGGAACGCTGTCCTGCGGCCCTGCATCCTGTGGAACGACACCCGAAGCCATGCCGAGGCCGCGACCCTCGATGCAACGCAAAAGGTGCGCGACCTGTCCGGCAACATCGTCTTTCCGGGCTTCACCGCACCCAAGCTGGAATGGGTGCGCAAGAACGAGCCCGAGACCTATGCCAAGGTCGCCAAGGTTCTGCTGCCTGCGGCCTACCTCAACTATTATCTGACCGGCGATCACGTGGCCGATATGTCCGACAGTGCCGGCACGTCCTGGCTGGACGTGGGCGCGCGCGACTGGTCGGATCTCCTGCTGGATGCGGGCCATATGCGCCGTGACCAGATGCCGAAACTGGTCGAGGGTTCGGAAGCTGCGGGACAGCTGCGCAGTGATCTGGCTGCGCGATGGGGGCTGACAGAGCCTGTGACAGTCGCGGGCGGGGCGGGCGACAATGCCGCCGCCGCCTGTGGGATCGGCGCGATGGCCGAGGGGCAGGGCTTTGTGTCGCTTGGCACTTCGGGGGTGCTGCTTGCAGCGCGTGACGGCTATCGCCCTGCGCCCGAAACCGCGCTTCATACCTTTTGCCACGCGGTTCCGGGCCGGTGGTACCAGATGGGGGTCATGTTGTCCGCCACCGACAGCCTGAACTGGCTGGCGCGGATCACCGGCACCAAGCCCGCAGAGCTCACTGCAGCGCTGGGCGACGACTTGCAGGCGCCGGGCAAGGTGCGGTTCCTGCCTTACCTGTCGGGCGAACGCACGCCGCACAACGACGCCGATATCCGCGGCAGCTTTACGGGCCTGTCCGCCTCGACCACGCGGGACGACATGACCCGCGCAGTGCTGGAAGGCGTGGCCTTTGGTCTGCGTGACAGCTTCGAGGCGCTCAAGGGCACCGGCGCGCAACTCGATGCCCTGACCGCAATCGGCGGCGGGACGGGATCGCGCTACTGGCTGCAGATGATCGCCACCGTTCTTGGTGTCCCGCTACACCTGCCGGCGGGCAGCGAGTTCGGCGCAGCCCTTGGTGCGGCAAGGCTTGGCATGGCGGCAGTGACCGGTCGGGACCCGGACGCGATCATGACAGCACCCGCCACGAGCGAGATCATCGCGCCGGTCGCGGAAAAAGCGGCCGCGTTCGATGCCGCCTATGCCGCGTTCCGCGCCACTTACCCGGCGATCGCAGCGGTGCAGTGACGCCAAACTGATTCTCGCGACCTGTTAGCGCCAACGGCCAGACGGCGCGCGCCATGATGCGCGCCGTCAGTTGACAGGCGAATATCCCCCGAATAGTTGAAAATCTTTATTTTCGTAAACGATTACGGTGTATTGCAACCGCTTTGGAAGGCGGATTATGCTTTGCCCGAAGTTTCAGCATTCAGGGAGGAAAAGAATGCAGACCAAGAGAACACTCGTCAGCGCAGCGACACTTGTCGTAGCCCTCGGGGCAACCAGTGCTTTTGCACAGGACCTGCTTTATCCGAAGGGCGATGGTGATTTCAGCTGGGACGCTCTCGACGCATTCGCAGCCGAACACGACTATTCCGGCGAAACCATGGATGTGACCGGTGCCACCACCGGTGACGACGCGCAGCGCTATCGCAACCTTTACGCCTATTTCGCGGATGCGACGGGCGCGACCGTGAACTATTCCGGCTCTGAAAGCTTCGAGCAGGACATCGTGATCGCCGGTCAGGCCGGTGGTCTGCCCGACGTGGCGCTGTTCCCGCAGCCCGGTCTGGCCAAGGACCTTGCCAGCCAAGGCGTGCTGGTGCCGGTGGCCGATAGCCTCGACGGCTTCATGCTCGACAACTATGCTGCCGGTGAAAGCTGGAACCAGCTGGCCACCTATCCCGGTGCCGACGGCGAAGAGGACGTTTTCGGCATCTTTTTCGGCACCGACGTGAAGTCGCTTGTCTGGTACGTTCCAGAGCAGTTCGAGGAAGCCGGCTACGATATTCCCGAAACGCAGGAAGAGCTGATGGCCCTGTCCCAGCAGATCGTGGACGAGGGCGGCACGCCCTGGTGCATCGGTCTGGGATCCGGTGCCGCGACGGGCTGGCCCGCGACCGACTGGGTCGAGGACATGATGCTGCGCACCGCGTCCCTTGAGGACTACGACCGCTGGGTGTCAAACGATCTGCCGTTCAACGACCCGATCGTCGTGAATGCGATCGAGCAGTACGGCATGTACGCGCTGACCGACGGTTTCGTCGATGGCGGCCCCGCGGCTGCCGCGACAACCGACTTCCGCGACAGCCCCGACGGCATGTTCGACTTTCCGCCTGCCTGCTACATGCACAAACAGGCGTCATTCATCCCGATCTTCTTCCCCGATGATGTCGAAGCGGGCACGGACGTGGAGTTCTTCTACTTCCCGCCGTTCGAAGCAAACGAAGAGCTGGGTCGCCCGGTTCTGGGTTCCGGTGGTATCGCATCGCCGACCAACGACCGTGACGTGACCACGGGCTTCCTCGAGTTCCTGGGCACCCCCATCGCGCACGAGATCATGATGGCACAAGGTCAGTTCCTGTCACCGCATCAGGATGCGAACCTCGACATCTACACGTCGGACGTTCAGCGCGCCTTGGGTGAGATCCTGACGACGGCCACGTCGTTCCGTTTCGACGGGTCCGACCTGATGCCGGGCGAGATCGGCACCAATGCGTTCTGGACCGGCATGGTCGACTACACGACGGGTGCGGACGCCCAGTCCGTGGCAGACGCCATTCAGGCCCGCTGGGAAGAAATCCAGTAAGGCTCTGATGTGTATGGTTAAATAAGTATTGATTTGGGCCACCCAAGGGTGGCCCAATGTTACTCCGGCGCCAGAACCAATCTGGCCGTGCGACTTGGGAGGGGACGCGCATGAATCCGATTTTTCAGGGCCTCATTACGATCGCGATCGGTGTCGGGGGTATCTTTCTCTACTTCATCGCGTCCAACGCCTTTCTCGATAAGGTGCTGTTTCCCGCAAAGGGTCCGAACACCTCTCGCAACATCAACCGCGCGAACACGATCCGCCCGTGGCTTTTCATGGCGCCAACGATCATCGCGCTGTCTCTTTATCTCGTTTATCCGGTGATCGGTTCGTTCTACCGGTCGCTTTTCAACCGGTCCGGCGCGGATTTCATCGGGTTCACCAACTATACGACGATGTTCGCCTCGTCCGAGTTCAGAACCGCATTCTTCAACAACGTGCTTTGGGCGCTTGTCGTGCCTTCGGTTTCGACCTTCCTGGGCCTTCTGATCGCGCAGCTGACCGACAAGCTGCGCTGGGGCAATATCGCCAAATCGCTGATCTTCATGCCGATGGCGATCTCTTTCGTCGGCGCGTCGCTGATCTGGAAGTTCGTCTACGCCATCGACCCCGAGTTGGGTGTCATCAACGCCCTGCGCGTGAACCTCTTCGGGGCGGCGCCGCTCGACGTGCTGCAGGTGGCCTTCTGGAACAACATCTTCCTCATGGTCATTCTGATCTGGGTTCAGACCGGCTTCGCCATGGTGATCCTGTCGGCCGCCCTGCGCGGGATCCCCGAAGAAACCATCGAAGCCGCGATCATCGACGGCGCGAATCCGTTCCAGGTGTTCTTCAAGATCCAGGTGCCGCAGGTGACGAACACGATCATCGTGGTCTTCACCACGACGACGATCCTCGTGCTCAAGGTGTTCGACATCGTCTACGCCATGACAGGCGGCAACTTTAACACGCAGATTTTGCCCAGCTACATGATGCAATTCATGTTCCGCGACGACGGGCGGGCCACGGCCGTTGCCATCGTCATCATGCTGATCGTGACCCCGGTCATGGTTCAGAACATTCGCCAAGCGCGCGCCGAAATGCGCTGAGGAGATCGGATCAATGGATAACATCGCAGGACGCAAACCCGCCCTTATCGTCGTCACCCACGTCACTGTGGCCTTTATCGTGTTGCTCTGGCTGATCCCGACGGTCGGGCTTTTCGTGTCGTCCTTCCGGGACCGTGACGCGATTTCCGCCTCGGGCTGGTGGCTTGCCCCTTTCTCGACCGAGCAGACGTTTCGCGGACGCGGCAACGTCGAAGACGTGACCCAGGACGGTGATCTGTTCGTCCTGACGGGCAATGCCTTCAACGATCCCGAAATCGAGTCTGCTTTTCCGAACCGGGAAGGCACGATCGCGGGCTTTGGCAATTCAGGCCGCTCGCCGGGTGAATACCCCCCCGGCGCGGTTGCAGACCTCGGGGACGGCGAGTCCCTGATCATGGAGAGGAACGGCGACTATATCTTCACCGTGACGGAAGATCCCGGTGACAGGGGGCCACGGTTCTATATCAACGCCGTGACCCCGCCCAGTTTCACGCTCGACAACTACCGGACGGTCTTGACCGCAGGCGGGATGGGGCAGGCGTTCATCAACACGCTGACCGTCACGGTGCCGACCACGATCATCCCGATCCTGATGGCGGCCTTTGCGGCCTACGCGCTGGCGTGGATGGATTTTCGCGGGCGCGCCTGGTTGATTGCGGCCGTGATCGGGCTGTTGGTCGTCCCCTTGCAGCTTGCGCTCGTGCCGATGCTGCAGCTTCACTACAACCTTGGGATCGGTCAGTCGTTTCTTGGCATCTGGCTGGCACACTCGGCCTTCGGGCAACCCTTGGCGGTGTATCTGCTGCGCAACTACATGATCGGCCTGCCGCGCGACATCATCGAAAGCGCGCGCGTGGACGGCGGCACCGACTTTCAGATCTTCATGAAGATCATCCTGCCGCTGTCCTTTCCTGCTTTGGCCGCCTTCGCCATCTTCCAATTCCTGTGGACATGGAACGACCTGCTGATTGCCAAGGTCTTCCTGCCGTCGTCCGAGGAAGCCAAGGTGATGACGGTCAAGATCGCCGACGATCTTCTGGGATCGCGCGGCGGCGACTGGGGCATCCTTGCGGCCGCGGCTTTCGTGTCGATTTCGATCCCGCTGCTGGTCTTCTTCACCTTGCAACGCTACCTCGTGCGCGGTCTTCTGGCCGGCTCGGTCAAGTAAGGGCGGGGCATGACCGGGACCGCGACAGCACAGATCGACGCCGACGCATCCGTAGACCGCGACTGGTGGCGTGGTTGCGTGATCTATCAGATTTATCCACGCAGCTTTCAGGACACCAACGGCGACGGCATCGGTGACATGCAGGGGATTGCAAAGCGGATTCCCTACATCGCCAGCCTTGGCGTGGATGCGATCTGGATATCTCCGTTCTTCACCTCGCCCATGGCGGATTTCGGGTATGACGTCAGCGATTATTGCGATGTCGATCCGATGTTCGGCACGCTGGCTGACTTCGATCAGGTCGTGGCGGCGGCTCATCGTCACGGGATCCGCATCCTGATCGACCTTGTCATCAGCCACACCAGCGAAGAGCATCCGTGGTTCGAAGAAAGCCGCGCATCCCGCGACAATCCCAAGGCGGATTGGTTCGTCTGGTCCGACAGCAGACCCGATGGCACGCCGCCAAGCAACTGGCTGTCGGTCTTCGGTGGCTCGGCATGGGAGTGGGACACGCGGCGCGAGCAATACTACCTGCACAACTTCCTTGCGTCCCAGCCGGACCTGAACTTCCACAACCCCGAGGTTCAGGACGCCGTGCTTGATGTGGCGCGGTTCTGGCTGGATCGTGGCGTCGACGGCTTTCGCATGGACACGCTGAATTTCTATTTCCACGATGCCGCATTGCGCGACAACCCCGTCTGTCCGCCGGAAGAGCGGACGGATATCTGCGCGCCCAAGGTCAATCCCTACAATTACCAACGTCATGTCTACGACCGGAATCGACCCGAGATGTTCGACTTCCTGCGTCGCTACCGCAAGCTGCTGGATGGTTACAATGCCGCCGCCGTGGGCGAGATCGGGGATGGCCAGCGCGGGCTCGAAATCATCGGCGAATATACCACTGGGCAGGATCTGGTGCAGATGTGCTATGCGTTCGACATGCTGGCGGCGGACCTTCCGACACCTGCGCGCATCGCCGACCTGATGGCGCATGTGGATCGTGCGGTGCCCGACGGCTGGGTCTGCTGGGCGTTTTCGAACCACGATTGCAAACGCCATACCTCGCGTTGGCACCTGACGGACCACGCCCAGCGGTTGATGGCCACGCTGATGATGTCCGTTCGGGGGTCGGCCTGCATTTATCAGGGCGAGGAGTTGGGCCTGCCGGAAGCCGATGTCGCCTTCGATGACTTGCAGGACCCTTACGGCATCCGTTTCTGGCCAGAGTTCAAGGGGCGCGATGGTTGCCGCACGCCGATGGTCTGGGAGCATGACGTTCTGAACGCCGGTTTCTCCGACAACAAGCCGTGGCTGCCGGTCAGCCGCGATCATCTGAAGCTTTCGGTCGCAGCACAAGAGGATGACCCGGGTGCGATCCTGCATCATTACCGGCGGGCAATCGCGTTTCGGCATGCCCACCCGGCTTTGGCAAAGGGTGAACAGGACGGGCTGGGTCACGTTGGCACCTGTGTCTATTTCACCCGCCGGACCGAGGGTGAGACGATCTTTTGCGCGTTCAACCTGTCGGGCGACCCGGCCAAGCTGACCATGCCGCAGGGCGACTGGACGCCCATCGGTGCCGAGGTCGGCGGCCTGCAGAACATCACGGGCGATACGCTCAACCTTGGACCCTGGCAGCCGTTCTTCGCGGCGCGGGGCATTTGAATTTCATCGGGAGGGACACCAATGGCGAACCTGAAGCTGACGGATGTCGGCAAGACCTACGGCGGGACGATCAATGTCCTCAACGACATCAACCTCGACATCAATCAAGGTGAGCTGATCGTCTTCGTCGGCCCGTCGGGCTGCGGCAAGTCCACGCTGCTGCGCATGATCGCCGGTCTGGAAAAGATCACCGAAGGCGAGCTGGAAATCGATGGCATGAAGGTCAACGACGTGCCGCCAGCGCAACGGGGCATCGCGATGGTCTTCCAGTCCTACGCGCTTTACCCGCATATGACGGTGCGCGACAACATGAGCTTTGCGCTCAAGCTGGCGAAGAAGTCCAAGGCCGAAATCGACGAAGCGGTCAACAAGGCGGCAAAGATCCTGCAGCTCGATGCCTACCTCGACCGTCTGCCCAAGGCGCTGTCGGGCGGGCAGCGGCAGCGCGTGGCTATCGGGCGGTCCATCGTGCGCGACCCCAAGGTCTACCTGTTCGATGAGCCTCTCTCGAATCTCGACGCAGCCTTGCGCGTCGCCACGCGGATCGAAATCGCCCAGCTCAAGGAATCGATGCCCGAATCGACGATGATCTACGTGACGCACGATCAGGTCGAGGCGATGACGCTGGCGTCGCGCATCGTGGTTCTGGCCAACAAAGGCATCGCCCAAGTGGGCACACCGCTGGAGCTTTACGAGCGTCCCGAGAACGAATTCGTCGCGCAATTCATCGGCTCTCCGGCGATGAACCTGCTGGCGGGCGAAATCGTCGGTACAGGAGCCACGACCATGGTCAAGCTCGACGGGGGTGGGACCGTCGCGTCTGCTGTGCCGACGCAGGACGCGGACAAGGGGATGAAGGTCAACATCGGCATCCGCCCCGAAGACATGGTCGAGACAAGCGGCGAGGACTATGCCTTCGAAGGCACCGTCAACATCACCGAGGCCTTGGGCGAGGTGACACTGCTTTACTTCGACAAGGTCGGCGACAACGACGCCGTGATCGGCAAGCTGCAGGGCATTCATTCGGGCCTGCGTGGCAAGGCTGTCCGCATGGCCGCAGCGCCCGAGAAGGTGCAGATCTTCGCCAATGGCCAGTCGCTTTATTACCGGTAGGCCAAAAGGCGTCCCGTCGTGGACGCCTTTCTTCAGACGTTCAAACCGCCCGGGCGCAGGAAAAAGCTGGCAAGGATCGGGGCAGAGGAGGCGCCAAGCGCGCGCGCCGAAGGGCCGACCAGACCCTCTTCGATGCGCGGGCGGATGATGCCGCGGGAATCGAGGTTGCCCAGTTCTGTCCGTGTGCGTTCGACCAGCCTTTCCTTGACGTCGGCGGGAAAGGCCCCGTCGATGACGATCGCTTCAAAGTCGATCACGGCGCAGACCGTCAGGGCAGAGCGGGCCAGATGGCGCGCGGTATCCGCGATCCAGTCGGCGACCGGCTCTTCAAAGCCGGACCAGTCCAGCGGGGCCGCCCATAAACGATCATGCGGGATGCCCATGCGGCCCAATCTGTCTTCGAGCAGGTAGATCGATGCGGCATCGATCAACTGCCGGTCCGGTTCGCCCGCAACCGAAGCAGGAAGCGACCCGAAAGCGCCCGCATTTCCGTTTGCACCATCATAGACGGACCCGTTCAGGACCAGACCGCCACCGATGAACGATCCAAGGTAGAAATAAGCGAAATTCTGAAGCTCGCGCCCGTGACCAAAGGACAATTCGGCCCGGCAAGCGGCTGTCGCATCGTTCTCGATGAACACCGGAACGCCCGTAAAATCCGAGATGGCGTCGATCAGGTCAAAGCCCTGCCAGCGCGACAGGGATCCCGGTGGCGCACAGATGGCATCATGCCAGTTCCAGATCTCGAACGGCATGGCGATGCCGATCCCCGCCAGCCTTTCGCTTTTCCGAAGCCCCAGCTGAACATTCGCTTTGGCCAGTTGGGTCTTGAGAAAGTCGAGAATCGGAGGCGGTTGTGGGAACCCATAGGCCATCTGCGCCCTTGACCGGATGTTTCCCATGATATCCGTCAGCACGAAGTCCGCACTTCGGCGTCCGATCTTGAGCCCGACTGCGAAGGCCGCGTCAGGTGACAGGGCCATGGGCGTCGATGGCTTGCCCACCCGTCCGCGTTGCGGTTCCCCTTTGATGAGAACGCCGTCGGTTTCAAGATACCGCAGAATCACCGAAACGGTCTGCGGCGACAGGCCCGCCTGCTTGGCGATCTCTGACCCCGGCATTGGACCAAGTCTTTGAATCATCGAAAGGATCAGTCGTTCATTGTGGTCGCGCACGCCGTGCTGGTTCGCGCCCGCCGACATCCTTGTCGCGTCTGGGTTGGTCATGATTCCAGATCTCCTCCACGAAGGAAGCTAAAGAAAGCGGCTTTAATAAATCAAGGTGATTTATTTATTGACGTTGCGGTCGAATCCCATAATGTTTCAAACATTGCAGCGGTCGGGAGGATCGTTGCTCATTGGGAGGACAATCTATGAAAAAACTACTTGCCGGGTCGGCCATGGCCCTTGTGTGCACCGCAGGTTCCGCCTTCGCCGAGGCGCATGCGACCAGTGCGTGCCTGATTACCAAAACCGATACCAACCCTTTCTTCGTCAAGATGCGCGAAGGCGCTCAGGCCAAGGCGGACGAGTTGGGGATCGAACTGAACAGCTATGCCGGTCAGGTCGACGGCGACAACGAGGCGCAGGTCGCCGCGATCGAAACCTGCATCGCCAACGGTGCATCGGGCATCCTGATCACCGCGTCGGACACTGCCGGTATCGTGCCTTCGATTCAGGACGCCCGCGACGCCGGTCTTCTGGTCATCGCTCTCGACACGCCGCTGCAGCCGATCGATGCTGCCGATGCGACCTTCGCCACGGACAACTTCCTTGCCGGCGAATTGATCGGTCAGTGGGCTGCGGCCACGTTGGGCGATGAGGCCGCAGACGCCAAGATCGCGATGCTTGATCTGGCCATCAGCCAGCCGTCGGTCGGCGTGCTGCGCGATCAGGGCTTCCTGACGGGCTTCGGCATCGACACCGTCGACGTCACCCGGTGGGGCGACGAAACGGACGAACGGATCATCTGCAACGAGGTGACAGCCGGCAACGAAGAAGGCGGTCGTACGGCGATGGAAAACTGCCTTGCCATCGATCCCGACATCAACGTGGTCTACACCATCAACGAGCCCGCCGCCGCCGGTGCCTTTGAGGCCCTGTCGGCTGTCGGTCTCCAGAACGACGTGATGATCGTCTCTGTCGACGGCGGCTGCCCCGGCGTGGCCGATGTCGCTGACGGGGTGATCGGAGCGACCAGCCAGCAGTATCCGCTGTTGATGGCATCGCTGGGTATCGAGGCAATTGCCCAATACGCCGAGGATGGCACGCTGCCCGAGCCGACCGAAGGCAAGTCCTTCACCGACACGGGCGTGGCACTGGTGACCGACGCCCCCGTCGATGGCATCGACAGCATCTCGGTCGAAGAAGGCCAGGAGCTGTGCTGGGGCTGATCCCAAGCGAGCGCAAACCTGCAAAGGGCGGGCGAAAAGCCCGCCCTTTCTGGTAAAGTGACGACACAGGCACCGGAGAAGGGCAACCAGATGGCTGACAAATCCGACAATTACGAATCCGTTCTCGGGGGCGCGACACAGAATGTCGCCAGCTTCGAAAACAGCCGCAAGACGCCACTGATGCGCCTGCAGGGGACGCTGCACCACACGCCCTCGCTTGTGCCTTTGATCGTGCTGGTCGGCGCGATCCTGATTTTTACCGGCTGGCTGGGGCCTCGGTTCCTGCCGCAGATGTCGCTGGTGTTCCAGCAGATCCAGATCGTCGGTATCCTCGCGCTGGCGCAGTCTCTCATCATCCTGACCGCCGGGATCGACCTGTCAGTGGGGGCCATCGCCGTCTTCTGCTCGGTCATCATGGGGCAGGCGACCTTCCGATACGGCCTGCCGCCCGCAGTGGCCCTGATGGTCGGTTTCGCGGTCGGTACCGGCCTTGGTGCCGTATCGGGGTGGCTGGTCAGCCGCGTCAAGATTCCGCCCTTCATCGCGACGCTGGGCATGTGGCAGATCGTGCTGGCGGCCAACTATATCTATTCGCGCAACGAAACCATCCGTGCCCGTGATATCCGCGAAGAGGCCCCGGTGCTGCAATGGCTGGGCAATACACCCAACGAACAGCTGGTGGTCTGGATCGAGGGATTGCGCGGCATCACCTACGAACGGATCCGACCGAACGTCACCGACCAGTTCTGGCTCGACCTGATCTGGCAGACCAAGATCACCTATGGCGTCCTGCTGCTGATCGCGATGGCCTTCGTGCTGTCCTACATGCTGCGCGCGACCGCTTGGGGCCGTCACGTCTATGCCGTGGGCGATGACCCCGAGGCGGCGCAGCTGGCCGGTGTGAACGTCAACCGCACGCTGATGAGTGTCTACATGCTTTCGGGCTTCATCTGCGCCGTGGCCGGTTGGATCATGATCGGACGGATCGGCTCGGTCTCGCCCTCGGCCTCGACGGGGGTGGTGGGCAATATCCAGTCGATCACCGCTGTCGTCATCGGGGGGATATCGCTTTTCGGGGGGAGAGGATCGATCTGGGGGGCGTTTTTCGGAGCCTTGATCGTCGGTGTCTTCGAGCTTGGGTTGCGGATGGCCGGGGCCAACGCGCAGTGGACCTACCTCATCATCGGCTTCCTCATCATCGGCGCGGTCGCTGTCGACCAATGGATCAGAAAGGTATCGAACTGATGGACCCTATCCTGAAAGGCGTGAACCTGACCAAGCGTTATGGCAAGGTCGTGGCATTGGATAACTGCGATTTCGAACTTTATCCCGGCGAAATCCTCGGTGTGATCGGGGACAACGGCGCAGGCAAATCAACCCTGATCAAGGCGCTTTCGGGCGCCGTGGTCCCCGACGGCGGCGAGGTCTGGCTCGAAGGCAAGCGGGTGCGTTTCGCCACGCCCAACGACGCCCGGCACGCGGGGATCGAAACGGTCTATCAGACCCTTGCCGTCAGCCCCGCGCTGTCCATTGCCGACAACATGTTCATGGGCCGCGAGATTCGCAAAAAGGGGCTCAGGGGAAAGCTGCTTCGCCAGCTGGACAAACAGGCGATGGAGCAGTTCGCCCGTCAAAAGCTGTCCGATCTCGGCCTGATGACGATCCAGAACATCAATCAGGCGGTCGAGACGCTTTCAGGGGGGCAGCGGCAGGGCGTCGCGGTGGCGCGGGCCGCGGCATTCGGGTCCAAGGTCATCATCCTGGACGAGCCGACAGCCGCCCTTGGCGTCAAGGAAAGCCGCAAGGTGCTGGAATTGATCGCCGACGTGCGCAACCGCGGCATCCCGATCATTCTGATCAGCCACAACATGCCCCATGTGTTCGAGGTCTGCGACCGCGTTCATGTGCACCGCCTTGGCAAGCGGCTGACCGTCATCGATCCGAAGAACCACACAATGTCGGATGCCGTGGCCTATATGACCGGCGCCAAGGAGCCAGAAGCGGCCTGAGACATCAGTCACCTGACACGAAAAATGGCCCGCTTTGACGCGGGCCTTTTTGGTTCGACACCGAAAGATGGCCAAACACCGGATAGTGCGGCGCCAAAACGCGGTAAACCAAATCAAACGGGGGTGATGGTGGAGCCTAGCGGGATCGAACCGCTGACCTCCTGCATGCCATGCAGGCGCTCTCCCAGCTGAGCTAAGGCCCCATCACGGGTGCAACGTCTTGCGTTGCGTGGTGCTTCGTAGAAGCGGCGCGGGGCGAGTTCAAGGGAAAAATTCACCCGCCCGACGCGATTTTCACAACCGTCTCAGTCGTCGTCGTTCTTGGCCACATCGGCCAGATCGTCGAGGCTGACAGTATCGTCATCATCGTCGTCGTCCAGCACGTCATCGCCGAGATCGACATCTTCTTCATCGCTGTCGTCGTCTTCCAGAACGATATCGTCCTCTTCAACGTCGTCCTTGGCTTTCTTGGACTGTGCGTCCTCGGCGTCCGCCACCATGGTGCGGGTCTTCGAGGTGTCGAAGGTCACGACTTCGCCGGTGTAGGGCGAAACGATGGGATCGGCGTTCAGGTCATAGAAACGCTTGCCGGTTGTCGGGCAGACGCGTTTGGTGCCCCATTCTTCCTTCGGCATAGGCTTCCCCTTTCAAAATGCAGGTCACGCTTGCGGGTGATCGATGCCAACTGCCATAAGCGGACGAGGGTGTCAAAGGCTTATGATCACCCAGTGTAGGAGAGGCATATGGGACGCGCGATCACGCTTGGCAACCCCCCGTTTTCCGTCGATCTCAGACGATCGAAGCGGGCACGCCGCCTGTCGCTGCGCGTCTCGCGGCTGACCGGTGCCGTGACGCTGACGATCCCCCAGCGTGCACCCGAACGCGAAGCGCTGGCCTTTCTGGAATCGCGCGAAGACTGGATCGCCGGTCACCTTGCGGCCATCGTCCCGAGTGACCGCCCCAGTTTGGGTGGACAGGTTCCGTTTGCCGGTGAAACGCTGACCCTTGTCGGTGGCACCGGACGCATCAGGCGCGAGGGGGACAGTCTGATCCTGCACAGCGGCAAACCCGTCGGGCCGCAGCTTTCGGCCTTCTACAAGACGCAGGCGCGGGCGGCCCTGACCGAAGCGTCGGACCGTTATGCCGCACAGGTCGGACGCAGCTACCGCAAGATCACGCTGCGTGACACGCGGTCGCGCTGGGGGTCCTGTTCGTCGCAGGGCGGGCTTATGTATTCGTGGCGGCTGGTCATGGCGCCGCCCGCCGTGCTGGACTACGTCGCCGCCCACGAGGTCGCGCACCTGGTCGAGATGAACCACTCTGCGGCCTTCTGGAGCGTCGTCCAAAGCATCTGTCCTGACTATGCCCCGCTGCGCCAATGGCTGCGCGACAACGGGGAAGACCTGCATCGCGTGATCCTGACGGATTGACCGGGCCGCGATTTGTGATCACATAGGTGGATGCAGCCACCGATCCGTGTCACCGACCCCTCGATTGCCGCCCATGACCGCGTGTTTCGTGCGCTGCGGACCCGGATCATGCACGGAGAGATCGAGCCAGGCGCGTCGCTGACCCTGCGCGGGATCGGCAAGAGCTTTGACGTCTCGATGACGCCCGCGCGCGAAGCGGTGCGGCGGCTTGTGGCCGAGGGCGCGCTGTCGCTGTCGTCCTCGGGCCGCGTCTCGACACCGCTTTTGTCGAACGAACGGATCGAGGAACTGGCCAGCCTGCGGGCGTTGCTGGAAACCGAACTGGCCAGCCGCGCCTTGCCGCGCGCCCACCTCGCGTTGATCGAACGGCTGGAGGCGATCAACGACCGCGTCAAACAGATGGTGCGGCAGCACGATGCCAGCGGCTACATTCGCATGAACCTCGAATTTCACCGAACGCTCTACCTGCGGGCGCAGGCCCCTGCATTTCTGGCGATGACGGAAACGGTCTGGCTGCAGCTGGGACCGACGATGCGGTCGCTTTACGGGCGTCTGAACCGCACGGAGCCGCCCGTCCAGCACAAGCACATCCTTGCCGCCCTGCGGGCCGGGGACGAGCCCAGCCTGCGGCTGGCCGTTCGCACCGATGCGACGCAGGGTTTGCGGATGTTGAAGGGCTGAGCGACTGGCTCAGAGCTCGATGTCGTAGGTCTTCATCAGCCACAGGAACAAGGGCACTTCCATGATCGTCATGGTGATTATCGAGAAAAATAGCCAATTCACATCGAAAAGGATCAGGCTGAACGCCACGCCACTGCCCCAGTAAAGCAGCCCCGCAACCAGAAGTGCCGCACCACCGATGGCAAGGTCGTAGGCCATGATCGCGCTGGTCGTCTTTTCGGGCAGCCGTGGGTAGACCCAGCCATAGGCGAAGGCAAGAAACACGGCATTCACGACAAGGAGGGTCGTCTCGGGTGGCATGTGAAGGATCTACCCTGAACGTCCCTTGGCCCGCCGCGGGGACGGGCCAAGGAAAGGCTACATGTGGATCGCGCCGTCACCGCAGGCGAGTGCGGCTTCGCGGACCGCTTCGCTGAAGGTGGGGTGCGCGTGGCAGGTGCGGGCGATATCCTCGGCGGCGGCGCCGAACTCCATTGCGACGCAGATTTCGTGGATCAGGTCCCCGGCCATCGGGCCGATCAGATGTGCGCCCAGCACGCGGTCGGTTTCCGCATCGGCCAGAATCTTGACGAAACCGTCGCCCTGGAAATAGGCCTTGGCCCGCGCGTTGCCCATGAAGCTGAATTTGCCGACCTTGTACTTGCGGCCCTGCTCCTTGAGGCTTTCCTCGGTCTCGCCGACGCTGGCGACTTCGGGGTGTGTGTAGATCACGCCGGGGATCACACCATAGTTCACATGCGGCTTCTGGCCCGCGATGCCCTCGGCTACGGCCATGCCTTCGTCTTCGGCCTTGTGGGCCAGCATCGGGCCTTCGATGGCGTCACCGATGGCATAGACGCCGTCGATGCTGGTCTTGTAGTGGCCATCGACCTTGACCTGACCGCCCTTGGTGGTCTCGATGCCCAGATCGCTCAGGCCCAGCCCGTCGGTGAACGGCTTGCGGCCGGTGGCGACCAGCACGACATCCGCGGTGATCTCGGACTCGCTGTCGTCCTTGCGGGACTTGTACTTGACCGTCGCCTTGTTGTTCTTGGTCGTCACCTCTTGCACGGCGCAGCCAAGGTGGAAGTTCAGGCCCTGCTTTTTCAGAAGCTTGTGGAATTGCTTGGCGGTATCGGCGTCCTGACCGGGGGTGATCGCGTCAAGGTATTCGACGACGGTCACCTCGGTGCCAAGGCGGGCATAGACCGACCCCAGCTCCAGCCCGATCACGCCGGCACCGATCACGACCATCGACTTGGGCACCTTGGACAGTTTCAGCGCACCCTCCGAGGTCACGACGGTCTTTTCGTCGACCTCGATGCCCGGCAGACTGGACGGCTCGGACCCCGTGGCGATGATGATATGCTTGGCCTCGTGAACCTCGTCGCCCACCTTGACGCGGCCGGCCTCGGGGATAGAGCCCCACCCCTTGAGCCAGTCCACCTTGTTCTTCTTGAACAGAAACTCGATGCCGCCGGTATTCTGCCCGACGGTCTTGTCCTTGTAGGCCAGCATCTGGGCCCAGTCAACCGAGGGTGCCTTGCCCTTGAGGCCCATCTCGGCAAAGTTGTGTTCCGCTTCGTGCAGCATCTCGGTTGCGTGCAGCAGCGCCTTGGACGGGATGCAGCCGATGTTCAGGCAGGTGCCGCCCAGCGTCTCGCGTCCTTCGACGCAGGCGGTTTTCAGACCCAGTTGTGCCGCGCGAATGGCGCCTACGTAGCCGCCGGGGCCGGAGCCGATGAAGATGACGTCGTATTGGGCCATGAAAGCGCCTTTCCGTTCAAATAACTGTCGAGAGTAACATAAGCATTGTGGCGCCGAAGCCAACGAGCCAGATCGCGCTGCGCCACGGCACCCAGCCGAAGGCATAGGCGGGCACGTAAAGCACGCGCGCGCCAAGATAAGTCCACGCGCAGATCGCGGTGAAGCCGGTGGTCTTGTCGCCCAGCACAACGACGACCACGGCGATCGTGTAGAGGATCAGCGCCTCGAAGTGGTTGTTGAGCGCGCGGAACAGGCGGCCCGTGCGGGGGCTGACCATTTCGTCCAACCGCTTGCCGCCCATCCGCTGCGGATCGCGGGGGGATGCCGTCTTGCCGGTGCCCAGCTCGCGGTTGGCAGGCACGGACATCAGCACGAATTGGATGCCTTGCAGAAGACCGGCGAGGGCGAGGACCTGAAGTTCGGGTGTCATATCAGAACAGCGAAGTCATCATCATGACCAACCCGACCAGTGACGCAAAAAAGGCGACTGATCGGACCAGCGGAATACCCGACGCATAAGCCGGAATATAGACGACCCGCGCCCAGAACCAGATCGCAGCACCAAGGGCTGTCGTCGCCGTGCCGCTTTCGGTGACAGCCAACATGAGTGCGAGCGCGACGAAAGCGGGCAACGTTTCCAGATAGTTGCGCAATGCCCTTTCGATCCGCGACGCGATCACGTTTTGGTCCCGCTTTTCATCCTGTGGCCCAAGCGCCCAGCCCAGCCCTTTGGACAGGTCGGAAAAGGTCGCCTGCAAAAGAACATGAGCGATCAACAGGATCGTCGCCCAAAGCAGATAGGTCAGTTCGACAGTCATGAGCCTTTTCCTTCCTTAATCGTTTCGCTGTCCCAAGGCGGGCTGAAGCCCGCCCTACGCCTGCACGGTGTGGCAGGCTTCGGCCTGCCACACCCTCACAGATCCATCAACAGCCGGCGGGGGTCTTCCAGCGCCTCTTTCACGCGGACAAGGAACGTCACGGCACCTTTGCCGTCCACGATCCGGTGATCGTAGGACAGGGCCAGATACATCATCGGGCGGATCACGACCTCTCCGCCGATGGCCATCGGGCGGTCCTGGATCTTGTGCATGCCGAGGATGCCCGACTGCGGCGGGTTCAGGATGGGCGAGGACATGAGCGACCCGTAGACGCCACCGTTCGAGATGGTGAAGGTACCGCCCTGCATCTCGGCCATGGACAGTTTGCCGTCGCGGGCTTTCGCACCCATTTCGGCAATGGCCTTTTCGATCTCGGCGAACGACATGGCGTCGGTGTCGTTGATGACCGGCACCACAAGACCCGTGGGCGTGCCGGCGGCGATGCCCATGTTGACGAAGTTCTTGTAGACGATCTCGTTTCCGTCGATCTCGGCGTTGACCTCTGGAACCTCTTTCAGCGCATGACAGCAGGCCTTGGTGAAGAAGGACATGAAGCCCAGTTTCACGCCGTGCTTCTTGAGGAACAGGTCCTTGTATTCGTTCCGCAGATCCATGACAGCGGTCATGTCGACCTCGTTGTAGGTGGTCAGCATCGCGGCAGTGTTCTGGCTGTCTTTCAGGCGCTTGGCGATGGTCTGGCGCAGGCGGGTCATCTTGACCCGTTCCTCGCGATCGGCCTGATCGGCGGCGGTCGGTGCGCGGGGGGCTTGCTTGGCCGCGGGGGCGGGGGCAGGCGCTTCGGACTTGGTGGACAGCGCCTTGAGCACGTCCTCTTTCATCACGCGGCCGTCCTTGCCCGTGCCCTGAACGTCACCCTCCTTGAGGTCATTCTCGGCCATCATCTTCTTGGCCGAAGGTGCATCCTCCACATCGCCGCGCGGGTCGGGATGAGCGCCGGTGGCAGCCGCCGTCGGCACATCCTCGGAGGAGGCGGATTTCTCGGTTTCGGCGGTGTCGGGCGTTTCGTTCTCTTTCGCGCTGTCGTCTTTCTTGGCGGCGGGCTTGGCGTCGCCTTCGCTGATCTGTGCGAGCAGGGCATCGACGCCGACGGTGTCGCCCTCGTTCGCCACGATCTCGGACAGCGTACCGGCGACCGGGCTGGGCACCTCGACGGTCACCTTGTCGGTTTCAAGCTCGCAAAGCATTTCGTCCACGGCGACGGTGTCGCCGGGTTGCTTGAACCATGTGGCGACGGTCGCTTCGCTGACGCTTTCGCCAAGGGTCGGGACGCGGACTTCGGTGCTCATTTGGTGGTTCCTTCGATGGTCAGCGCGTCGTTCACGAGCGCGGCTTGTTGGGCTTTGTGCTGGCTGGCCAGACCCGTCGCCGGGCTGGCCGAGGGGTTGCGGCCGACATAGCGGGGCCGGGTGTGCGTGGCCTTGATGCGGGTCAGAACCCATTCAAGGTTGGGTTCGATGAAGGTCCAACCACCCTGGTTGCGGGGCTCTTCCTGACACCAGATCATTTCGGCATTCTTGAACCGCTCGAGCTCTTTCACGGCGGATTGGGCCGGGAAGGGATAGAACTGTTCGAACCGCATCAGGTAGATGTCGTCGATCCCGCGGGCGTCGCGTTCTTCCAGAAGGTCAAAGTAGACCTTGCCGGAACACATCACGACGCGCTTGATCTTGTCGTCGCTGACCAGCTTGGTGTCCGAGTTGCCGTATTCCGCATCGTCCCAGAGAACGCGGTGGAAGGACGACCCGGTGGTGAACTCCTCGGTCCGCGATACGGCCATCTTGTGGCGCAGCAGGGACTTGGGCGTCATCAGAACCAGCGGCTTGCGGAAGTCGCGGTGCAACTGGCGGCGCAGCAGGTGGAAATAATTGGCGGGCGTCGTGCAGTTCGCCACAATCCAGTTGTCGTTCCCGCACATCTGCAGAAACCGCTCGAGCCGGGCAGAGGAATGTTCCGGACCCTGACCTTCGAAGCCATGGGGCAGCAGCATGACCAGCCCCGACATTCGCAGCCACTTGCTTTCGCCCGAGCTGATGAACTGGTCGAACATGATCTGCGCGCCGTTGGCGAAATCACCGAACTGCGCTTCCCACATGACCAATGCGTTGGGTTCGGCCAGCGAATAGCCATACTCGAAGCCCAGAACCGCATATTCCGACAGCATCGAATCGATGCCTTCGTATTGTGCCTGACCGTCGCGGATGTGGTTGAGCGGATAATAACGGTTTTCCGTTTTCTGATCGACAAGGGCGGAATGGCGCTGGCTGAACGTGCCGCGCACACTGTCCTGACCGGCCAGACGGACGTTGTACCCCTCTGTCAGAAGCGACCCGAAGGCCAGCGCCTCGCCGGTGGCCCAGTCGATCCCGGTGCCGGTCTCGAACATCTCGGCCTTGGATTTCATCAGGCGGTCGATCGTGCGGTGGGTGTTGAACCCCTCGGGGAGCGTGCTCAGCGCCTTGCCGACATCGCGAAAGGTTTCCTCGCTGATGGCCGTGGCGCCGCGCTGGTATTCGGCCTCGTCGCGGCGGTCGATATGCGACCAACGGCCGTCCAGCCAGTCGGCCTTGTTCGGCTTGTACTCTTTCCCGGCCTCGAACTCTTCGTTCAGGTGGGCCTGGAACGCGGTCTTCATGTCCTCGATTTCGCCTTCGGGGATCAGGCCGTCCTTGATCAGCCGCTCGGTGTAGAGCGTCAGCGTGGTCTTCTGGTTCTTGATCTTCTTGTACATCACCGGGTTGGTGAACATCGGCTCGTCGCCTTCGTTGTGACCGAAGCGGCGGTAGCAGATGAGATCGAGCACCACGTCCTTGTGGAACTTCTGCCGGAATTCGGTGGCGACCCGCGCCGCGTGCACGACGGCTTCGGGATCGTCCCCGTTCACGTGGAAGATCGGCGCCTCGACCATCAGCGCGATGTCGGTGGGGTAGGGGCTGGAGCGGCTGAAGTGCGGCGCGGTGGTGAAACCGATCTGGTTGTTCACCACGATATGCATGGTGCCGCCGGTGCGGTGTCCGCGGATACCGGACATCTGCAGGCCTTCGGCCACGACACCCTGACCGGCAAAGGCCGCGTCCCCGTGCAACAGCACGCCCATGACCTTGGTGCGGTCCTTGTCGTTCTTCTGGTCCTGCTTGGCGCGGACCTTGCCGAGAACAACAGGGTTCACCGCCTCAAGGTGCGACGGGTTCGCGGTCAGCGACAGGTGAACGGAATTGCCGTCGAACTCGCGGTCCGAGGATGCGCCGAGGTGGTATTTCACGTCGCCGGAGCCGTCGACATCCTCGGGCTTGAAGCTGCCGCCCTGAAATTCGTTGAAGATCGCGCGATAGGGCTTTTCCATCACGTTCGCCAGCACCGACAAGCGTCCCCGGTGGGGCATGCCGATGACGATCTCTTCCAGTCCCAGCTGGCCGCCGCGCTTGATGATCTGCTCCATCGCGGGGATCAGGCTTTCGCCACCGTCCAGACCGAAGCGCTTGGTGCCCATGTATTTGACATGGAGGAACTTCTCGAAGCCTTCGGCTTCGACCAGACTGTCGAGGATCGCCTTGCGCCCGTTCTTGGTGAACTGGATTTCCTTGCCGTAACCCTCGATCCGCTCTTTCAGCCAAGCGGCCTCGTCGGGGTTCGAGATGTGCATGTATTGCAGCGTGAAGGTGCCGCAGTAGGTGCGCTTCACGATCGCCATGATCTCATTCATCGTGGCGACTTCGAGACCCAGCACGTTGTCGATGAAGATCGGTCGGTCCATGTCGCCGGCGCCGAAGCCGTAGGACTCGGGGTCGAGTTCGGGGTGCGGCACGTCTTCGCGCATGTCCAGCGGATCGAGGTCGGCCACCAGGTGGCCCCTGATCCGGTAGGCGCGGATCAACATCAGCGCGCGCAGCGAATCCAGCACGGCCGATTGCACCTGCGCGTCAGAGACCTCTTCGCCCTTTTCGGCAGCCTTGGCCTTGATCTTGTCTGCTGCGGCCTTCGCATCCTTGGGGTCCGAAGGCCATTGCCCGTCCAGCGCCGCCGTCAGGTCGTCCATCGGCTGTAGCGGCCAGTCGGTCCGCGCCCAGCTGGGGCCAGCTGCTTCGGCCTGCGCCTCTTGCGGAGCATCGCCCAAGGCTTCGAAGAACTGGCGCCAGCTTTCATCGACCGCTTGCGGGTTGTCGGCATAGCGGGCGTAAAGCTGTTCGACATATTCCGCGTTGTGACCCTGCAGGAAGCTGGAGGCGTGGAAGGCGTCGTTGGGGGACTGGTCGTTCATGGCATGACCTCGGTTAAGTGGAAAAACGGCCTTTCAAGCCGTTGCAGCGCGACGCTGTGATCGGTGGTCCAAGCCATAGAGGTGTGGCTTGGACCCTTTTGTATGTCGGAAACTGTCCCATCAACCCTTGTCGATGGCGTCCAGCACGGCTTCGCCGAGCGTGGCGGGGCTGTCCGCCACGACGATCCCGGCGGATTTCATCGCCTCGATCTTGCTTTCGGCGTCGCCCTTGCCGCCTGCCACGATGGCACCGGCATGGCCCATGCGGCGGCCCGGAGGCGCGGTGCGGCCCGCGATGAAGCCCGCCGTGGGTTTCCAGCGGCCCTTCTTGCGCTGCTCGGCGAGGAACTCGGCCGCTTCTTCTTCCGCGGTGCCGCCGATCTCGCCGATCATGATGATCGAATGGGTTTCGTCGTCGTCGAGGAACATGTTCAGCACGTCGATATGTTCGGTGCCCTTGATGGGGTCACCGCCGATGCCAACGGCGGTGGACTGGCCCAGCCCGCTGTCCGATGTCTGCTTGACGGCTTCATAGGTCAGCGTGCCCGAGCGAGAGACGACACCGACAGAGCCGCGCTTGTGGATGTGGCCGGGCATGATGCCGATCTTGCAGGCGTCCGGCGTGATGACGCCCGGGCAGTTCGGGCCGATCAGCCGCGACGATGATCCTTCGAGGGCGCGCTTGACGCTCATCATGTCCAGCACGGGGATGCCTTCGGTGATGCAGATGATCAGCTCCATCTCGGCGTCGATCGCTTCAAGGATCGAATCGGCGGCAAAGGGGGGCGGGACGTAGATGACGGATGCGTTGGCTTCTGTCTTGGCCTTCGCCTCGTGGACCGAGTTGAAGACGGGCAGGTCCAGATGGGTCTGGCCGCCTTTGCCGGGCGTCACGCCGCCGACCATCTTGGTGCCGTAGGCGATGGCCTGCTCGGAGTGGAAGGTGCCCTGACTGCCGGTCAGGCCCTGGCAGATCACCTTGGTGTTTTCGTCGACGAGAATGGCCATAAGTTTCGGTCCTTCGGTTTCTTATTTCGATCAGGCAGCGCTTGGTCGGCGGCGCCGGTCATGAGAATGCCCATGCCGTGCCACGGTCCGGACAGGTTGCGGGGTCTGCCCGCAGGGCCGGGGGTGTGACATGCAATCGGCCCGCCGTGTCGAGGCACGCGGCGAGCGGACTGCAGATGGTGGTGTGCAGCGCGGGGCTGCGATCGGGGTCAGTTCATCGAATAGGGCATCGGGCGCTGGGGTCCGCAGCGCACCGGCAGGTTCGAGGTGGTCACCATGTGGGGCGAACTGGGGCAGGACAGCCCATGGTCCACGATATCGCGTGTCACGGATGGGCCGCCGTCGATCCCCACACAGGCGGAAAGCGACAGGCTGGCGAACAGAGTCAAGCAAAGCGTTTTGGTCATCGAAGGGTGTCCTTTCGGTCAGGGTTTGGGCGGAGGGGTACAGGGCCCCCGTGATGCTTTGACCTGTCCTATCGGACGATGTGGTTCTTTTGACGGTCATGTCATGGCGCTTTCGCGGCTTACCTATCGAACTGAGGGAAAGTGCCGGATATCCGACACGTTGATGTCTTGATTGCCCTGTCGCTTGTGTTTTCGTCGATGAGGACGGTCATCGTGCGGAGTTTCCTTGTGTTCATCTTTCCTGCCGCATTCCGCCATGCGCGACTGCGTAGGAGGTCAGAAGGTCATGGATCTGACGGGGCCGCATGTCGAGGCCACCGGTGACAATGGGGAGCACTGGCCCGATCTCGAGCCAGTTCACAGCATGAAAAACGCGGTCCATTTTCCGAGGAAAGATCGCCCTGAACGCGGCCTGATCAACGCGCACCCTTGTGCCCCTCGTGTAAAGGCTGCCCCCGTAGTAGACACGTTCGACCACAGGCCAGGCGATCACCCGCCCCCGGGCGGACACTTGGTGACAGAAGCCTTTGGGATCGATACGCATGACGACGGCATTGCCCCTGACCCCACGTTTCAGTGCCGTGAAACCGCCATAAAAGAAAATCGCGAATGCTCCGGCGGCGGCCAGACCAAAGAGCACTTGTCGCCGCTCTTCGGCATAGGCCAGACTGAACAGTGCAATGACCAGAGGTAGGACCGCCAGCAGCAGCATGAACACGCCCCCTGCAAGGAAGAAACCGGGACGTTGCCGGAATTCCCATGTCTTGTCGGTCTCGCGCATGGCCATGCGTCTGTTCACCCCTTGACGGCTTTCACGATCTTCTGCGCACCGTCCTTGAGGTCGTCGGCGGCAATCACGTCAAGACCGGAGTTCTGGATGATCTCCTTGCCCTTTTCGACGTTCGTGCCTTCCAGTCGGACGACCAGCGGCACCTTGAGGCCGACCTCTTTCACCGCGGCGATGACGCCTTCGGCGATCACGTCGCAGCGCATGATGCCGCCGAAGATGTTCACCAGAATCCCTTTGACCTGCGGATCGCTGGTGATGATCTTGAAGGCCTCGGTGACCTTTTCCTTGGTCGCACCGCCGCCCACGTCAAGAAAGTTGGCAGGCTCGGCCCCGTAAAGCTTGATGATGTCCATCGTTGCCATGGCAAGGCCTGCGCCATTGACCATGCAGCCGATCTCGCCATCGAGAGCGATGTAGTTCAGGTCGTACTTGCTGGCCTGCAGTTCCTTGGCGTCTTCTTCCGTCTCGTCGCGCAGGGCGCCGATATCGGAGTGGCGGTAGATCGCGTTGCTGTCAAAGCTGACCTTGGCATCCAGCACCTTGAGATCACCCTTGTCGGTGACGATCAGGGGGTTGATCTCGAGCATCTCCATGTCTTTTTCGATGAACGCCTTGTAAAGCTGACCCATCAACTTGACGCATTGCTTGACCTGCTGCCCTTCAAGGCCAAGCGTGAAAGCCACCCGGCGCCCGTGAAACGGCTGGTAGCCGGTGGCGGGATCGACGGTGAAGTTCAGGATTTTCTCGGGGGTCGATGCGGCGACCTCTTCGATGTCCATGCCGCCCTCGGTCGAGCAGACGAAGCCGACGCGCGATGTGGCGCGGTCGATCACAAGCGCGAGGTAAAGCTCTGTCTCGATGCCAGAGCCGTCTTCGATGTAGACGCGGTTGACCTGCTTGCCCGCGGGACCGGTCTGATGAGTGACCAGCGTGCGGCCCAGCATCTTCTTGGCTTCCTGCGCGGCCTCTTCGACCGATTTGGTCAGACGCACGCCACCGGCTTCACCGGCGTCGGCTTCGTTGAACTTGCCCTTGCCGCGGCCACCGGCGTGGATCTGCGCCTTGACGACCCACAGCGGGCCATCAAGTTCGCCGGCTGCGGTCTTGGCTTCTTCGGCCCGCATGACGGCGCGGCCATCGCTGACAGGGGCGCCGTAATCGCGCAACAAAGCTTTGGCCTGGTATTCATGGATGTTCATATCGGTCCCTCGACGGCTTGGGTTTGCCTTCTGAAAACATGAAACTCTTGCAATAGGAACAAAAGTCGCATGTCAGGCCGCAGAAATCCGACATTTGTGATCACAGCATTTTAGGTGTGATCACAAAAATATGGTGCGTGCGACACAAAGTGATTCGCGGCGCCAACGAAAAGGGGGCGCCCCGCTTGGGACGCCCCCCTGTCTTCCGTCTGAACCCGTGTTCACGACAGGCTGCTGTCGATCTCTTGGCAGGCCGAAACAAGGCCTTTGACGGCTTCGACGGACTTGTCGAACATCGCCTGCTCATCCTTGTTCATCTTGATCTCGACCACACGCTCGATGCCACCGGCCCCGATGACGGTCGGGACGCCGACGTAAAAGCCGTCAAGCCCGTAAGCACCGTCCACATGTGCGGCACAGGGCAGCAGGCGTTTCTGGTCCTTGAGGTAGGATTCCGCCATTTCGATCGCGGATGTGGCGGGGGCGTAGAAGGCCGAGCCATTACCCAGCAGGCCGACGATCTCGGCGCCGCCGTCACGGGTGCGCTGCACGATCGCGTCCAGCTTGTCCTGCGTCGTCCAGCCCATTTCGACCAGATCGGGAAGCGGGATACCGGCGACGGTCGAATAGCGGGTCAGCGGCACCATCGTATCGCCGTGTCCGCCCAGCACGAAGGCCGTGACGTCGCGCATCGAGACTTCGAATTCCTCGGCCAGGAAGTGGCGGAAACGGGCACTGTCCAGCACACCGGCCATGCCGCAGACCTTTTCGTGCGGCAGACCCGAAAACTCGCGCAGGGCCCAGACCATCGCGTCCAGCGGATTGGTGATGCAGATGACGAAAGCGTCGGGCGCATGCGTCTTGATGCCTTCGCCGACCGCCTTCATGACCTTGAGGTTGATGCCCAGCAGGTCGTCGCGGCTCATGCCGGGCTTGCGAGGAACACCGGCGGTGACGATGCAGACATCCGCACCCGCGATATCGGCGTAGTCGTTGGTGCCTTTGAAGCTGCCGTCGAACTTGGCGGCGGGGCCGGACTCGGCGATGTCGAGCGCCTTTCCCTGCGGTGTGCCTTCGGCGATGTCGAACAGAACGACGTCGCCGAGTTCCTTGACGGCGGCGAGGTGTGCAAGCGTGCCACCGATCTGTCCGGCGCCGATGAGGGCGATCTTGGGTCTGGCCATGAATTTGGTCCCCTGGAAGTGGTTTTTTACTGGCGATTGCCTAGTCCCTTGCGTCAGCCCGCGCAAGTGTGCCGCGCCGGGGCCCTGCGCGGACAGGGCATGGCCAGTCCGCCGCGGATTGGCTAAGCCCCTCGCAACAGACGGTAATAGCAGGGGCGCCGGGTGATCGCGTTCGATTTCACGTTCTTCGCGGTGGCCATCCCCGCGGTGCTTTTCGCGAGCATCAGCAAGGCGGGCTTTGGCTCGGGGGCCGCCTTTGCGTCCTCTGCGATTCTGGCGCTTGTCCTGCCGCCGGGTGTGGCGCTGGGTGTCATGCTGCCCTTGCTGATGCTGGTCGATGTGGCCGCGCTCAGGCCCTACTGGGGCAAGTGGGACGCGCGCTCGGCTTGGTGGATGATCGCCGGCGCTGTGCCGGGGATCGCGGTAGGCGCTGCGATTTATGCAGCTGTGCCTGCCGATGCCTTCCGCGTGCTGATCGGGGCGATCTGCCTTGCGTTCGTCGGCTACCAGATGGCCAAGGCCCGCGGCTGGTTGCCCAACGGAAACTGGCCGTTCAGCCGGTTCTGGGCCAGCGTGACCGGCACCTTCGCGGGATTCACCAGCTTTGTGTCGCACGCGGGCGGGCCGCCGGTCGCCGTGTTCCTGCTGGGACAGGGCATCGGCAAGACCACCTATCAGGCGACGACGATCCTGACCTTCTGGGCGATCAATAGCATCAAGTTCGTGCCCTATGCCTTTCTGGGTATCTTTTCGGCGCAG
The DNA here is from genome assembly GCA_020201155.1 of Loktanella sp. Lineage (GTDB taxonomy): Bacteria > Pseudomonadota > Alphaproteobacteria > Rhodobacterales > Rhodobacteraceae > JAIVHI01. Next base: position 7,348 of record JAIVHI010000168.1, on the reverse strand, counting down.
ACATGGCTTGCGGATCTCTACCTCGCGCCATTCGCCCTGATCGGCACTTGGATCGGGGTGCGCGCCCATCATTGGGTGAGCGAGCGGTTCTTTTTCGCGCTGACCTATACGCTGCTGGTGGTGACGGGGCTGCGCCTGCTCTGGATCGGGTTGGGCTAGGCGTCGGGGTCGGTATTGGGCAAAGGCTCTGATACGGTCTGATAGTGGTCGCCCGCTGCGACCAGACAGGTCGGCCCGCCGGGGGCCGTGACCGTCAGCGTCCAGCTGCCGCCCTCCGCCGCGAAGATCTCGATCACCGCACCGTTCGCGGTCAGGCCGATGATCTGGCGGCTTTCGCCGTAGGCGTCCGCCAATCGGGCAACCACCGCGTCGTGCGGAGCACAATTGGCAGGCGCCGCACGCAGCATTTGCGCGGTCGCGATGGTCATGGCGAAGGTCAGGCAGATCATGAACATGGGTTTCATCGGTGCGTCCTTTCTCGGGGTGGACCCACCTTGAAAGGTCGTGATGAGAAAGGCCTTGCAGCACCGAACGGTCCTGCCCGCCGCAGTGCGGCGATTTCGGGTTGAACAGATGCTGCGCTTGCAGTCATATCGGCGCAACTTTGTTACCAATGAGGCCCCCATGCTCGACCGCCCGCTTCGCTCCGCCCTTTACATCCCCGGCTCCAAGGAGCGTGCGTTGGAAAAGGCGCGCAGCCTGCCGGTCGATGTGATCCTGTTCGATCTGGAAGACGCGGTGTCGCCAGATGCCAAGATTCCGGCGCGCGACACCTTATATGCCGCGCTGGAAGAGGGTTACGGCCCGCGCATGACCATTGTGCGGATCAATGCGCTGGACACCGAATGGGGTAAGGAAGATGCCGCGGCGGTCGCTGCGATGAACTGCGACGCGGTGCTGCTGCCCAAGGTGAACGGCCCCGAAGACGTCGACGCGCTGGCCCGCCGTGTGCCGGACAAGGCGATCTGGGCGATGATGGAAACGCCGCAGGGCGTGCTGAATGCCGCCGCCATCGCGGCCCATCCGCGCCTCGAAGGTTTCGTGATGGGCACCAACGATCTGGCCAAGGATCTGCGAACGCGCTCCCGCGCAGCCTTGACCGCCGCCTTGCAGCATTGCCTTTTGGCCGCGCGGTCGCAGGGCGTCGCCGTAGTCGACGGTGTTTACAACGCGTTTCGGGATACAGACGGCCTGCGGGCCGAATGCGAAGAGGGGCGGGACATGGGCTTCGACGGCAAAAGCCTGATCCACCCCGCCCAGATCGAGATCGCCAATGCGTGCTTTGGCCCCACCGAGGCCGAAGTGGCGCTGGCCCGCCGCCAGATCGACGCCTTCGAGGCGGCGATGCGCGAAGGGCAGGGGGTGGCAGTCGTCGATGGAAAGATCGTCGAGAACTTGCATATCGAGACGGCCCGCGCGACCTTGGCGCAAGCCGACATGATTGCACGATTGGAAAGCGCATGACCCTCACGATCCTCGGCCTGCTGATCTGGGCAGGCGCACATTTCTGGAAACGGATTTCACCCGACAGCCGTGCGCGCTTCGGCGACCGCGGCAAGGCCATCGTGGCGGTGCTGTCGATTCTGGCCATCGTGCTGATGGTGATCGGCTATCGCGGCTGGGACGGCGCGGTTTACTGGGGCAAGGCCCAGCCTTGGACGGGCATCAACAACCTTCTGATCCTGCTGGCGTTTTACCTTTTTGCCGCATCCGGCAAAAAGACACGGATCACGCGCACCATCCGTCATCCGCAGCTGACCGCCGTGGTCGTCTGGTCCGTGGCGCATATCATGGTGAATGGCGACACGCCGTCGTTTGTCCTGTTCGGCGGTCTGGCGATTTGGGCCATCGCGGAAATGATCGTGGTCAACCGCGCCGAGGGGCCGCGGGGCGCTTACCATGCGCCCCCTATCAAGTCGGAATGGATCGCTGTCGTGGCGGCCCTTGTTCTTTACATCGTCGTGGCCGGCATTCACGCCGCGCTCGGCTACAACCCGTTCGGATAGCCCATGCCCAAGATTTACCGCCTGCTGACCGAAGACGATACCTCTGCCTTCTGCCACAAGGTGTCGGACGCCCTGTCAAAGGGATGGGAGCTTTACGGCACGCCCACCTATGCCTTCGATGAGGCGAACGGTGTGATGCGCTGCGGACAGGCCGTGACCAAAGAGATCGCGGAGGACTACCACCCCGACATGAAGCTGGGTCAGCAATGACCAAGACCAGTGCGGGCCGCTTCTTTGAGGATTACCGCGTCGGCGATGTCATGCGCCACGCCGTGCCGCGCACCATCAAGATGGGGGAACGGGCGCTTTACCACGCGCTTTATCCCGCACGCCACGCGCTGCATTCCGCTGACCGGTTCGCGCAGGACTGCGGGTTGCCGTTCAGTCCGCTGGACGATCTGATTACCTTTCATACCGTCTTCGGCAAGACCGTGCCCGATGTCTCGCTCAACGCCGTGGCCAATCTTGGATATGCGGAAGGCCGCTGGATCACACCGCTCTGGCCCGGCGACACCATCACGTCGGAAAGCGAGGTGATCGGCGTCAAGCAGAACTCGAACGGCAAAAGCGGTGTCGTCTGGGTCCGCACGACGGGGCGCAACCAGCACGGCGAGACGCTGATGAGCTACGTCCGCTGGGTGATGGTCCGCAAACGCGGTGACGGGCCGGCCCCCGAAGCGATCATCCCCGATCTGGACGACGCGGTAAGCGCCGCCGATCTGGTGGTGCCCGAGGGTCTGGATTTCACCGGCTACGACTTTGCGCTGGCGGGCGAGCCGCATCGCCTGGGTGATTACGCGGTGGGTGAAGTGATCGACCACGTCGACGGTGTCACGATCGAAGAGGCCGAGCACATGCTGGCCACCCGTCTGTGGCAGAACACCGCCAAGGTGCATTTCGACGCGACCCAGCGCCCCGACGGCAAGCGGCTGATCTATGGCGGTCATGTCATCAGCCTTGCGCGGGCGCTGTCGTTCAACGGGCTGGCGAATGCGCAGATGATCGTCGGACTGAACGGTGGTGCCCATGCGAACCCGTGCTTTGCAGGTGACACCGTGCGGGCGTGGTCCGAGGTGCTGGATACCGCGGGCACCACCGCCCCCGGCGTCGGCGCGATCCGGTTGCGGCTTGTCGCGACAAAGGGCGCCGCAGGTGTCTTGCGGGGGGATGACGGCAAGTATCATCCGGATGTCCTGCTCGATCTCGATTATTGGGCGCTGATGCCGGTGTGATGGGCGCACTGCGTGAAACCCGCGATTTTTGTGATCACGGCAGAAATTGGTGTGATCACAAGAGGCAAAAAAGACACTCACTGTGGCGATTTCACGCGTGTTTTCAGGATTGCGGGCCGTGACTCTTGCGTGGGGATGATGCAAAAGACTGCAAACGCGGTGCTGTATTGCGCTGCGCAACCAAAAGGGACCCGATATGGCCGATGTGAACCGGGGCAATCGCCCGCTTTCACCGCACCTGACGATCTACCGACCGCAGCTGACATCAATGACCTCGATCTTCACCCGCATTACCGGCAACGCGGTGATCGTGGCGGCCCTGCTGATCGTCTGGTGGTTCGCGGCACTCGCTGCCGGACCGGACGCCTTCGCCACCGCGAACGGGTTCATCACAAGCTGGTTCGGCGACATCATCATGTTCCTGTCGATGGCGGCGATCTGGTATCACCTGTTGTTCGGACTGCGTCACCTGATCTGGGATTCCGGACGCATGCTGGCGGTCGACAAGTCCGAAACCTTCGGCATGGCCGCCATCATCGTGGCCGTCATGCTGACCATCTTCACCGCAATCGTCATATAAGGAGCGGCGCATGGCTTATCTTACCGACCGCAAGCGCGCCTCTGGCATGGGCGCCGCCCACACCGGCACCGACCACCATTGGAAGATGATCGTGACATCGGTCGCGCTGCTGGTGCTGATCCCGGTTTTTGTCTTCACCTTCGGCGCGGCGCTGGGCAGCGACTATGAAACCGCGCTGGCCTATTACGCCCGGCCTTGGCCATCGGCCATCGCGGCGCTGACCATTGCCGTCAGCTTCTATCATTTCCGCAAGGGTGTTCAGACCCTGATCGAGGACTACGTCCACGGCTTCGCCGGCAAGGTCTGCCTTATTGCCGCGATCTGCATTTCCTACGCCGCAGCCGCGATCGGCATTCTCGCTGTCGTCCGGCTCGCCCTTTAATTCAATCGGAGACAGCACATGGCTGCTTACGACTACGAAACACATACTTTCGACGCCATCGTGATCGGTGCGGGCGGCGCGGGCCTGCGTGCGACGCTGGGTCTGGCCGAGCAGGGGCTCAAGACCGCCTGCATCACCAAGGTGTTTCCGACGCGGTCCCACACCGTGGCCGCGCAGGGTGGCATCGCCGCGTCGCTGTCCAACATGGGCCCCGACCATTGGCAGTGGCACATGTATGACACCGTCAAGGGATCTGACTGGCTGGGCGACACCGACGCGATGGAATATCTGGCCCGCGAGGCCCCCAAGGCGGTCTATGAGCTGGAACACTACGGCGTTCCGTTCAGCCGGACCGAAACAGGCACGATCTACCAGCGTCCCTTTGGCGGCCACACCACAGAATTTGGCGAAGGTCCACCGGTGCAGCGCACCTGTGCCGCCGCCGACCGCACGGGACACGCCATCCTGCATACGCTCTATGGCCAGTCGCTCAAGCAAAAGGCCGAGTTCTACATCGAGTATTTCGCCACCGACCTGATCATGTCCGAGGACGGCCAGTGTCAGGGCGTGTTGGCATGGAAGCTCGACGATGGCACGCTGCACCTGTTCAACGCCAAGACCACCGTTCTGGCGACAGGCGGCTACGGTCGCGCCTATTTCAGCGCGACCAGCGCGCACACCTGCACCGGTGACGGCAACGGCATGGTCGCCCGTCAGGGCCTGCCGCTTCAGGACATGGAGTTCGTTCAGTTCCACCCCACCGGCATCTATGGCGCAGGCTGCCTGATCACCGAAGGTGCGCGGGGCGAGGGCGGATATCTGACCAACTCCGAAGGCGAGCGGTTCATGGAGCGTTATGCGCCGACCTACAAGGATCTGGCATCGCGTGACGTGGTCAGCCGCTGCATGACGATGGAAATCCGCGAAGGGCGCGGCGTCGGCCCCAAGGGCGACCATATTCACCTGCACCTCAACCACCTGCCGCCCGAAACGCTGGACCTGCGTCTGCCCGGCATCAGCGAATCCGCCCGCATCTTCGCCGGCGTGGACCTGACGAAAGAACCGATCCCCGTGCTGCCGACCGTGCACTACAACATGGGCGGTATTCCGACGAACTACTGGGGCGAGGTGCTCAAGCCGACCGCTGACGACCCCGACGCCATCGTGCCCGGCCTGATGGCCGTGGGCGAAGCAAGCTGTGCCAGCGTGCACGGCGCGAACCGTCTGGGATCCAATTCGCTGATCGACCTCGTGGTCTTTGGCCGTGCTGCGGCCATCAAGGCCGGTCAGGTCGTCGATCCGAACACCGCCAATGCGCCGATGAACCAGGCCTCGGTCCAGTCCGCGCTGGACCGTTTCGACACTGTCCGCCACTCCGACGGGGGCACACCCACCGCCGATCTGCGCGACGAGATGCAGCAGGCGATGCAGGACGATGCTGCCGTCTTCCGCACCGACAAGACGCTGGCGGAAGGGGTCAAGAAGATGACCGACATCGCGGCCAAGCTGGACGACATCAAGGTGACCGACCGCAGCCTTGTCTGGAACTCGGACCTCATGGAAACCTTCGAGCTGGCGAACCTCATGCCCAATGCGCTGGCAACGGTCGTCAGTGCGGACGCCCGCAAGGAAAGCCGTGGCGCCCACGCGCACGAGGACTATCCTGATCGTGACGATGAAAAATGGCGTGTGCACACTCTCGCAAAGGTGACTGGGAACCGCACCGAATTGTCTTACCGTCCGGTTCACACCGATCCGCTGACGTCCGAAGAAGAGGGCGGGATCGATCTGAAGAAAATTGCTCCTAAAGCACGGGTTTACTGATGAAACGCTTCCTCACCGCCGCCCTGATCATGGCCGCCGCCCCGGCGCTGGCCGATCAGGAAGAGCGCAACCAAGCCTACACGCTGATCGTGCAGGACGTTGTGGAACAGGGGCTGCCGCAGGCCGCCGGTGTCGCGCTCGGCCAATGCGCCATCCCACGTCTGGAAGATGCGCAGATCGTTCAGATCAATGCGGCAGCCGATATGGATGCACGCGGCCAGATCGTTGACGTGGTCGCCAGCGCACCCGACTTTCAGGACTGCCTGATGGAGGCGCTGTCTCAGTGATGCGCCTTGCCGCCCTTGCCTTGCTGGTGCCTCTTGCGGCCTGCGATCTGCCGCCGCCGGACCCGGAAACGGCCGCGCTTCGCTGCGAACAGCGGGCGCGTGCGGCGCAGGGGCCGACAGGCACGGTTGCCGTCGGCATCAACAACCGCGACGGCCTCAGGTCCGGGGCCAGCATCGGCGTGACATCGGACTTTCTGGCGGGGCGCGATCCGCTGGCCGTTTATCAAGACTGCGTCGTGCGGGCGACGGGTGAAAACCCGATCCGTCCCCCACGGCTGCGCCAATAAAGGAGCCTTACAATGGTTCAACTGACCCTCCCGAAGAACTCTCGCATGACGACGGGCAAGACATGGCCCAAGCCCGATGGTGCGACCAACGTCAAGAAGGTCCAGATTTACCGCTGGAACCCCGATGACGGAAAGAACCCGGCGATCGACACCTATTTCGTCGATCTCGACGATTGCGGGCCAATGGTTCTGGACGCGCTGATCTACATCAAGAACAAGATCGACCCGACCCTGACCTTCCGTCGGTCCTGCCGCGAAGGCATCTGTGGGTCTTGTGCGATGAATATCGACGGGATCAATACGCTGGCCTGCATCTACGGGCTGGACGAAGTGTCGGGCGACGTGAAGGTCTACCCGCTGCCGCACATGCCGGTGGTCAAGGATCTGATCCCCGACCTCACACATTTCTACGCCCAGCACGCCAGCATCATGCCGTGGCTCGAAACCAAGACGAACGCCCCCGCCAAGGAGTGGAAGCAGTCCATCGAGGATCGCGAAAAGCTTGATGGCCGATACGAATGCATCATGTGCGCCTGTTGTTCGACGGCCTGCCCGTCCTATTGGTGGAACGGCGACAAGTTCCTCGGACCGGCAGCGCTTCTGGCCGCCCATCGCTGGATCGTTGACTCCCGCGACGAAGCAACGGGCGAGCGTCTGGATGACCTCGAAGACCCGTTCAAGCTTTACCGTTGCCACACCATCATGAACTGCGCAAAAACCTGTCCCAAGGGGCTTAACCCGTCCAAGGCG
>JAIVHI010000319.1 GCA_020201155.1 Loktanella sp. | reverse complement strand
ATCCGTAGCTGTCGTATGAGGTCATCGGGGGTTGCGGGCTTTGAAAAGATGTCACGCTTGAGCGCCAGAACCTGATCGCAACCCAGCACCAGCGCTTGCGTGTCGCGCTGCGAAATCTTCCGGGCCTTCATCTCGGCCAGTGCATCGGCAATGTCCCTTGGCCCGGCCTCGTCCGACAACAGGCTTTGCCTGATGGTGGCTTCGTCGATCCGCGCGGGCGCAACCGCGACGGCGAGACCTGCGTTCTCGAGCAGGGTTTTGCGAATCGTCGAGGCAGACGCAAGGCAGATTTCAGCAGGCATGGGGATAAGTCGGCGTACAAGTCATGGTGGAGGACAGGAGCCCTTTCGGTCAAATGGGGAGCGAAATCGCTGGACAGGGGTTCGCACCGAGTCGTGGTCTTTTGTTGACGATGCTCAGGCCTGTGGACTGGGACAAGTCAGCCTGTGCAAAACTTTTGCGTGGTCTTGGAGTCAAGGGATTCGAGCCAGTCGCGTCATCATTTATTAATCATTAGAGCCCTGAAATACCTGTGATAAATCCAGTTTCAAGTCAAATCAGCTATGCATCGGTGCACGGATACCCTGTGCATAATCTTGGGGACAGACATTTGATCCCCAGATTCGCCTGACACTACACTCATCATCATCTTTCTTTTCTCTTAATTTATATTGAGAAGATCGGAAGGTCGTGCCAGACCGATCCTCATGCTCGATTTCCTTCTGCCCTATTATCTCTGGATCAAAGCCCTTCACGTGATCGCCGTGATCACCTGGATGGCTGCGCTGTTCTATCTGCCCCGATTGTTCGTCTACCACGCGGAACGCGCGACAGTCGGCTCTGAACTGGACCAAACCTTCCAGGTGATGGAGGGAAAGCTGGCACGGTTGATCATGCGGCCTTCCATGATCGTCGCCTGGATCTTCGGTTTGCTGCTGATCGGCATGGGAGGTCTGGATTTCAGTGCGGTCTGGGGCTGGGCCAAGCTGCTATCTGTCATTGCCATGACCGTTTTTCATGTGTGGCTGGTCAAGCGGGGCAAGGAATTCGCGGCAGGCGAGAATACCCGCACGGGACGAAGCTACCGGATCGCGAATGAAGCCCCGACGATCCTGATGCTGATCATCGTGGTGGCGGTGGTCGTGGAACCCTTCTAGCACGATTGACTTGGCGCTGCCGCCCCCTTATGTCTCCGGCTGCATCCCGTCCGGGACCATGCGCCTCCACTGACACATCTGACGAAGCGCGGCCCCGTGCCCTGCGCGTGAAAGCTGACATGCAAGAAGACCGTATCAATCTCGCGACATCTACGTGTCGCCCGACATGATCCGCCAGCATTCGATGCGCACGGGCGATACCGTCGAAGGCGTGATGAAAGAGCCGAATGACAACGAACGCTACTTCGCTCTGGTCACCGTCGAAAAGATCAACTTCGAAGAGCCCGAAAGGGCCAAGCACAAGGTCGCTTTCGACAACCTGACACCGCTTTACCCTGACGAGCGGATGAACATGGAAATCGAGGATCCGACGATCAAGGACCGGTCGGCACGGATCATCGACCTTGTCTCGCCTATCGGCAAAGGCCAGCGCGCGCTGATCGTCGCCCCGCCGCGGACCGGTAAGACGGTTCTGTTGCAGAATATCGCCAAGTCGATCGAGGTGAACCACCCGGAATGCTACCTGATCGTTCTGCTGATCGATGAACGCCCCGAAGAGGTGACGGACATGCAGCGGTCGGTGAAGGGCGAGGTCGTATCGTCCACGTTCGACGAACCCGCGACCCGTCACGTCGCCGTATCCGAGATGGTGATCGAAAAGGCCAAACGACTGGTCGAGCACAAGCGCGACGTCGTGATCCTTCTTGACTCGATTACCCGTCTTGGCCGCGCCTTCAACACGACCGTACCGTCTTCGGGCAAGGTCTTGACCGGTGGTGTAGATGCCAATGCACTGCAGCGCCCCAAGCGGTTCTTTGGCGCTGCACGGAATATCGAGGAAGGTGGATCGCTGACCATCATCGCGACTGCGCTGATCGATACAGGCAGCCGCATGGACGAAGTGATCTTCGAAGAATTCAAAGGGACCGGTAACTCGGAAATCGTTCTGGACCGTAAGGTCGCGGACAAGCGCGTCTTCCCGGCGATGGATATCCTCAAATCCGGGACGCGGAAGGAAGAACTTTTGGTCGAAAAGGGTGATCTGGCGAAGACCTACGTTCTGCGCCGCATCCTCAACCCGATGGGCACGACAGATGCGATCGAATTCCTGCTGGGTAAGATGAGACAGACCAAGACGAACAGCGAGTTCTTCGACTCGATGAACTCTTAAATCTGAATTAAATCAGTAGTTTATGATAAATGGACACGATCTTTGCCCTTGCTACCGCGTCTGGTCGTGCGGGTGTGTCCGTTATTCGGATATCGGGTCCCGACGCGGTTAAGATCGCCTCGGGACTGATGACGGATGTGCCGTTGGACCGCGGTTTGCGGATTTTACGGGATGCCTCAGGCGCGGTAATCGATCACGCGCTGGTTCTGTCGTTTCAGGCAGGCCACAGCTTTACGGGCGAAGACGTGGTAGAGCTTCAGACCCACGGTAGTCCGGCTGTGGTCAAGGCCGTGTCTGCCCGTCTTCACACGCTCGGAGCGCGACATGCCGAGGCCGGCGAGTTCACGAGACGCGCCTTGGACAATGGTCGGTTGGATTTGTCCCAAGTCGAAGGTCTGGCCGATCTGATCGATGCCGAGACCGAAATGCAACGTCAGCAAGCTGTGCGGGTATTCACTGGCGGAATCGGCGACTTGGTCGAGCAGTGGCGCCGCAAGCTGATCCGTGCTGCAGCTTTGGTCGAGGCGACGATCGACTTTGCAGATGAAGAGGTTCCGACCGATGTATCGCCGGAAGTGACCGACCTGCTTTCGGGCGTCAAAATGCAATTGCAGCGTGAGATTGCAGGTGCATCGGTTGCAGAGCGGCTGCGGTCTGGCTTTGAGGTCGCGATTATCGGCGCGCCGAATGCTGGTAAATCCACTCTTTTGAATCGTCTTGCCGGACGGGACGCCGCTATTACCTCAGAGATTGCGGGGACGACGCGGGATGTCATTGAGGTCAATTTCGATCTGCACGGAATTCCGGTCACATTTCTCGATACCGCGGGTATCCGCGAGACAGAGGATACAGTCGAGCGATTGGGCGTGGAGCGCGCCTTGGATCGCTCAAGAAGGGCTGACCTGCGGGTTGTTCTGAAAAGTGATGATGACGGGATGGACGATGAGATTTCCGAGGCGGATCTTGTCTACCTTGCGCAGGCCGACAGGTTTGGGGAACCGGTGAATGCGGTTTCTGGAAGAACGGGTTACGGCGTCGAAAAGATGATCGCCGACATCCACGATCGTCTGGCTGATCGGGTCCGGTTCACGAGCACGGCGACGCGAGAGCGGCATGTCATCGCCATGTCCAGATCAATTGATGGAATCGACGCAGCTTTCCGGTATATGGAAAGCGAGGGTTCGGAAGATCTCATCGCCGAGAATATCCGCTCGTCCATTCGTGCGATTGAGGCGTTGATCGGGCGAGTGGACGTTGAATCGCTGCTGGACGAAATCTTCAGCAGTTTTTGCATTGGAAAGTAGAGGTGTTTCACGTGAAACATTTTGACGTCATCGTGGTAGGCGGCGGACATGCGGGCTGCGAAGCGGCCTATGCTGCAGCGGGTATGGGGTGCCGTACAGCGCTCGTGACCTTCTCGGCTGATACGATTGGTGTCATGTCGTGCAACCCGGCGATTGGCGGGTTGGGAAAAGGCCATATCGTGCGCGAGGTTGATGCCCTCGGCGGGTTGATGGGTTTGGCAGCGGATGCTTCTGGCATTCAGTTTCGCCTCCTCAACCGAAAGAAAGGCCCAGCGGTCCAAGGCCCAAGGTGTCAGGCGGATCGAGAGCTTTATCGACAGGCAGTCAAAGGCTTGATTGAGAAAAGGGCGAACCTTTCTGTGATCGAGGGTGAGGTAACGGACCTTCTGATCGACGAGGGACGGATATCTGGCCTGACTGTCGCGGGTATGGGCGAGGTCTTGGCGGATACCGTTGTTCTTACGACCGGAACCTTTCTACGGGGTGTTATCCATATCGGGGATAAAAACCGCACCGGTGGCCGCTTTCATGAACGGGCTGCGACCAAATTGGCAGACCGTCTTCTGGCTTTGGATCTGCCAATCGGACGGCTGAAAACCGGCACCCCTGCCCGTCTGGATGGCCGCACGATAGATTGGTCCGGACTTGACATGCAAAAGGGCGACGACGAGGCGACGATGTTCTCGTTCCTGTCCAATAAGCCTGTCGCGCGGCAGATATCTTGCGGGATTACGCATACAAATGAGCGGACGCATGAGATCATACACAAGAATCTAGCGCGTTCGGCAATGTATGGCGGGCACATCGACGGCGTCGGTCCCCGCTACTGTCCATCCGTCGAGGACAAGGT
>JAIVHI010000318.1 GCA_020201155.1 Loktanella sp. | reverse complement strand
GGCCCCTGCAGACCCCGTGTAGGTGGCTGGAGTCTCGTCAATGCCGATAAAACTCGGTGGAATGGCCGAGGCCGCGCTGTCGGCGATCTTGACGATGGTGTTCTCGCCATCCGCGAACATGATGACGTAGGAGTTCACAAGGATGACGACATCCAGCAGCGGGGTGGCCGTTCCCACGGTGATGTCGTGGGTCCCGGTGTTGTAGAACGCGAAGAAGCGTTTCTGGTTCGGGACTGTGCAATTGCTTGCAGACGCGGTGGTTTCGATATGAAACACCTGGTGCCTGCGGAAATCGTTCTCGGTGAGCGTTATGCTCCCCCCAGACATGTCCAGCTTCAGGACATCGTTGAGGGACCGCTCGATGATCGAGAAGGCGTCATTGGCCGTCACCGTCTTGTTGTTCTGGTTCGGGGCCAGCTGCGGCAGGCCGAGGATCGGAGAAGTCGCCATTATGACACCCAGTAGTTTTGTTCGATTTTGCGCAGATGCGCGCCCGCTGGCAGGCCGAAATCCACATCGGCCGACATCTGGTAGATGACGATATGGAAGGGATCGTCGGCGGCCAGCCCGTCCGCGGATTTCATGGCGCCGGTATAGGTGAAGGCGGGCGCGGTGGTTTCCACCATGCGCAGCGCCGTGCCGTTATAGGGGTCGAACCCCTCCGGGTCCTGGGCTGCGTCGAAGATGAAGACGCGGTATTGCTCCTGCTCCTCGTTGAGCGGCACCGCGTCGGTCCCGTCCCGCCACTCGCCATTGAAGCGCGTGCGCCGCTCCCAGCTCACGGTGGAGTCGCCCCCCGCATCCGCGCGGCGGATATGGTTCACGGCATAGGGGCGGAACGCATTCGCCCGGTAGTCGAGGCTCCCCTCCACCGGCGGCGTGATCCGGAACGCCCCGCCGAGCACCCGGTAGGTGACGGTGTTGCGCAGATCGTTCGACCCCAGCGTGGCGAGCTTGACGCCGGGCGTGTTCATCAGGACGAACTCGGCCCCCTGGTCGTGCGCCCCGGCCCAGACATCGGTCCCGCGGTAGCCCCTGATCAGCGTGGAGAGGGACAGGGTGCCGTCGCCGTTGTCCTCGACCTCCTTGAACAGGATGATCTCCCGGTCGATCAGGATCATGTTGCGCTCGGAGGGCCACTCGCTGTCGTCGACCGACTCCCATTCGTATTCGAACGCACCCTCGAAATCGTATTGCGGGATCACCGTCAGCACGCTCTTGTCGTCGGTCGCGAACGTCCCGCGCGGTGGCGCGGCGACATCATTGATCACGGTGCCGTGGATCAGCGGCGACTCGGTGCTCTTGGCCGTCCTCCAGTCCGCGCCGGGGCGTTTGAACTGGATGCTCCCGGCAAGAAGGTTGGGGTCTTCGGCCTTTGCCCCCCAGTAAAGCGGGTAGGGGCCGGGGGCGTCGTCGCGGTCATCGTCGTCGGTGAACGGCAGGTCCCCGGCCCAGGGCAGGACAGCCGGGAACACCGGCTTCTGCAGCTTGACAGGCCCGCGCGGCCGGGTCCCGGTGCTGGTCGTGTCATAGGGGTTGTGCAGGCCGGACGGGTCATAGGGCGGGTAATCCACCGTGGGGTCGAAAGGGGTCTCCACAGGCGCTCCTGTGTAGGGATGGACGAGACTGCCGTCACCGGGGTCCACGAGGGCGCGGGTGAAGGGGTCGATCAGCCATCCCGAGTCCGGATCGAAGGCCGGGACGCCGGAGATGAAATCGTCGGGGTCCTCGACGCGGGTGTAGAGGGCCGGGCCTTGCGCGATCATCTCGATTTCGGTGGAGTAATCCGCGCCGAGATCGGTCTGCACGATACGCCCCTCGAAGGTGAGGCCGTCATCCATCTGCACGGTGATGACATCGGTGGGGTCGAGCCGCACATGCTTGAACGGCAGCTTGATCCGGGTGCTGACCCGTTCCTGCCAGGCCGCGTAGGTGATGCGCTCCGCGGTCTGCGACGCCTCGTCGGGGCTGAGCGCGATGGGAATGTTCACGTCGAGGGTCTCGCGCGACTGCATCCCCGAGAAGGGAGAGGTGGGCCGCCGGAAATGCGCGGTGCCGTTCTGGTAGTCGTTCTTGGGGTCGACGAAGGTGAAGTTGGTGGTCCGGGGCAGCTCGATCTCCTGGATGCGCTGCTCGCTGTAGACGTCGGCCTCGCCTATGACCGCCAGGTCGCGCTCGCGGATGAACGTGGAGGATGCCTGGCCCCGCGAGACCACCTTGAGGATGTCGTCGCTTTCGGTGATGTCGAACATGAACACCTGCGCGAGATCCTCGATGGTCTTGCGCGCCGACTGGGGCGACTCGATGAGGTATCCCGCGACCGGCTTGTCATCGAGCTGGGAGAAGTCGAACCGCCACGGCTCGATGCCGGTCTTTCCGGCCTGGTCCATGATGATGCCCGAGAGCATGATCTCGGATTGCTTGACATGGTCCATATAGGCGATGAACCAGTAGTTCCGGCCGTCTTCGGGGCTGCGGCCCCAGTAGAGGATCGCTCCCATCTGATCGAGATAGAATTGCGGCCCCGACAAGCTGGGGGTGTTGCCGGGGATGGGGTCGATGGTGACGTCCCCGGTGCCGATGTCGATGGTGGCGAGCCTGCCATTGCCGAAATACTGGAACCTGTTGCCGACCACGAACGGAACCGGGCGGGACCTGTTGAAGCCCGGCATTTGCAGGTTGGTCGGGGAGGCGATGAGTTCCTTGGACCACACGACGCTGCCGTCTCTCTTGAGACCGTAGGCGAAGGACCTTCGGTAGTAGTCTCCCCGCCCGTCGACGATGACCAGATACATGTCCAGCCCGACCGAGTAGATCGGGGGGTTGTGCAGGGACGATCCGATCTGGCTGTTCCTGACCGAGAACGGGCTGGCAAACCAGAATTCGAGTTCCGCCAGAGGGGTGAACGAGTTCACGGTGGTCCTGTAGAGCGCCCCGCCATAGGAGTAGAAGATCTCCCCGTTGGTCGGGTCTCCCAGGGACACCCCCTCGTAATACCACGCCCAGCCGATGACCCCCTTCCTGTAGCCGCTGGGATAGGTGGTCGTGGGGACCTCCACCCCGTTGGGGAGAATGAAGGTGAGCAGGCGGTTCTTTGTCCAATACACCCCGCCGCCATTCATGGTCTGGATATAGGTGCCGGGCTGATACCCGTCCCATGCCGAGGTGACAGGAAGGGCGGCCCC